>JAGAOK010000109.1 GCA_017623815.1 Lachnospiraceae bacterium
ACCATGTTCAACGGCGTGACATCTTATGCGTATGATGTACAGACGAAAGCATCTTTTATCAATATGTATGCGAAAGAAGATGCAGCTAAGACGAGTGGTATTTATGCACAGAATGCGTTGTACAATAATTCTTATGCTTCCAGCGGATATATGTTTAATGATTTGTTCTGATAACAGGGCAGAGTGAGAAAATTAAGCGTAAGAAGGCGTTTTTTTATCCGAAAAGGATGAAAAAACGCCTTTTTTAGTGTGTTAAAGTAAAAAAGTGAAAAAATTTCAAAAAAACTCTTGTCAATTTGTAAAAAATGTCCGATACTCATAAAGTGTGTTTTTATTAGGAAGAGAAATCAAGGAAGATTTCTTTTGAGATAATCAGGGAGCGATAGAAATGGCAATCAGTATTTTAGAAAAAGCAGATTATGCTATGGTGTTTTCTGCTCAAGCAGTAAATGAGAGTAATAGGGTAAGTGGTGCTGCAGATGAAATGATGCGTTCATCAGTAGCGTTAAATTCAGTTACAAGCGGAAGCAATAAAGACCATGTGAAAACAATTACAGAATTAAAAAACAGTAGTGACAGACTTGTACAGGTGACACAGGATTTGACGGTTTCAGGAAAGGAAGCTCTGTTTTGGGGGATCAGTATTGTGGGCGGAGAAGATGACCCTAAGTCAATGATGAAAGGGCAGACTAAAGATGCTGTTTACAAGCAGGTTTCGGAGTTTGTTAATTCTTATAACGGAATGTTAACAAGCGCGGCAAAATCTGAAAATATAAAAGTACGCAGCGTGGTAGCTGATATGCAGCGTATGACGGTTGCCAACGAAGATGGCCTGGCAAGTGTCGGAGTTAAAGTTGGTAAGGATAATAAGCTTAGCGTTAGTGATCAGACTCTCAAAGAAGCGCAGATAGAAACGTTAAAGAAGCGATTTGATGATATGGCACCTTATGTAAATGGTATCCAGACGGAGGCGTCGCTCATCAATATGTATGCGAAAGAGGATGCGGCTAAGACCGGTGGAATGTATGCACAGAATGCCAGATACAATAATGTATATGCTTCCAGTGGATATATGTTTGATAATATGTTCTAAGAGAATGTAATTCCTGCTATTTGGCAGGAATCTTTTTTATGCGTGATGAATATAAAAATCTGAAAATACCATATGAAATGTAAAAATATAAAAATACCATTGACATCATATTAAAAAAAAGATACAATACTATTTGCGCGCAGGAGTGGTGGAATCGGCAGACGCGCAGGCTTCAGGTGCCTGTGGTAGCAATACCGTGTGGGTTCAAGTCCCATCTCCTGCATAGTAAACAAATGGAGTAGACGAAATGTCTGCTCCATTTTGTGTTAAAGGCAGAGATGCCTTTGTGTTTTTGATAATGATTTTATGAAATGCCTTGAAAAAATAAAAAAATAAAAAGGTTTTTGGATTTCGGTGCAGAAAATTAATGATAGAGGAATTGTTTG
This sequence comes from Lachnospiraceae bacterium, assembly GCA_017623815.1. Lineage (GTDB taxonomy): Bacteria > Bacillota > Clostridia > Lachnospirales > Lachnospiraceae > SVFI01. The sequence continues at coordinate 1,480 of JAGAOK010000109.1, forward strand.
TGTCTATGAACGGAAGGAGATTTCATGACAATCAGAGAACATTTAGAGCAGTTGGAGTGTACGAATCTAAGTCCTTATGCGTGCCTTAGTAAGAATTCAAAAGGGCGTTTGAGAGAAGAGGCGCAGTGTGATATCAGACCTGTATTTCAAAGAGACAGAGATCGTATTTTGCATAGTAAATCATTTCGCCGCTTGAAGGATAAGACGCAGGTGTTTTTAACACCGGACGGTGATCATTATCGAACGAGACTGACCCATACACTTGAGGTGTCACAAAATGCCCGTACGATTGCCAAGGCCCTTCGTCTGAACGAAGATCTGGTAGAGGCGATTGCACTTGGACATGATCTCGGTCATACACCATTTGGTCATGCAGGGGAGCGCGCTCTTAATCAGGTTGCGCCGAATGGATTTATACATAGCGAGCAGAGTGTCAGAACTGTTGATGTACTGGAGAAAAACGGAGTCGGGCTTAATTTGACATATGAGGTCAGAGACGGTATCCGCAATCATCAGACAAGCAGAGAACCGTCTACGCTGGAAGGAAAGATTGTTCGCCTTTCTGATAAGATTGCGTATATTCATCATGATATGGACGATGCCATCCGGGCGGGGATTTTAACCGATGCGGATGTTCCAAAGAGTATCGGTGCAGTGATTGGCTATACGCTGGGGGAGCGCCTGGATCATTTTATTCATGATATTGTAACCTATTCCCTTGGCAAAGATGATGTTTCGATGTCGCCGCCGGTGGCACAGGCAATGAAAGAACTTCGAGAATTTATGTTTGAAAATGTATATCAGAATCCGGATGCAAAAGGCGAGGAGAGCAAGGCAGAGGCACTGATGATAACATTATATGAATATTACTTGAAACATATAGATTTGATTCCGCGTCATATGTTGGAACTTATGGAACGCGATGGAACCTCAAAAGAGCAGATAGTCTGTGATTATGTGGGAGCCATGACGGATCGTTTTGCGATTTCCAAGTACGAGGAAATATATATTCCAAACACATGGCACGGTTAAATAGATACCAAATGGAGAGAACATGTATTATCCGGAAGAAATAGTAGAAGAAGTCAGAGCAAAAAATGATATAGTAGACGTGATTTCCGGTTATGTCAGTCTAAAGAAAAAGGGCGGAAATTATTTCGGGCTTTGTCCGTTTCATAATGAAAAGTCCGCCTCATTTTCGGTCAGCGGCGGAAAACAGATGTATTACTGCTTCGGTTGCGGCGCAGGAGGGAATGTATTTACGTTCATTATGAACTATGAAAATTATACCTTTGGCGAAGCAATTAAAATGCTGGCAGACAAAGCGGGCGTGCAGCTTCCGGAGGTTGAAGATTCCAAAGAAAACCGGGCACGGGAAAATCGAAGACAGAAGCTTTTAGATATTAACAAGGAATCTGCAAACTATTTTTATTATCAGCTTCGCAGTCCGCAGGGCAGCGTCGGTATGGACTATTTTAAGAGGCGCATGCTGACAGATGAAACCATGAAAAAGTTTGCACTTGGTTATTCCAATAAGACAAGCAATGACTTGTGCAATTACTTAAAACATAAAGGATTTTCGGACGAACTGATCCGGGAATCCGGAGTGGCAGTGTTTAATGAAAAATACGGAATGAGTGATAAGTTCTGGAACAGGGTAATGTTCCCGATTCAGGACAGCAATCACCGGGTTATCGGATTCGGAGGACGTGTGCTGGGAGAGGGAGAACCAAAGTATCTTAACTCCCCGGAGACACCGGTGTTTGATAAAAGCCGGAATTTGTACGGGCTTAATTATGCCAGAACTTCTCGGAAGAATAATATCATTCTGTGTGAAGGGTACATGGATGTAATTGCCATGCATCAGGCGGGATTTACGCAGGCGGTCGCATCGCTGGGAACATCGTTTACAAGCGGACAGGCTAATCTGATCCGGCGTTATGCGGAAAATGTGATTTTATCGTATGACAGTGACGGTGCGGGAGTAAAAGCGGCACTCAGAGCAATCGGTATTTTAAAAGAGGCCGGTGTATCAGGAAAGGTATTAAATCTGGAGCCTTACAAGGATCCGGACGAATTTATAAAAAATATGGGCGCAGAGGAGTTTCAAAAGCGCTTGGAGGGAGCGGAAAACAGCTTCTTTTATGAGATACGGATGTTGCAACGGGATTATGATCTGGCGGATCCGGAGAGTAAGACAAAGTTTTACAATGAAATTGCACGCAGACTGTGTCACTTCTCGGTTGAAGTAGAGCGGGATAACTACATGGATGCGATTGCCCGCAGATACAATATTTCCCCGGAAAGTATGAAAAAACTGGTGATCAGTCATGCAGCGAGGGAAGGTATGGGGAGCGAAGTCATCCGGCCTAAACCGACAGCGGCAAAGAAAGTAACACCGCAGGAAAGCGGAGAAAAGGTGCAGCGGCTTTTGCTTACATGGATTTCGGATTATCCGCGTGTGTACGGACAGGTAAAGCAGTATATTTCGCCGCAGGATTTTACCAAAGAGTTGTACAGCAAAGTGGCCGAAATTATGTTTCGAGAGTTAGAAGAAGGCAACTTCAATCCGGCAGCGATCATCAGTATGTTTACTGAGGAGGAGCAGCAGAGAGAAGTAGCGCAGTTGTTTAATACGAAGCTGGAGCATCTGGGATTAGAAAGTGAAGAGGAAGCACTGCAGAAAAGGACAGAGATGGAAAAGGCATTCCATGATATTGTCATGAAAGTTAAGCAGAATTCTTACGAGTACCATATGGAAAACTCGGGAAGAGATATTGAAGCGTTAAGCCGTACTATTACGGCAAAAAAAGAGTTGGAAGTACTGGCAAAAACGCATATTTCCCTTGAATAAGGACAAAATAGATACATAAATGGAGGATAGAAAAAGAATGGACGAAAACACACAGGTAAAGTTTGACGAGAAACTCAAGGAGATTGTGGCTCTCGCAAAAAAGAAGAAAAATGTATTAGAATATCAGGAAGTTGTAGACTTTTTCCGCGAACTTCAGTTGGAAGATGAGCAGATTGATAAAGTGGTGGAGTATCTGGAACGCAGTGGCGTGGATGTTTTGCGCATTACAGAGGATGATGAACCGGATGAGGAGCTTCTTCTTGCAGAAGAGGAAGAGGTGGATGTAGAGAATATTGACCTTTCCGTACCGGATGGTGTCAGCATCGAGGATCCGGTCAGAATGTATTTAAAAGAAATCGGTAAAGTTCCGCTTCTGAGTGCAGAGGAAGAGATTGAACTGGCACAGAAAATGGAAGAAGGCGATGAGGAAGCGAAGAAAAAGTTAGCAGAGGCTAATCTTCGACTTGTGGTTAGTATTGCAAAAAGATATGTGGGACGTGGTATGTTGTTCCTGGATTTGATTCAGGAAGGAAACCTCGGACTGATTAAGGCGGTAGAAAAGTTTGATTACCGCAAGGGATATAAATTCTCTACGTATGCAACATGGTGGATTCGTCAGGCGATTACAAGAGCGATTGCAGACCAGGCAAGAACAATCCGTATCCCGGTTCATATGGTAGAAACTATCAACAAACTCATTCGTGTCAGCCGCCAGCTCCTTCAGGAACTCGGACGTGAGCCGTCTCCGGAAGAAATCGCGGTGGAAATGAATATGCCGGTGGATCGTGTGCGTGAGATCTTAAAGATTTCTCAGGAGCCAGTTTCGCTGGAAACACCGATCGGTGAAGAGGAAGATTCACATCTCGGTGATTTTATTCAGGATGACAATGTACCTGTTCCGGCAGATGCTGCAGCGTTTACACTGCTTCGTGAACAGCTCAATGAGGTGCTTGATACCCTGACAGAAAGAGAACAGAAGGTGCTGAAACTTCGTTTTGGTCTGGATGACGGAAGAGCCAGAACACTTGAGGAAGTGGGCCGTGAATTTAACGTAACGCGTGAGCGTATCCGTCAGATTGAAGCAAAGGCACTTCGTAAGCTTCGTCACCCGAGCAGAAGCCGTAAGTTAAAGGACTATTTAGATTAATGACAGAGTATAATAAAAAAATTGAATTATCGAAAAGAATGACCGCCATAGCGGAAATGGTACCGCGTTGCGGCGTCGTTGCAGATGTCGGTTGTGATCACGGATTTGTATCCATCTATCTGGTACAAAATAACGTAGCCCGAAAAGTGATCGCGATGGATGTAAATAAAGGGCCTTTGGAACGTGCAAGAGAGCATGTTGAGGAGCGATGTTTGCAAGGATACATAGAACTTCGGTTATCGGACGGACTAGATGAGATTACGCAAAAGGATCAGGTGGATGCGGTAGTGATTGCCGGAATGGGCGGTGTTTTGATGGTTCGTATTTTACAGGATGCGCTGATCTGCAGAGGGCTTAAAATACCGCAGCTGATATTGCAGCCACAGTCTGATCCGGCGCTTTTACGATCGTTTTTGCGCAAGCAGGATTATACGATCGTGGAGGAGAAGATGGTCTGCGAAGACGCAAAATATTATCAGATGCTTCGCGCCGTTTATAATGGGGTTCCGATGGATGAAGCAGATTATAAGAGCGTTTATTCCGATGCATTCGGACCGCTTCTGATGCAGGAAAAAAATCCGGTACTACGGCAATATCTGCAAAAGGAAATCGTTAAATTTGAGAATATCATTAAGACCATGCAGGAAAAGCGAAGTGATGATGAACAGGTTGTAAAAAAACTGGAATTTTTAAAAGAAGCATATAGGCTTTTGGAGAAGGAGTAGATACAGATGCGTTGTGAGGACCTACTTCGCATGCTGGAGGAACTTTCGCCGGTATCTTATGCGGAAAGCTGGGACAATCCGGGACTTCTGGCAGGTAGATATGACAAAGAAATAAAAAAAATATACATTGCCCTGGATCCGACAACAGAGGTGATTGAAGATGCAAAGCGGTGCGGAGCCGATATGCTTCTGACCCATCATCCGCTGATTTTTAAAGGGATAAAAAAAGTCAATTCCGAGGATTTTATCGGGAGAAGAATCTTGACGCTTATTCAGGCAGATATTTGTTATTATGCCATGCACACGAATTTTGATGTCATGGGGATGGCGGATGCTGCTGCAGAGCGGCTTATGCTTTCGCAAAGACGTGTGCTGGATGTTACGTATGAAAAGGACGGCGTGACACAGGGAATCGGCAGAATCGGAAGCCTTAGGCAGCCGATGCCGCTGGATGCGTGTGCGCAGGTTGTCAAACAGGCTTTTGGTATTGAGTGGGTAAAAGTTTTTGGAGAGCCTGACAGACCGGTCGAAACAGTAGCAATATGCCCGGGATCCGGCAAGTCTATGATCGGAGTGGCGCTTGCGGGCGATGTGGATGTGCTGATTACGGGAGATATTGATCATCATGACGGTATTGATGCCCTGGAGCGTGGAATGGCAGTCATTGATGCGGGACATTTTGGTCTGGAGCAGATTTTTGTGCCGTATATGGCAGAATATATAAAAAGAAAGACGGAACACATAGAGGTCATAACACAAACCTTAAAAAGTCCGTTTCGGATAGTATAGTCGTATAAAAGGAGGGTATTTCTATGGTAAGTATTAGGGTAAATGGTGTGGCAAAAGAATATGCGGAAACAGCGACATATGAGCAGGTTGCAAAAGACTGTCAAAAGGACTATTCCTATCCGATTGCACTTGCAGTGGTAAACGGAAAGTTCCGCGAGCTGGTGCACAAAATAACGCCGGGGGCAGAGGTGGAATTTCTTACATATGGCGACAGTGCCGGACATAAGACATATGTGCGTACAGCAACCATGATTATGATGAAGGCGATGCAGGATGTTATGACCACAGATAAGCCGGATAAAGTGAAGGTTGAGTTTGCAATCGGCAAGGGCTATTATATCAGTGTTGTGAGTAAGCATGAGGTAACAGATGAAGTAGCAGCCCGTGTGCAGGCGCGTATGCAGGAAATAGTGGATGCCTGCATTCCGGTGCAGAAACAGTCGCTTCCAAAGGATGAGGCAATTGCCCTTTTTGAAAAACACGGAATGATGGATAAGGTAAATCTTTTCCGTTTCCGCAGGGGTTCCAGCATCAATGTATATAACATTGAAGACTACTTTGATTATTATTACGGATATATGTTACCGAATACCGGATATGTTTCCTGTTTTGCAGTGGAAGCATATGAGGGCGGTCTGATATTAAATCTTCCGGACAGAAGTCATCCGGAGGAAATTACAGAGTTTATTCCGAGAGAAAAATTATTCCATACACTTCGTCAGGCAGATGAGTGGGGAAGTAAAATGGGAATCGATACCGTCGGTGATTTGAATTGCCAGATTTGTGACGGTAAATTAAATGATTTGATTTTAGTGCAGGAGGCATTTCAGGAAAGACGTATTGGCGAGATTGCGCGTGAGATCGCTGCTCGCGGCGGTGTGAAGTTTGTTATGATCGCAGGACCGTCATCCAGCGGAAAAACAACGTTTTCACACAGATTGTCCATTCAGCTGCGTACGCTGGGACTTACTCCGCATCCGATTGCGCTTGATGATTACTTTGTCAATCGTGAGGATACTCCGCTTGATGAAAACGGAGATTACAATTTTGAATGTCTCGGTGCGTTGGACGTAGAGCTTTTCAATCATGATATGAGCAAGCTTTTGGCAGGAGAGGAAGTAGAACTTCCGACATTTAACTTTAAGACAGGACACCGCGAATATAAAGGCAATAAAAAGAAACTCGGTCCGGACGATATTCTCGTTCTGGAAGGTATCCACGGATTGAATGACAAGCTTTCTTATTCGCTTCCGAATGAAAGTAAGTTTAAAATCTATATCAGTGCACTTACCAGTCTGAATGTCGATGAACATAACCGCATTCCTACAACAGACGGACGTCTTCTTCGCCGTATGGTACGTGATGCGCGTACGCGCGGAGCTTCTGCAAAGCGTACGATTCAGATGTGGCCATCCGTTCGCCGCGGTGAGGAGGAAAATATCTTCCCGTTTCAGGAGAGCGCGGATGCATTCTTTAACAGTGCACTTATTTATGAGCTGGCAGTGCTCAAGCAGTTTGCAGAACCGCTTCTTTTCAGCATAACGCCGGAAGAACCGGAATATCATGAGGCAAAACGTCTTCTGAAATTCTTGGAGTATTTCCTCGGCGTGAGCAGCGAGCATCTGCCAAACAATTCGATTGTGAGAGAATTTGCAGGGGGAAGTTGTTTCCCGGTGTAGAGTGTAAAATAAAAATAGATAATAAAGTAAGTAGGACAAATGATCGCGGCTGCATCGCCGAAAGGCCGCAGACGAGGAAAGTCCGGGCTTCATAGGGCAGGATGCCGGATAACGTCCGGTGGAGGTGACTCCAAGGCCAGTGCAACAGAAATATACCGCCGGCTTTTGCCGGTAAGGGTGGAAAGGCAGCTTAAGAGACTACCGCCCTGTTGGTAACAACAGGGGCACATGTAAACCCCATCCGAAGCAAGACCAAAACGAGAACGATACAGTTGCCCGCTGTGTTTTCGGGTAGGTCGCTCGAACCTGTCGGTAACGGCAGGTCTAGATAGATGATCATTCAACGACATAACCCGGCTTATCGTCCTGCTTACTTTTTTATATTACTAAGAGAAGATAGAAGACCCTTCCGGGTCCGGATACTTCGGAGGAAGCTCCATGTTGTTTAATTCATTGGCATTTGCCATCTTTTTGCCTATTGTATTTTTTCTGTACTGGGCATTGCCAAATAAATATCGTCCAATCTGGATTTTGATCACCAGCTATTATTTTTACATGAGTTGGAATGTAAAGTACGTGGTACTCATATTGTTTACCACAGTGGTTTCATACGGCTGTGCGATTTTGATGCAGAAGTGGAAAAAGAAGAAAACAGTTCTCTTGTGTGCTACGCTGATTGCGTCGCTCGGAGTATTGTTTTTCTTTAAGTACTTTAATTTTTTCAGTTTAAGTGCAGCAAATGTACTGGGACGGTTTGCGATACAGGTACATCCGGTGACGCTTTCGCTCATGCTTCCGGTCGGAATTTCGTTTTATACATTCCAGACCTTAAGCTATGTGATTGATGTATATCGGGGAGAGGTGGAAGCCGAGAAGAATTTTCTTACATATGCAGCATTTATTTCCTTCTTTCCGCAGCTTGTGGCAGGACCGATTGAGAGAACAAGTAATCTTTTGCCGCAGATAAAAGGCGAGCACCGGTTTGATAAAGAAAAAGCAACCGGCGGGCTTTTGCTGATGGCATGGGGATTTTTCAAAAAACTAGTGGTAGCAGATAATCTTGCAATTTATGCGGATCAGATTTTTGATGACGTGCATTACTATGGCGGATTTTCCATGCTGCTTGCGGCACTGTTTTTTACCTTCCAGATTTATTGTGACTTTTCGGGATATTCAGATATTGCCATCGGCTGTGCAAAGCTGTTTGATATTAACCTGATGACGAACTTTAGAAGCCCTTATTTTGCGATTTCCATCAAAGATTTCTGGAGTCGCTGGCATATTTCGCTTTCCACGTGGTTTCGTGACTATGTGTATATTCCGCTTGGCGGAAACCGTGTGGGCAGGGTTAGAAATGCATGTAACCTGCTTGTGACCTTCCTGGTGAGTGGTCTCTGGCACGGAGCAGCATGGCATTTTGTTGTGTGGGGCGGTCTGCACGGAGTGCTTCAGGTGCTGGAAAATTGTTTCCCGTTTATGCGGAAACTTACGAAAAAAGCCAAGGAAGAACCTGAGAGTATAAAGGGACCGGCTATCTGGTTTTGCAGAATGATTACATTTGGGATTGCAATGCTTGCATGGGTATTCTTTCGTGCAGAAACAGTATCGGAGGCGTGCTACGTGCTCCTGCATATGTGGGACGGAATCCTTCATCCGGTTGCTTATGTGACAAGGGGACTGGCGGATTTTGGAATGGGAATAGCGGAAGTACTGTCCCTGGCAGTTCCGTTTGGACTGTTGCTGGTTTATGATTATGCGGCACTTTACGGAGATCCGATTGCAAAGGTGCGCAGATTGAAAAAGCCGGTGCGCTGGCTGATTTACTACGGATTTGTTTTTCTTGTGCTGATGCTTGCATCGTTTAATGCGCAGGAATTTGTATATTTTCAATTTTAGGTACGAGGACAGAGTATGTGGAAAGAGATACGGCAGATTACGTTTAAGCTGATTGCCCTGATGCTTCCGTTTTTTGTTCTGCTCCCGCTGTATTGCAGATTCTTCCCGATGTATTATCTCGACGACGAATATGCGATGTACCGGCAGCAGAAGGATTACGTGACCGGACAACTGAATACGGAGGATGCACGCATTCTGATTTTAGGTGATTCGAGAACCAAGGCCGGATTTAAGCCGCAACTGCTTTGGCAAGGGACTTATAACATTGCACTCGGTGGCGGCTCGCCAATCGAAGGGTACTACAACCTAAAGGAATATTTGGAGCATCATAAGGCGCCGGAGGCAGTGATTGTCGCATATGCGCCGATGCACTACATGGATGTGGATACGCTTTGGACGAGAAGTATCTATTTTCATACATTGTCAGAACGGGATTTTCGTGACCTGACGGCCAGAGCAGAGGCATTTGAGCATACGCAGAATATTTTGATTGAGAATTATAAAACAGAATATCTGATGTACAAATTCTATATGCCGAATAAGTATGCAACGGCACTGAAGAAGTCGGCATTTGTCGGAAGATATAAGAAAACGAAGCAAAAGTATGACATGATGGTAGAGTTTAAGGGGTATAGTACTTATGGTGTGGCAGAGGAGTCCGGCGATATTAACGGGGAAGCGAAGGTCAGCGATTTTCTGCCTTCTGATATTCTCACCCGATATCTGGAAGATATAATATGTCTTTGTAAGGAAGCAGGAATCCGGGTGATTGTAGAACAGACGCCGATGAATGAGACATCATATGGGATTTTGACACCGGAGTTTAAAGAGCACTATCGTAGTTATATGCATCAGTTGACGGAGAAGTATCCGGACGTGGAAATTTATCCGGATTTCTATTGCTATCCGAATAACTGCTTCGGGGATGCAGATCATTTGAATGCGCGTGGTGTGGAAGTGTTTGATACGTTTTTAATGGAAAAGTATGTGAATTTAAATTAGGAGGTTTCGCATGAATAACGAGGAACTTTTGTTGGAAATGAAGTCGCTTAAGAAATCACTTTTTATCAACCGTATATTAAGTATTGTTTCTTCTGCATGCTCTCTGGTGATGATTGTGGTTTTGATTATCGGTATTTCAAGAATAAATGCTTTTATCAAAGAGGTTCAGGTTGTGGCAGAGCAGGTAGCCCGGATTGATGTAGAACAGGTAAATGATGCCATTGAAACGTTTAATGAGACGGTAGAAAAAATTGATTTTGAGTAAATCAATGAGTCCTTTAAGGAAGTTGATATGAAGAAGATCGGAGAGATTGTGGAAACTATTAATGCTGCGGAGCTGGAGGAGACGCTTGAAAACATCAATAATGTGTCGGAGAAGCTTAAGAAGCTGAGCGAAACGATTTCAAATTTCTTTAATTTCGGAAGATAGTACGTAAAAAGATAATATATTAAACTGCCACCGGGTAGGAATGCAAAAGCATTCGCCGCACATCGTTAGGTCTTAGAAGATGTGCGACGGGTGCTTTTTTTGGAGGATGAAGTATGAAATATTTTACAAAACTTGAAATAGCATTGTGGAGTTGTTCGGTTTTTCTAATCGTAGTTTCGTTTTTGATGTTTGACCGGGAAAGTTATATGACATTTGTCGCGTCACTGATTGGAGTGACGTCTCTTATATTCAGTGCAAAAGGAAATCCGATCGGGCAGTTTCTTATGGTTCTGTTCAGTTTGCTTTATGGAGTCATATCGTATGGGTTTGCTTATTACGGAGAAATGATTACCTATTTGGGGATGACAATGCCTATGGCGATATTTGCACTTGTTTCGTGGCTCAAAAATCCGTTTGAGGGGAAACACTCAGAAGTAAAAGTAAATGATCTGTATGGATTTTGGAATTGGCGGAAGATGAAAAAAAGACAACAAAACACTTGCAATCTATAGATACATGTGCTATGATACACATACACTTTAAAGCGTTACACTTTAAAGTGACAAAGTGAAAGTATAAAAGAAAGGAAGCATTATCATGGCTCAGAAAGGTAATTTGATGACCGTTCGTTCAGATATTAAGATTCTGGATGCGACGATCCGTGACGGAGGACTTGTAAACAACTTTAATTTTTCGGATGAATTTGTAAATGATCTTTATCGTGCAAATGTAAAATCCGGTGTTGATTATATGGAATTCGGATATAAGGCTTCGAAAGAAATGTTTGATGTGGACCGTTTCGGCAAGTGGAAATTCTGCGATGAGGCAGACATCCGCAGTATTGTAGGAGATAATAATTCGGATCTGAAGATTGCGGTTATGGCAGATGTCGGACGTTGTGATTATAAAAAGGATATCGTGGACAGAGATCTCAGTGTGATTGATATGATTCGTGTGGCAACTTACATTAATACGATGCCGGCTGCGATTCATATGATCGAGGATGCAAAGGCAAAGGGATATGAAGTATGCTGCAATATTATGGCGATTTCCAATGCACAGGAGTCTGACCTTGATATGGCACTTGATATGCTGGCAAAGAGCCCGGTTGATGGTATTTACTTAGTAGACAGTTACGGTTCTCTTTACCCGGAACAGATTCGTTCCCTTGCAGATAAATATGTTGCGATAGCAGAATCGGCAGATAAGTATGTAGGTATTCATGCACATGACAATCAGCAGCTTGCGTTTGCAAATACGATTGAAGCTGCGGCCAGAGGTGTCAGCCTTTTGGATGCGACCATGAGCTGCCTTGGCAGAGGTGCAGGTAACTGTGCGATGGAACTACTTCTCGGCTTTTTAAAGAATCCGAAGTACAACATGTACCCGGCGCTTAAGTTTATTGAAGAGCAGGTAACCAGACTTAAAGCGGATGGTATGGTTTGGGGATATGATATTCCGTATTTTTTGACGGGACGTTTAAATCTTCATCCGTCTGCAGCGATTGACTGCGTGAAACAGGGAAGAACCGATTACACAGAATTCTACACAGAACTTCTGGATCGTTCATAAAAGAAAAAGAAGGTTTCGTTTTTATGAAATTGTCAGAAAAACGAAACTTTTTTTATGGAAAATTCATTGTTTTCGGTCGGAGAATTGTATATACTAACCTTTAGTGGAAAAGATTGGAGTATGCGATGGACAAAGTATTACTGATTGGTGTCAATACAGGGGCAGAGGATAATTTCGAGCATTCCATGGAAGAGTTGGCACTTCTTGCCGAGGCTTGTGAGATGGAAGTGGTCGGAAGTATGACACAGAATCTGCCGTATATCAACAAGGCGTTGTATGTCGGCACCGGAAAAATAGAAGAGATAAAAGAAGAAGCGGCGTGGACCGGAGCGGAGATGCTTTTGTTTAATGACAGTCTGACACCGTCCCAGATTCGGAATATCAAGGATGAGACAGGCATAGCGGTCATGGACAGAACGACGCTTATTTTGGAGATTTTTGCATCGCGTGCAAAATCACGAGAGGCAATGCTACAGGTAGAGGTAGCGAGACTTCAATATATGCTTCCGAGACTGGTCGGTCTGCATGAGGCGCTGTCCAGACAGGGCGGTGGAAGCGGCTCGATGAGTAATAAGGGAGCCGGAGAGAAGAAACTTGAGCTTGACCGGCGTAAAATTGAAAACCGCCTGGCAGAGCTTCGCAAGGAACTTTCACAGGTGGAGGTTGAGCGGGAGACGCAGCAGAAAAAAAGAGAGCGTTCCGCAATACCGCGTGTCGCACTTGTCGGATATACCAATGCCGGAAAGTCGACGATTATGAATGCGATGGTAGAGACATATATCGGTGACGAGGAGAAAAAGGTACTTGAGAAGGATATGCTGTTTGCTACCCTTGATACTTCGGTGCGAAATATTACACCGAAGGAGAACAAGACGATTCTTCTGTCGGATACCGTTGGTTTCATTGATAAACTTCCGCATGGTCTGGTAAAGGCTTTCCGTTCGACTTTATCAGAAGCTGTGGCTGCGCATCTGATTTTACATGTGGTTGATTTTTCGGATCCGCATTATAAAGAACAGATGGAAGTGACCAAGGAAACGCTGAAAGAAATCGGAGCTGCGGATGTTCCGGTTTTTTATGTATTCAATAAGGCGGATCTTCTGGAAGGTGAGGACGCAGTCAGGATTCCGAAGATTACGGAACAGGCGATTTACATGTCGGCGAAACAGCGTATCGGAATGGATGAGCTGATCGATGAGATTTTAAAACGTGTATACAGCGGTCATAAAGTATGTGAGCTGCTGTTGCCATATGACCGCGGCGATTTGTTTTCTTATTTGAAAGAACATGCAAATGTACTGGAAAACAGCTATGAGGCGGACGGAATTCATGTAAAGGCCGAGTGCGGTGAGGCAGACCTTGGGCGTTTGGCACAGTATTTGAAATAGGATTGACAAAGGTGATATACTTATTTGTAGAAAAAGAAAGAGGCGATATTTATGACAAAAATTGATATTGTATCCGGATTTTTAGGGGCCGGAAAAACAACCCTGATTAAGAAATTGTTAAAAGAAGCACTTGCAGGAGAGCAGGTGGTTTTGATTGAAAATGAATTTGGAGAAATCGGAATTGACGGCGGATTTTTAAAAGAAGCCGGAATAGAGATTAAAGAGATGAATTCAGGATGCATCTGTTGCTCATTAGTCGGTGATTTCGGGACATCACTGAAAGAAGTACTCAGCAAATATACACCGGACCGCATTTTGATCGAGCCATCCGGAGTCGGTAAGCTTTCTGACGTTATGAAAGCAGTTGAAGATGCAACGGAGAGTGCGGACGTACAGCTCGGAAGTGCTGTTGCGGTAGTCGATGCGAAAAAATGTAAAGTGTATTTGAAAAACTTCGGCGAGTTTTTTGCAAACCAGATTGCGCATGCAGGAACTGTTATTTTGAGCCGTACCGGCGAAATGAAAGAAGAAAAAATCAACCAGTGTATGGAGCTGATCCGCGGACTGAATGAAAAAGCAGCAATTATCACTACTCCTTGGGAGGAACTTGAGGGTGTGAAGATTTTAGAGGCGATGGAAAACGCAAAGGATCTTGAGGCACAGCTGATGGCAGAAGTTATCGCGGAGCATGATGAGCACTGCACCTGCGGATGTCACGGTCATCACCATGATCACGACCATGACCATCACGATCATCACAATCATGATCATGAATGTCATCATCACGAGCACGATCATCACCATGATCATGAATGTTGTCATCATGACCATGAGCATGAGCATCATCATCATGAGCATGATGAGCATGATGAGCACTGCAGTTGCGGATGTCATGATCATGACCATCACGGACATCATCATGCGGATGAGGTGTTTACCAGTTGGGGATTTGAAACGCCGGATAAATACAGCAAAGAACAGATTACGGCGATTCTTGAAAAACTGGAGGATAAGGACACCTATGGTTTTGTGCTCCGTGCCAAAGGTATGGTAGCAGATATTAATGGAGGATTTATCCATTTTGATTATGTTCCGGGAGAGAGCGAAGTGCGAAGCGGCGGTGCAGAATATACCGGTAAGGTATGCGTGATCGGTTCCGGACTTTTGGAAGATAATTTAAAGAAACTGTTTGAAGAAAAATAAGTCATAACGAATTTAGAGGTAGAAATATGATCCCGATTTATATGATCAACGGTTTTTTAGATAGCGGAAAGACCGAATTTATACAATACACGTTATCACAGCCGTATTTCCAGTCGCGTGCGAAGACCTTGCTCATCGTATGTGAGGAAGGCGAAATAGAGTACGATGAAGAAATTCTGGAAAAAAGCAATACCGTGATGGAGATTGTGGAGGAGGAAGAAGATTTTACTTCCCAGAAACTGATCGCACTGGAGAAAAAGCATCGTCCGTCGCGCATTATCGTAGAGTATAACGGAATGTGGAATGTAAAGAAAATGAAGATGCCGTGGCATTGGAAGATTGAGCAGCAGATTACCTGTATTGACGGATCGACATTTTCGACTTACTTTACCAACATGAAGTCACTTTTAGCGGAAATGCTTCGTAAGTCGGAACTGATTATCATGAACCGCTGTGACGATGTGCTTGATCAGCTTCCGTCCTTTAAGCGAAATATCAAAGCAATTAACCAGAAGGCGGAATTGATTTTTGAGGACAAAAACGGAGAAGTCAATGCAACGCTGGAGGAAGATCTTCCGTTTGATATCAATGCGGATGTCATCAAACTTGATGATATGGGATATGGTATCTGGTATCTGGATGTGCTTGACAATATGGAGCGTTATCGCGGAAAAACAGTGGAGTTTCTGGCAACAGTACTGAAGCCTTCAAAAATGCAGGCGGGATATTTTGTGCCGGGGAGAGTGGCAATGACATGTTGCGCCGATGATATGGCGTTTTTGGGATATGCTTGTAAATATGCGGGTTCGGCCATGCTCAGCGACAAAGAGTGGGTGAAAGTGACGGCAAAGGTCAATATTGAATATTTTGCCGATTACGGAAAAGAAGGCCCTGTCCTTGAGGCTTTGTCTGTGGTTAAGACAAAAGCCCCGAAGGAAGAGGTTATCAACTTTGTATAATTATTTATAATCACTGTGCACCTGTTTTTTGCGTTTGGTGCCGGCGACACGGCGTCCGGTAAGACTGTAGGTTCTTGCTTTTAAGAGTTTCTTGCGTCCCTCCGGAGTGCGTGTGTAAACAAGTTCATAATTACCGAGTAATTTTTGAAGATGTCCATGGAAAACCTGGGCATTTTCTTTTTTTGTTCCCAGACATTCCGGAACGGCCAGACAGTAAAATGCGGACAGCGGATTCGGTGTCTTGGAAAGCAGGAGATATCTCGGATTATCAATTTCTGCAAACATTTCGCCGAGTGCTTTGGCAAAGTCGGATTTTTCGCGTGCGCTGCCGCCTGTCAGACAGGTGGTTGTATTGCCTTTGTTTGTGACTTTCGTCTCAACTTTTGCAGCGGCGGTTGTAATCAGTCCGGTTTGCTTCATCGTTTTAAGCAGAGCCTTTCCGATGGCCTGCATCCGTTTTTTCGGTGAGGCAAGGATCAGCATTTTGTTTCCGATACGGAAGGTTTTAAATGCCAGTACCGCAAGCAGGACAAATACCAGAAAAGCGAGGAAGGAAATTCCGGCTTTTTTCAGAGCATTCCAAACAGCGATCAGCAGGATGGCTCCGATCAGATAAAGTACAAATTTTGCAATGGCGGATGTCAGGGTAAAGCCCGGCGCGGAAACCGCAGGAGCCATTTCTAATACTTCCTCGACTGCCATGTGCTTTTCTGATGTCATAACAGCGTTTTCCCATTTGGATTTCAGTGCCTGGCGATTGGCGGCCAGAGCAAGAGTTTCTGCGTTCATCGCGGCGATGTTTGCCTGTGTGAACGGTTCTTTGATGTTAGAAAGGCGCTCCAAGCCGTTTTCGATGCGGTTTTCCGTATAACCGACACCGAGGAAGGATTCAAAGCGGCGTTTCAGCATCTCATAGTCGGAGGACTGTCCTTCGTCATCAACACAGACCAGGTGCCAGATGTTGCTGATTTTATCCGGATCCTTGGCAGAGACACGAATGGCACGTCCGCGCATCTGGTTGCTGAGCATAAAGGAGCCGACGAAGGAGGCAAGAATCAGCGTGTTGATACAAGGGGAATCCCAGCCTTCTCCGAGCAGGGACTTGGTTCCGATCATAATCTGCATCTGTCCGTCCTCAAAAAGAGCCGTTATCAGTTTTACGACAAGACTCTTATTTCCGGAAATCGTTACCTGCTGATAACCGGTATCGCCGATCGGTGAAAATTTTCCGGAGGTGTTGTGTTCGATAAACAAGTATTCCAAAGCCCCGGTTGCTGTAGTCGGAATGATGACAACGGAGCCGCAAAGAACACCGAGTTTGATCTCTTTCGGAAGTTCACGGCGCAGACGTTCAAAAATAGGAAGAACGCCGTTGTCCTCGATGCTCCGCTCCGGATCACCGATCGCTGACATATATTCTTTTTTTATGTAGTCGCACAGAATAAGCTCACGAAGAGAAGATCCGAGTGACTTGGATTCTGCTTTGGTAATATCAATAATACTGTTTAGTTTTCCTTTGCTTGATAAAAGCAGTTTGCGGATGGAATCATCCTCCTGCAGGGTTACTTTCTTACGCACGATACAGCGGTGCTCTTTAAGATAATCCAGCAGTTCTTCTCGTAACTGTTCGCACTCGCCGTAAGAGGCGATATCGTCATATAAAAATCCCTGCATCAGCAGCTCCATCCATTCCGGTGTGAGCTCGGGAAGCTTTCCTTTGGTACCGATCAGGCTCCGCAGATATGAGGAGAGAGGAACCTTGTGCGCGTTTAAGTAAATGAGCAGAGAGGAAAAGTAGGAAGGGTTGTCCAGGAAAAATTCACTGTAACCTTTTTCATCCTCCAAGCCCTTGTGTGTCCGGATTGCGGCAAGAAGCTCCGCATCAGAGGAAAGATGTGCAAACACATCTTTGATGTTTTGTCGGAATGAGCGGACGGTGTTTAATTCCTCCTGTGTCGGATAGTTAAAATAAACATAATCCTGATGCGGGCAGAGATTTTTGGCTTTTACCAGTTCAGGGGTAAAAATCTCTTCATCAATCGGGCCGCACAAATCCGTGTAACGTTTCCACTGCGCCGGAGTGGAGTCATATGGCGGTGTCGCGGTCAGGCAGATTAGTATGATTTCATCGCCCAGTTCTTTGACCACCTGCTCTAAAACCTTCCACCATTCACTGCGCAGATGATGTGCCTCATCAAGACAGATGGTACGGATTCCTGCGGATTTGATCGTGGCGATCAGGTCGAAGTCGGAGTAATCCACATCATTGTCACTTTCCTCGGTCAAAGAGGATGTCGTTGTTTCCTGTTCGCTTGAAGGAAGATCGTCAGTATCCCCAATAAGTTCGCCGGTATCTTCAGGCAAATTCCCGTGAAATCTGGTATATGCACTGTGGAGTGCCTGATATGTGATGGTAGTAATCGGGAGAGGATGCTTGATGGAAGAAGAAATCCACTGCGCCGGATCCTCGTTTTCATTTAGGAAGGAGGAGGCGATGCGCCCGCCCCATTGTTCCCGGATGGTAATGCTTGGTGTCAGAATGAGACACGGTGCACCAAGGCGCGTAATCAGTTCGATTCCGAGTGTCGTTTTTCCGGAACCGGGAGCTGCAACGATGTGAAGGCGACGGTCTTTTAAATAGGTGTCGCTGTGATCAAGCACGCGCTGCTGATAGTCTCGAAAGGTTCCTTTAAATTTCATATGTTCCTGATATAAATTTGTCTGTTTAACTGCCATAGTTCCCCCTGGAAAATATAAGTTTTTTATTAATTTGACTATATCATACTTGGCAAGAGACAGCAAAACATTTATAATGGGCGATGGGGGCAGAAAGGGTGAATTTTGTATGAACGAAAAGGTAAAAGCAGTCATAAAAGAGATATTCTCGTGGATTAAGGTCATTGTCCTTGCTTTTGTGGTGGCACTTCTTTTAAATAAATTTGTTATTGTAAATGCCAATGTTCCGACCGGGTCCATGGAGGCGACGATACAGCCGGATGACAGATTGATCGGTTTTCGATTGTCATATCTGTTTTCCGAACCGCAAAGAGGAGATATCATTATCTTTGAATATCCGGTAAGTCCGGAAGAAATATATATTAAGAGAGTGATAGCACTTCCGGGCGAGACGATGGAAATCAAAGATGCCAAGGTTTATATCAACGGAAGTGAAACGCCGATTCCGGAGCCGTATCTGAAGGAAGAGTGGATTGTGGAAAATGACGGTCTGGTACTGACGATTCCGGAAGATCACTATTTTGTGATGGGAGATAATCGGAACAATTCGCTGGACGGCCGCTACTGGGCAACAGAGGCTGTAATGAACGAAATGGCATCGACTCTGGAAGATGCGGTAGAGAAAAAATATTGTTTTGTGTCGAAGGATGCGATTTTGGGAAAAGCGATTTTCAGGTATTATCCGTCGATTACGATGATGGAATAGAAGTGATAAAAAGAGAAGGAGCTGCGTAAATCAAATGGTTTACGCAGCTTTTCTAAAGTTAATTGTGTATGAACTACCAGCGCATGAATTGCTGGGCCCTTTCGTTGTATTTTTCTTCGCAGTATTTACAGCGATAGATTTCTTTCTTTTCGTCGGAAAGGACGAAAATATGAGGAAGTCCCTGCTCGATGGAAGTGATGCATCTTGGGTTTTTACACTGGATGATGTTCTTGATTTCCTTCGGAAGGGAAAGTTCCTTTTTATCGATGATTTCCCCGTTTTTAATTACATTGACGGTAATGTTTTTGTCAATCAGGGCAAGCACATCTAGATTTACTTTTGTGATGTCACATTCTATTTTTAAGATATCTTTTTTTCCATGTTTATTGCTGCGTGCATTTTTAATGATCGCAACGGTGTAATCCAGTTTGTCAAGCTGAAGAAGATGATATATGGCAAGGCTTTTGCCGGCCTGGATGTGGTCGAGCACGAAGCCTTCTTCAATTTGTCCTACATTTAACATATGTTTGATCTCCTTTGATATTATGCTAACTCAAGCAGAGTCAGGATGAGAGCCATGCGAACGTACTTGCCGTACTGTACCTGTTTGAAATATACAGCGCGTTTGTCTTCGTCTACTTCGACGGAAATCTCATTGACACGCGGAAGCGGATGGAGAACGAGCATGTCCTCTTTGGCAAGACTCATTTTCTTTTTGTCTAAGATATAGAAGTCTTTGAGACGAACGTAATCTTCTTCGTTGAAGAAACGTTCGCGCTGCACTCTTGTCATATAGAGCAGGTCAAGATTTGCAATCGTATCTTCCAGACTGATGTGTTCCTCGTAAGGAATGCTTTTTTCATTCAGCATCTCTGTGATGTAGTCCGGAACGCGGAGCTCTTCCGGAGAAATGAAAACAAATTTTATATTATCATATCTGACGAGTGCCTCAATCAGAGAATGAACCGTACGACCGAATTTGAGATCGCCGCAAAGACCGATGGTAAAGTTGTTTAGTCGCCCTTTTAAGGAGCGAATAGTCAACAAATCAGTAAGTGTTTGTGTCGGGTGCTGGTGCCCGCCGTCACCTGCATTGATGACCGGAATGTCAGCATGTGAAGCAGCGACCATCGGAGCGCCTTCCTTTGGATGTCTCATGGCGCAGATGTCCGAAAAACAAGCGACTGTGCGAATGGTGTCGGAAACGCTTTCTCCCTTCGCTGCGGAAGAGGATCCTGCATCGGAAAAACCGAGTACATTTCCGCCGAGACTGAGCATTGCACTTTCGAAACTTAAGCGGGTACGTGTGCTTGGCTCGTAAAAACATGTGGCGAGAATTTTACCGTCACATTTGTGTGCGTAGACCTGTGGTTGTTTCTCAATGTCTGCTGCAAGATCAAAGAGAGCATCCAGCTCTGCTGTGGTAAAGTCCATCGGACTCATCAGATGTCTCATAATGTCTATCTCCTTTGAAAGATTCTATTTGTAAGATAACAGATCGGTAACCGGTTTTCTGCGAGGAGCGACCGGATCTTCGTCCGGATATCCGATCGGAATCAGTGCGACCAGTTCGCGGTCTTCCGGAAGCTGCAGGAACTGTTCGATTTCCGGACGGTCAAAGATACCCATGATGACGGTGCCAAGTCCTGCTTCATGTGCGGCCAGACAGAAGGTCTGGCTGGCAACTCCTGCATCATACATCTGCCAGCTGTCACCACGATCAGTGGTAAAGGAACCATCACGTTCAAAACCGCATCTGTTTTTGATCACAGTGACTGCAATCAGCATAGGAGCGTTTTCAATGATTTTTCCATTGCCCGGAAATGCGCTGGTGAATTCGCGACCGATTTTATCTTTGGCCTTTCCTTCCAGTGCAATATAGCGTACAATCTGTGTGTGTTTCCAACTCGGGCTGTAGGATGCTGCTTCGATGATGGATTCAAGCAAAGCATGATCGACAGGTTCCGGTTTATATTTACGAATACTTCTTCTTCCTAAAATGCATTCTTTTGCTGTCATGAAAACCTCCTTAAACTACTTGTATTAGTTACCGCTTTTTATGATAGCACAAAATGTTGTGGCTTTCAATATAGATTGTGGATTGCATTTCAGTTTATGTATATGTATAATAGAAGAAAAAATACAGGGAGGAATTCGTAATGGAATTTAGAGAACGAAAGAGAATTTTATTCTTCGGACTGCCTTGGACGTTTACGGTATATACAATTAAAGAGGATATACTAAATATTCAAAGGGGATTGTTAAAGACAGTAGAAGATGATTGTTACATGTACAAAATTCAGGATGTGCAGCTTGAGACGAGCCTGATGGAACGCTTGTTTAAACTCGGTACGGTCATCTGCCACACCGGTGATACAACGAATCCGACACTTCGCATTGAACATGTAAGAAATGCAAGAGCGATTAAAGATTTTATTCTGGAGGCATCTGAGCAGGCGCGCCTTAAGCGCAGAACGTTAAATACGCTGGACATTGGTAGCGGACAGATGAGCGATGCGGATATGGATGAAATCTAATATTTTGCGGCTGAAAAGTACGGTTATATCTTGACATTTTCTGTCGGAAAAAGGTATAGTAAGTAAGATAATGATTTTTTCTTATGAAGGGAGATATAAAAATGGAAAGTTTTATGGGCTTTATAAGCAACCTGGTGGACAAATTACCTGAATTCCTGAAACCATGGGGTGAGGAGTTCCTGCTTCGTTATTTCGACGTTCAGGGAAGAACAGACAGAGCGACATTCTGGAAGACAATCTTAGTAAACTTTATTATGTCGTTTGTGATTGGATTACTTGGCGCAATTCCGGTTTTAGGATGGATTATTACGACAGTATATTCCCTGGCTGTTATTGTTCCGGGAGTTACACTTATCATTCGTCGTTTAAATGATATCGGAAAATCATGGCCTTGGATCTTTATTTCATTTGTTCCATGTGTTGGTTCGCTTATCTTAATCGTATTCTGTTGTTTAGATTCAGCAGCATAAGATGATTGAAATGATGAAAAAGCAGAACTGCCTCGGGCGCGTAGCTCCGAGACAGTTCTTTTTTTGTTCGGGCAGAGTTGCATCTACCCGGGTGCTGTTGCTCCGGCAAAGGGAACCGGGCAACAAGGGTTAGGGGAGGATAATTACGGCAGCTTTGCCGTATTTTCGGAACTACGATTTAGCAGAAACTCGTAAAGGAGTCCGGTGCCAAACCAGAACGGGGCATAGTCCAAACGGATTACGCCGCGGATGTTAAGGGGAGCATTCTCGTAGTTCCAGGGACAGGCATGTCTTTTTTTTAGGAATAGGCCTGTCGCATATTCGGTTATAAAAATACAAAGTGTATAGATGCTTCCGCGGAGAAAGAGGGGCTTTCCTTTGAGGATGACAGCCAGCGGCTGGAATAGAGCCGCCAGACCGTAAATCGGGAACATCCACAGGGAAGTATTTCCTTTTAGCCGAATATCATGATTTTTCAATGAGCATGCGGCCGTGTAGAGAATCTCGAGGCACCATCCGAGAAGACCGCAAGTAAAGAATTTTTTAATCATATTTGAAGTATGTCCGAAAGTTCTTTATTTATTCAAAGAAAATAGGTATAATTTGAAAAGAAGTTGCTGGATGCGCTTCTACGTTTAATTCCGACGCGGGTGCGCTTGCGCTCCGCTAAAAACGCAGCGGTACTAAGCTCGCAGAGGCATATGCTCTGCTCACTAAGGACCGGCGTTTTCAAAGGCCCCTTGTCGGGATAGAACGTAGAAGCGTTCCCGGCAATTTCTTTCAGATTATTACTATGAGGTGGAAAAACAGGAGTAGCATGATGAACTATAAACAGGCGATGGAGTATGTGGAGTCTTTGCAGGCCCTTGGGAGTGTGCCGGGGCTTGATAATATTATAAATTTGTGCGAAAAACTTGGAAATCCGCAGGATGATCTTAGGTTTCTTCACATTGCAGGGACGAATGGAAAAGGTTCGGTTTCCGCGTATTTGTCTTCGGTGCTTGGCAGTGCAGGATATAAGGTGGGGACATATAATTCGCCGACAATTCGTGAATATCGGGAACGGATTTGTGTAAATGGACGGATGATTTCGCAGAGAGTATTTTGCGAGCTTCTTGCACAGGTGAAAGAGGCGTGTGATGTGCTGCGAGAGGAAGGAAAGGCGCATCCGACCCCGTTTGAAGTTGAGACAGCACTTGGGTTTCTTTATTTTAAAGAGAAAAAATGTAACTATGTCATTTTAGAATGTGGTATGGGTGGAGCACTGGATGCGACGAATCTGGTGACAACGACTGCGGTGGCAGTGTTTACGCCAATCAGTATGGACCATATGGGATTTTTAGGAGAGACGATAGCGGCGATTGCGACGCAGAAGGCAGGGATTATTAAAAGCGGTTGCCGTGTGGTCAGCGCGCAGCAGTCCGAGGAGGCGGCTGAGGTGATCAAAAAGGTTAGCCGGCAGCAACAGATAGAGCCTGTTTTTGTAGAAAATGAAGATGCATCAAAGATTCATTACGGATTAGAAAAGCAGAGTTTCCTATATCAGGGCAGACAGAAGATAGAAATCTCATTGGCGGGACAATACCAGATTGAAAATGCACTGCTGGCACTGAAAGTTATCGATGTGCTGCGCGACGAAGGGGTGAAGATTCCGGACCGGGCAGTCGAAAAAGGATTTGCAGGTGCCAGGTGGAGCGGACGATTTGAAGTGCTTGGACGAAAACCGTATTTTGTCGTCGACGGTGCGCATAACGAGGACGGAGCCAGAAAACTGGCGCAGTCGATTCGATTTTATTTTACAAACAAGAAGATTATTTATATAATGGGAATATTGAAGGACAAGGAATATGACAAGATCATATCCCTGACAGCGCCTTTTGCAACCCATATCATAACCGTAAAGACACCGGACAATCCTCGCGCGATGGACGCTTATGAGCTTGCGCAGGCGGCGATGGTCTATCATGGAAGTGTGACGGCAGCCGGAAGTCTGGAAGAGGCGGTAGAGATGAGTTATCTGCTCGCAGACAAAGATAGTGTGATCGTATCGTTCGGTTCGCTTTCTTATCTCGGACGGATGATGGAAATTCTGGAGAAACGTCAAAGGAAAGAGTAAGACATGGTAGATAAAAAGAAAATTGAGACAGCAGTACAAATGCTTTTAGAGGGCATTGGAGAAAATCCGAATAGAGAGGGACTTATAGAAACACCGGCGCGGATTGCCCGCATGTACGAGGAGATTTTTGCAGGAATGCACGAGGACGCAAAGGAGCATCTGCAAAAGACATTTACCTCGCACAATACAGGTATCGTTTTGGAAAAGGACATTACGTTTTATTCCATGTGCGAGCATCATATGCTTCCGTTTTATGGGAAGGCACATGTAGCGTATATTCCAAACGGTAAGGTGGTAGGTTTAAGTAAGCTGGCGCGAACGGTGGATGTATTTGCCAAGCGCTTACAGCTTCAGGAGCAGATGACAGATCAGATTGCGGATGCCCTAATGGAAGACCTTGGCGTGGCAGGTGCGATGGTTATGACAGAAGCGGAGCATATGTGTATGACAATGCGCGGAATCAAAAAGCCGGGCAGCCAGACGGTCAGCATTGCCGTAAGAGGTAAGTTTGAAGAGGATGAAGCACTGAAAACGATGTTTTTTGAGATGCTTCGGACAAATAAGTAAATAGGTGGCAGATATCGGAAATCTTTGTTAAAATGTACGAGGAAGACAGATGTCTGCCGTTTTTAATTATGATTATGCTATTTTGGGAGTAAATCCGGATACGGAGGAGGATATGAACCAAATCAATCAAATCATCCATCATCCAACCTATCTTGCACATGTTGCCAGGATAACGGAATGGGAGAAAGACCGAGAATTTTGCAGACACAATACATCACATTTTTTGGATGTGGCGCGAATTGCAATGATATTAAATATACAGGAAAACTATGGAATGCAGCAGAAACTGATCTACGCGGCGGCGCTTTTGCATGATATCGGAAGATGGCAGCAGTATGAAAGCGGTGTGGACCACGCACTTGCGAGTGCAAATCTGGCTCCTGAAATCTTAAAGGACTGCGGGTTTTCCGAGACGGAGAAGGAGCAGATTGTTTCTGCGATTGCAACGCACAGGGAGAGCAGAGTGAAAGAAGAGAAGAATTTAAACGGGCTTTTGTACCGGGCGGATAAGCTCAGCCGGCCTTGTTTTTTCTGCGAGCAGGAAAAGAATTGTAACTGGAAAGATGACAAGAAAAATAAGGACCTTGTTTTGTAAGCGGTAGGAGGATGGAAATGAGAATCGGAAACAGAGAGTTTGATACAAAAAATTACACCTATATTATGGGAATATTGAATGTCACGCCGGACTCGTTTTCGGATGGCGGAAAATTTAACAGCCCGGACAAGGCGCTTTTGCGCGCGCAGGAGATGATAGTGCAGGGTGCGGATATCATTGATATCGGCGGTGAATCGACCAGACCGGGCTTTACGCCGCTTACCGCGCAGGAGGAGATGGACAGAGTTCTTCCGGTGATTGAGGTGATTCGAAAAGAGTTTGACATACCGATTTCACTGGATACCTCTAAGGCAGCGGTGGCGCGGGAAGGGATTAAAGCCGGCGCAGACCTGATAAATGACATATGGGGCCTTAGGCGTGATCCGGATATGGCAAAGGTGATTGCAGATGGTGGCGTATGCTGTTGTCTTATGCATAACCGCGAGCAAAGTGAGTACGGGGATTTTGAGAAGGATGTCTTAAAGGACTTGGAGCATTCACTGGATATAGCCGCTGAGGCAGGAATTGATTATAGTAAAATTATATTGGATCCGGGAATCGGATTTGCCAAAACCTACGAGCAGAATCTGTGGATGATGGCAAATCTTGAATGTATGCATACGTTCGGGCTTCCGGTGTTGCTGGCGGCCTCGCGCAAATCGGTGATTGGACTAACGCTGGATCTTGAGAAAGAAAAGCGTCTGGAAGGAACACTGGCAACTTCCGTCGTAGGAGTGATGAAGGGGTGCAGTTTTGTGCGTGTCCATGACATTGAGGAAAATGTGCGGGCAGTTAAAATGGCGCTGACCATAAGAAGAGAACAAAAGAAAGATTAGGAGCAGATAACGGGATATGGGATTTATTACAATTACGGGATTAAAGATATTTGCACATCATGGCGTGCTGGAGGAAGAGAAAAGAAACGGTCAGGATTTCTACGTCAATGCTAAATTGTATTACGACATGGAAAAGGCGACGAAGACGGATGAAGTGACGGACGCTGTACATTACGGAGAGGTCTGTCAGTTTATGACAGGATTTTTACAGGAAAACACCTATAAACTGCTGGAGCGCGCCGTGGCGGAGACGATGAAGGCGGTGCTGATTGCGTTTCCGATGCTGGAAGGAATCGATATGGAACTTTGTAAACCGCATGCACCGATTCCGTTGCCGTTTGAAAATGTATCGGTGACAGGAAGCCTGCGCTGGCACAAGGCATATCTTGCCATCGGTTCGAACATGGGAGAGAAGGAGAAGTATTTGGAGGACGCAGTGCAGACACTGCGAAAGGATACAGACTTTAGGGCTGTCAGAACATCTTCGTGGATGGTCACAGAGCCTTATGGCGGAGTGGAACAGGATGATTTCTTAAACGGAGCGATGGAGGTGCAGACTTTACTGGCGCCGCACGCGCTGCTTGACAGACTTCATGAAATAGAAGCACGGGCAGGACGAGAGAGACTTGTGCACTGGGGACCGCGGACGCTGGATCTTGATATTATATTTTATGATGAGGAAATGATAAATGAGACGGATTTGATTGTTCCTCATATGGATATGGCAAACCGCCGATTTGTGTTGCAGCCGCTCTGTGAACTGGCACCGGCTTACCTGCATCCGATACTGAATAAGACAGTGAAACAGATGCTGGATGAGCTGGCGGAATAGAAGCAAAAGAAAAGGGAACTTCATTCTGTGACGAGAAGTTACAGAACGCGGTTCCCTGCTTTTTATTTCTTGTGTTCTTTCAACGCTGACTGGGCAGCAGCATCAAATGTGGTGACATTTACGGCTCCGTCAGCCGGGGTGTGATACAGTATATCATCCGTACCGAAAGGACGGAAGTAGACATACTCAGAGGTAACATTGATATCGCGGTATATCCCTTCAGCGACAAGTTCCGGATTGCTTCCGTCAAGCCCCATGCGCATGAGAGCCGGAGAATCGGCGTCTACCGTCTGGTAGTAAATATAGTTGCCGGTCAGATTAAAAAATTCAACCCGGTCGGTGGTAAGGAGCGTTAAACTGTCGTCGTTAAGATTATAACGGCAAAGCTCGTAGTTGCCTTCCAGATCCAAAAAGTAAATGGATTGCCCGTGCAGGGTCGGAAACCACATATCATATTCTTTGATCAGGGTTTCCTGCGCACTTGCAGTGTCATAGGCAAATAAGTGATGGTTTTCTTCGGTTCCGTTATAATAAAGGACTCCGTCTGCAGCACTGGCAGGATTAACATCATGTTTTGCAATGTTTTTTCCGTTTTTCTTATCTGTGTCTATAGAAAAAAACTGCAAGGTTGTACTGCCGTCTACCGGTTTGGAATAAAAGAGTGTATTATCAACCAGTGTGACATTTTTGCAGTCGGCCTTGTCCAGACAGACCAGATTGCGTCCTTTTTTGTCGGAACGGTACAGTCCGTAAGTGCGGATGACAAAACTAAAATTCGGATAAGAAGATGAATTTTTCTGATAATAATATAAGTAGTCACCTGCAGCATTGAGCTGGAATACCTCGGAGCGGTTGAGTTTTCGGATGTTACTCTCGTCAGGATTCATGGCATATAAGGTCCCGCCGTCATAGGGATTGGCAAAATAAACGATGCCGTCGGACTGGCAGAAATAGCCGCCGTTGTTAAGATTTCCTGCGGTATTACCAACCGTTCCGGCCGGATTTTCAGGGACTTTTGATGCATACAGGTTTAAGATATATATGGCGATCGATACAAGAATGATCGAAGCTGTGGAAATGATAATTTTCTTTTTCCCGCTCATTGAAAACCTCCATAAGTTACGTTATTTTATGTGCACTTAAGTATACCATAAATTCTTGCCTATTGGAACGAATTGTTATAAGATATTTAAAGATGTATAGTTGATGAAAACTGAAAATTACATCAGTACAAAACATGCGAAAAGAGGAGCAGACAATGGATTTAAGTGTACTTAGAAATGAAATCGATGAGATTGACAGTCAGATTGTCGATCTGTATGAAAAACGAATGGAAATCTGCAAAAACGTAGCAGAATATAAGATAGAAAACGGTAAAAAGGTGTTCGATAAAACGAGGGAAGAGGAAAAAATCCGTAAAGTTAAGTCACTGACGCACAATGAATTCAACAGTCATGGTGTGGAAGAACTTTTTGAGCAGATTATGTCCATGAGCCGCAAGCTCCAGTACCGGATATTGTCAGAACACGGGAGCCTTGGAAAACTACCGTTTATCGGAGTAGATCAGCTGGATACGCAAAAAGCCCGCGTGGTATTCCAGGGGGCGGAAGGTGCATATTCGCAGGCGGCGATGCAGGCATTTTTTGGCGATCAGATTCACAGCTTTCATGTGGATACCTTCCGTGAGGCGATGAGCGCGATTGATGAGGGGAGTGCTGACTTTGCCGTGCTTCCGATTGAAAATTCAACGGCTGGCATTGTGAGCGAAATCTATGACCTTATGGTAGAGTTTGAGAATTATATTGTCGGTGAGCAGATTATTAAAATCGAGCATTGCCTGCTCGGACTGCCGGGAACAGATCTTGAGAAGATAGAGCGGGTATATTCGCATCCGCAGTCACTGATGCAGAGCGCAAGGTATCTGAGCCGATATAACTGGCAGCAGATTAGTATGCAGAACAATGCCTTTGCAGCGCAAAAGGTAAAAAATGACGGAGATACCTCGCAGGTCGCAATCGCGAGCGAATATGCAGCCAAGGCATATGGCCTTGATATATTGAAAAAAGGGGTAAATCAGTCGGAAACGAATTCGACCAGATTTATTATCGTGACGAACCAGAAGATTTTCAAAAAAGATGCGCAGAAGATCAGCATCTGTTTTGAAGTTCCGCACGAGAGCGGTTCGCTTTATCATATGCTTTCGCATTTTATTTATAATAATCTTAACATGTGTAAAATCGAAAGCCGCCCGATTGAAGATCGAAACTGGGAATATCGTTTCTTTATTGACTTTGAGGGAAATCTGGCGGACAGTGCAGTGAAAAATGCGTTGCGCGGACTTCGCGATGAGGCGCGCAATATGAAAATACTCGGAAATTATTAGGAGGCAGTCGGATGGCAGTCAAAACATTTGCGGCAATTGATGTCGGTTCGTACGAACTGGCCATGAAAATATTTGAAGTTTCTCCGAAGGTGGGACTGAAAGAGATTGACCATATCCGTCACAAGATTGAGCTTGGAACGGAGAGCTACGGTCAGGGAAAGATCAGCATTGAGCGTGTGAACGAACTTTGTGATGTGTTGGGTGATTTTAAACAGATCATGGAATCGTATAAAGTGGACGCTTACAAAGCTTATGCGACCAGCGCGGTGCGTGAGGCGAAGAATACTGTACTTGTCCTTGACACCATCGAAAGTCGCACGGGGCTGAAAGTGGATGTAATCAGCAATTCTGAACAGAGATTCCTGGATTATAAAGCGATTGCTTCCAAAGGTGAGGGATTTAAAAAGATCATCGAACAGGGAACGGCTATTGTTGATCTGGGAGGCGGAAGTCTGCAGGTGTCCCTGTTTGACAAGGATTCGCTTGTGATTACGCAGA
Source organism: Lachnospiraceae bacterium (assembly GCA_017623815.1). GTDB lineage: Bacteria > Bacillota > Clostridia > Lachnospirales > Lachnospiraceae > SVFI01. The sequence continues at coordinate 31,400 of JAGAOK010000109.1, forward strand.
ATATAAGACTCGGAGTCCTTCGAATCCGCGACCGCCTGATGGCGATGCAGGCAAAGCCTTCGCGCTATGCAGAGCTGGTGGGGGAACTGGTTGATAATCAGCTTGAAGTACTGAAAAAGATGCATTTTAAAGGGCGCGAAATAGAAAATATCATCTTTGTGGATGATTATTTTTCTCCGGTGATGCAGAATCCGCAGATCTGCGGAGACAGAAAAGGATATCTTTCCCGCGAGGGATGTATGGAATTTGTAAAGACATTGCAGACAAGAAGTCGCCAGGAAATCGCGGTTTCTCTTGGTATGGAGGAAGAAAAGGTTTCGCTTTTGTTCTGCAGTGCAATTTTAGTTAAGCGTATGCTCGAGGTCATGGATGCGAAGCTTTTGTGGGCGCCGGGAGTATCCCTTTGTGACGGTATGGCATATGAGTATGCGGAAAAGAACCGTTTAATTACGTTAGAGCATGATTTTGAAAAGGATATTCTTGCCTGCTGTGAGACAATCAGCAAGCGATATATGGGAAGCCGGAAAAGAAGTGAGTCGGTGGAAAATATTTCACTGACCATTTTTGACAGTATCAAAAAAATCCACGGACTGAAGAAAAGAGATCGCTTTTTATTGCAGCTGTCCGCACGTTTGTATGATTGCGGAAAATACATCAGTATGCTCAATGCAGGAGAGTGTTCTTATAACATCATCATGTCGACGGAAATTATCGGATTGTCACATCTGGAAAGAGAGATGGTGGCAAATATTGTGCGTTACAATCGCATGGATTTTGAGTATTACGGAGAGATGGCGCGCCGCATGAACATTGATCAGGATGCATATGTGACGGTGGCAAAGCTGACGGCCATTTTAAAGCTTGCTAATGGTCTGGATCGGAGCCACAAGCAGAAATTTAAAAAGGTAAGAGCAGTGCTAAAAGACAGCGAACTGATCTTAAATGTGGATACCGCCGAGGATATTACACTGGAAAAGAGTCTGATCGGTCCGAAAGCAGACTTCTTTGAGGAAGTATATAGTATCAAACCGGTGATAAAACAGAAAAAAAGAGTATAAGCATATAGAATGGAGCAGGATATATGACGGAAATAGCAGAAAAGACAAATTACAGAGATCCGGCATTTTATACAAACCGCGAGCTTTCATGGCTGCAGTTTGATTACCGGATATTGAGTGAGGCAAGGGATAAAAACATCCCTCTGTTTGAGCGGCTGAAATTTTTGAGCATTTCAGCATCGAATCTGGATGAATTTTTCATGGTCCGTGTGGCATCGCTGACGGATATGGTTCATGCGGGGTATACCAAGAAGGACATTGCGGGGTTAAGCCCGCAAAAGCAGCTTGCGCTGGTGAAAGAACAGACGCATGAGCTTGTCAATATGCAGTACACAACCTACAATCGAACCTTGCTTCCGCAGCTTGAGAAAAACGGAATGCATGTGATAACACATCATGAAGAACTGTCACAGAAGCAGTCAGAGTATCTGGAACGTTATTTTGAAGATAATATTTATCCGGTGTTGACGCCGATGGCGGTAGATTCTTCGCGTCCGTTTCCGCTGATTCGGAATAAATCCTTAAATCTGGGTGCTCTTCTTAAGAAAAAAGGTGACAAGAATGCAGAGATTGAGTTTGCGACAGTACAGGTGCCTTCTGTGCTTCCGCGTATCATACAGCTTCCGTCCGAATTGTTTGAGGATAAGGCCGGCGTACATGTGATATTGCTGGAAGAAGTGATAGAGCATCATATGGATAAACTGTTTTTAAATTATGATGTGATTTGTGCGCATCCGTTCCGAATTATGAGAAATGCGGATTTATCCATTGACGAGGATGAGGCAGAAGATCTGCTTAAAGAAATTGAAAAGCAGTTGAAAAAGCGTCAGTGGGGTGAGGCAATCCGTCTGGAAGTAGAAGAAGGTATGGATAAAAAGCTGCTTCGGATCATCAATAAAGAACTGAAACTGGAAAAAGAAGATATTTACTATATTAACGGTCCTCTGGATTTGACGTTTTTGATGAAAATGTATGCGATGGAAGGTTTTGATCAGTTAAAGGTGCCTTCTTACAAGCCGCAGCCGGTAAGGGAGCTTCCTGCGGATTGTGACATTTTTGAAGAGATTGCAAAGCATGATATTTTGTTGCATCATCCGTACCAGACGTTTGAACCCGTGGTCTCCTTTATACAAAGGGCAGCAAAGGACCCGAAAGTCCTTGCAATCAAGCAGACTCTGTATCGCGTCAGCGGTAATTCTCCGATTATCAAGGCGCTGGCGCAGGCGGCGGAGAACGGAAAACAGGTATCGGTGCTGGTGGAACTGAAAGCACGATTTGATGAGGAAAACAATATTGTCTGGGCAAAGATGCTGGAAAAAGCCGGATGTCATGTTATTTACGGACTGGTCGGGCTTAAGACGCATTCCAAGATCACACTGGTGGTACGAAGAGAAGAGGATGGAATCAGACGCTATGTGCATCTTGGTACCGGTAACTATAATGATGCAACAGCAAAGCTCTATACCGACCTGGGACTTTTGACCTGTCAGGAGGAAATCGGTGAGGATGCGACTGCTGTCTTTAACATGCTGTCAGGATATTCGGAACCAAAGAGTTGGAACCGTCTTTCCGTGGCACCGCTCTGGCTGAAAGATAAATTCCTGTACCTGATCGGACGTGAGGAGCAAAATGCCCGCGCAGGACTCCCTGCCCGCATTATTGCAAAGATGAATTCACTTTGTGATATTGATATTATAGAGGCACTGTACAAGGCGAGCGCGGCAGGTGTTAAAATTGATTTAATCGTGCGCGGAATCTGTTGCCTTAAGGTCGGGATTCCGGGGGTAAGTGATAACATTACCGTGCGTTCCATCGTGGGAAATTTCCTGGAGCATGCAAGAATCTTTTATTTTGAGAATAACACATCGCCGGAGGTGTTTATGGCGAGTGCGGATTGGATGCCGAGAAATCTGGAACGCAGAGTAGAGATTTTATTCCCGGTTCTGCAGGAGGAACTGAAGCAGAAAGCGATTCATATTCTTCAGGTGCAACTGGACGACACGCAAAAGGCACATCTGCTTCAGCCGGATGATTCTTATGCCAAAGTAGACAGGCGCGGTAAAGTGGCGTGCTGCGCGCAGGATACCTTCTGCGCAGAAGCGGTCGCAGAGGCAGAGGATGAGAAAAAGGATGACGTGAAACAAAACAGAGTATTTAAACCGGAAACAGGACAGCATTTGGAGTAGACATGAAGAAACTTGTTATTTTTGATTTGGACGGAACTTTGACAAATACATTAAAATCGATTCAAAAGTCTGCAAATATGGCATTGGAAGCATTTGGATTTGCGCCGTATGAAGTGGACCGTTACCGTTATTTTGTCGGGAACGGATCGGCAGAGCTGATCCGTCAGTGTCTGATTCATGACGGAGATGAGAAGCTGCAGCATTTTGATGAGGTTATGGGCAAATACGAAGAGGTGTTTGCAAAATACTGTATGTATGAGGTCGCGCCTTATGGCGGAATAACGGAGCTTATTGCAGCGTTAAAGGAAAAAGGATATCTGCTTGCGGTAAATTCCAATAAACCACAGGCGCAGACGGAAGATGTGATATCCACGGTGTTTGGAGATAACGTGTTTGATGCAGTGGTCGGACAGGTGGATGAGAGGCCGCGAAAACCGGCACCGGACGGAGTAGAGTTTATTTTGAGTAAGCTTGGGGTAACTTGCGATGAGGCAATTTATCTCGGAGATACGAGCATCGATATGCAGACGGGAAAAAGTGCAGGGCTTTTTACGGTCGGTGCACTTTGGGGATTTCGCGACAGGGAGGAACTGGAGCAAAACCATGCGGATGCAGTGATTGCTTCGCCGATGGAGCTGCTTGCCTATTTGTCGGAAGGACATGTGCAGGAAAGAGATGCTGCGGATGGGAAACGGCGAAATATCCGCCTGATTGCAACTGATGTAGACGGAACGCTTGTAAAGGATTCTTCCCGCGAGGTCGGAGATGAGGTCATCCGGGCAATCCGGAAACTGACAGACCGCGGAATCCATGTGACAATTGCCAGCGGCAGACAGTACGGAAGTATCCGGCGGATGTTTGAGCGGGCAGATTGCAATCTGATGTATATTGCAGAAAACGGTGCACATATTGTAAAAGACGGACAGACCTACGGGCTGACAAAAATGGACCGGTCGTATGTGGAAGAGATTATGACAGATCTGCGAAGTTTGTATGCGAAGGATTGTCATGTAGTAGCATCGACAAGCAAGGGGTGTTTTCTGGAAAGCAAGGATGAAGATTTTATCCGCCTGATCAGCGAAAGTTACCGAAATGATGTGACGCTGACGGAGGATATACTTGGGGAAGATGCTGAGTTTGTAAAATTGGCGATTTACCATAAGGGTAGTATTCGGGAAATCGGAGAAAGTTTTCTGATTCCGAAATGGAAGGAGAAAGTGAAAACCTGTATGGCAGGCGAAGAGTGGGTTGATTTCATGGATTTTTCTGTAGATAAAGGCAATGCACTGAAGATCCTGCAGGAAGGGCTCGGAATTTTGCCGGAAGAGACCATGGCATTCGGAGATAATGAAAATGATATCGGACTTCTTCGCGCCGCAGGCGAAAGTTATGCGGTCGGAAATGCTCTGCCGGTGGTAAAAGAGGCGGCAAAGCATGTTTGTGCCCCATACTGGGAACAGGGAGTCTGTCAGGTACTTGAGACATTATATAGCGAATGACAGATTGAAATAGCAGCCTATGAAATGGAGAAAGAAAAACAGGAGGGAAGAAAAATGACACAGTTTGATGCGAAAGTTTTAGATGCTTTTTTGGAGCAGCAGGAGAAGCTGTTTCCGGAAATCGTAGCGGAGACAAGAGAGGAAGCAGATGACTTTCTGGGCGAATGTATGGCAGTGGTTGTGGAAAGCAAACAGGAAGTCTGGGACTACTTTGAAGAGGAAGGCGTGGATATTGCCGGAATGGATGAAGATGATATTCTTGAGGCAGATGAAGTGTTTGACATCGGCGACGGAAGATATCTGATTGTAGAATGTTAATTTGTACGGATTGTTAATTCAAATAGAATATAAATTTGAGCGGAAAAGAGGCTGCCGGCCATAGATATTTAATTATCTGTGAACCGGCAGCCTTTTTGGGTCTGTGGTGCTTGATTTCTGCTTTTGAGACCCAAAGCGGGTCGGGGGTCGTATTAAATTTGCAAAAAGCTACTTGACCTGTCGTAGTAGTTGTGCTATATTTACTACGACAGATGTACTACGACAGACGTAGTACGACAGGTGAAATAGTGAAAGCGGACAGGAAAGGAGGAAAGAGTATGATCAGTTCCGATGTTATGAGAGGATATAACGATATGCTAATTTTATATCTGATCTACGAGCAGCCATCGTATGGATACGAGATATCCAAGCAGATCAAGGAGATGTCGGAAGGCGTTTATGTCATGAAGGAAACAACGCTATATTCCGCATTCAGCCGCTTGGAAAAGTTACAATATATTGAGGCATTTTACGGAGATGAATCGGGTGGTAAACGTAGAACTTACTACCGGATCACGGAGGGCGGTCGTCGGTATTACATGGAAAAGTGCGTGGAATGGCGCGAAATACAACAGGTAGTTGAGAAATTTATTCGAAAATAAGAGATAAATGAGGAGAATGAGTATGGAGACAATCAGAACCTATTTAGAAAATATGTTTATACACATAAAAAGTACACCGGAGGTGGAGAAGGCAAAAGCAGAACTTCTTTCCATGATGGAGGACAAATATCAGGAACTCAAAAAGGAAGGAAAGAGTGAAAATGAAGCGATTGGTATTGTGATTTCCGAATTCGGAAATCTCGATGAACTTGCACAGGAACTCGGAATTGAGGAGAGTGTGGCAGCCGGAAACGAAACAGAAGGGATTGAGGTGACACTTGAGGAGGCAAAGAATTACTGCAAAGAGCGCGCCAAAGCTGCGCTGCGTTATGGGATTGCTTCCATGATGTGTGTTTGGTGTCCGATCGCACTTATTTTTATGGGTGGTTTGCAGGAAAGCATAGGGATTGCAGATGGTGTTGTGGCAGCAGGAGGGTTAATTCCGCTGCTTTTGATTGTGGCGGTTGCAGTGGCGATTTTCATTATGACGGGAATTTCTATGGAAAAGTATGAGAAATATGAAAAAGAAATCCTGTTTTTAGACTATAAGGCAAAACAGTTTCTGGAAGCACAGAGAGAGTCGGAGAAGATGTCCGGCGCTTTACAGGTTGCTCTCGGAGTATTTCTGTGTATCGTTTCGGTGATTCCTTTGATCATCGTGGGAAGCATGGAATTTGAATCTGATATGCCGGCAGTGCTGTGTGTCCTTGCGATGCTGGCAATCATCGGTGTGGCTACCTTCCTCTTTGTCTTTGCAGGAACCAAGTCTGAAAGTTATCATATTCTGCTTCAGGAAGAGGAATATTCCGAATACAGAAAGAAAAAAGGCAGCCCGGTACATATTTTTGATGCGATTTACTGGCCGGTAGTGATCGTTATCTATCTGGTATGGAGTTTTATTACCGCAGATTGGCACATTACCTGGATAATCTGGCCGGTTGCCGGAATTCTCGGTGCTGCTGTGGATGCGATTTTAGGTGTGGTGGCAGCCAGAAAAAAATGAGAGCAAAAAATGAGGAAGTGGAATTATAGACATAATGAGTCAAAAAAGGCTCGAGTAAACTTAAATCGTGCATGAAAGACGTAAAATACGACATGAACACGTGTTTTCTTTTATAGAGAGATGTGTTACAATAGTAGCAGACTAAAGTGATTACGTAATCGCTTTAGTCTGCTGCTTTTTATAAAAGAAAGGGGGAAAGGGGAGAAAAAGAGGCAAAAGAAAAGCAGCATATATTCTAAAAGTGAAAGAGAGGCAAACAAATGAGCAAAAAAATCCAATGGAAACGGACATGCGCTGTTATCATGTCTGTTTGTATGGCAGCGTCAAATCTGATGATAACAGACGTAAGAGCAGAAGAAAAAGAGACTGCTGAAATCATCTCCGGGGAGTATGTTATTTTAGCAGACAATACGCAGGATGATATCGTCGAAGAGGTGGCACAGGAAAAAGAAATCGTACAGAGTGAAGAAGCGGTCGTGTATGAGGCAGAACTGTCAAAGCAGGAAATCAAAGAATTAGAGCAGGAAGAGATTACAGTCGAAGAAAATATCTTTTTATTCGGTGCAGAATCCAAAAAACATGCAAAGAAGCATTCGAAAGAGGAAAAGAAGTTAAGTAAAAAAGAAATAAAAGAAAAACAGGAACAGTATAAAAAGAAGAGACAGCTGGCAGAGGAGCTTTTTAAAGATGATACAAAGGAGCAGGGGACAGACTGGAACTATCAAATGATAAATTCAGATGAAGCGGAAGAAACAGACACGCAGAAGCAGGCAGTTAAGGTTGCAATCCTTGATTCGGGTGTAGAACTGCTTTCCGGAATTCCGGTCAGCGGAAGTGTCAATCTGGTAGAAGAAGAACAAGATTTACCATACTATATGAACGATATGACGGGGCATGGTACAGCAGTCGCAGATATCGTACATCAGATCTGCCCGGACGCACAGCTATATGCAGTCCGTGTTTTGGACAGAGAAAATAAAGGGCGTCTCAGTGATATCGTCGAAGGAATCTATTGGTGTATTGACCATGAGATTGACATTATCAATATGAGCTTCGGAACGTCGAAAGATTCCGAAATTCTGCAGAGTGCAATCGCAGAAGCATCTGCACACGGAATCATGATTGTTGGTTCAGCAGGAAACGGAGGAAGTGAATCGGACGTGGAGTATCCGGCTGCCTTTGAGGAGGTTATTGCGGTCGGTGCAGTAGATACAAGCGCAAAGAGAACGCAGGAGAGCGCAACCGGACCGGAAGTGGAG
>JAGAOK010000110.1 GCA_017623815.1 Lachnospiraceae bacterium
CTTTGCCCTATCACCGGTAAATGCATGGGCATCAGAAACTAAAACTTACGGAGATTTCAAGTACTGCTATAACGAAGAGTATGAAGGAATCGAAATCTTAAAATATAAAGGGAAAGCAGAGACAGTGAAAATTCCGGAATCTATGGAAGGGATTCCGGTAAAAGTAATCGGAGAGAGTTGCTTTGAAAAAAGAGGGATGTGGTCGCAAAATAAGACATTAAAAAGAGTAATGATTCCGGAATCAGTAGTGGTAATTAAAGAACGTGCGTTTCATGAATGTGTGGCACTTAAATCAGTTAACTTGCCGAAAAATTTACAGCAAATTGGAGAGTCTGCATTTTCTTGGTGTAAAAGTCTGAAAAGCATTAAGATACCGGAATCAATAGATGTTCTTTCGGAAGGCTGTTTTGCACTTACAGGATTAAGAGAAGTTTTTATACCGAAAAATATAATTAAAATAGATGATAGTGCATTTAGTTTATGTGGAGATTTAAAAAAGGTAACATTTGAAAAAAACTCCAAGTTGGAGTCCATAGGTTGGCAGGCATTTGATACTTGTGATAACCTTATAAGTATAAAAATTCCTTCAAATGTTAAAGTACTGGAACAAGAGGCATTTAGATTTTGTGATCAACTTAAAAAAGTTACCTTTGAAAAGAATTCAAAACTTAAAGAAGTCGTATATGGGTGTTTCCAGTATTGTGATAACGTAACAACTATTGTGATTCCTGAAAATGTAAAATCTATTGATAAATATGCATTTGAACGTAATTGTAATTTAAAAACAGTAATTTTTAAAGGAAAAACACCGAAAATCCGCACAGGAGCATTTAGCGGTGTTAATCCGGATCTTAAATTTAAAGTACCGAAGAAGTATAAATCCAAGTATACGAAGCTTTTGAAAGGCAAGAAATGGTATAAAGATACCATGAAAATTGTGGCGCAATAAAATTGTGTTTTTCTATTACTTCCTAAGAAACTGTGATACCAAAAAATCTCTATGAAATAGACCATATGTCAACAAAACATTCTTTAGACAGAAAAATTCCACAATAGTGTCACAAATTAAATTATCGTGCGTACACTTTGGAAAATATTTCCTTTAAAATAATAGAAAGTTTTGAAAGGAAGTATTTTATGGATAGAGAGGCGGTAGGTTTAAAAATCAGGCTTACCCGTGTCAGAGAGAATATGACGCAGGAGCAGCTTGCGGAAAAGGCAGATATATCATCCTCTTACATAAGTGCCATTGAGCGAGGGAAGCAATCGGTCAGCCTGGAATATGTGGACCGGATTGCAGAAGCATTACAGGTACCGGTTACAGAACTTCTTGTCTATGAAAAAGAGGACGGATATGGCGTCACAGACGCGCAACTGCAGGCAGAAAGGGAGAAAAGTGAATATGAGGGGAGATACATCGCAAGACAGAAAAAGATGAATCATATTAATGAAATGTTATCGCGTTGTGGGGAGAAAGAGTTCCAAATTGTATACGATGAAATTTCATTATTGATAACTAAATTTCAATATTTTAGTGACAAAGGAATAAAGTAAGAAAAGGTGTTCAGATCCTCAGATCCGGACACTTTTTTTATTCCTGTCACAGGAAAGATGAGGGAAGGCTTATGAAACTGTTGGATATTTATGAAAAGAGTGACATGTTCAGATGTGCGAAGGGAGGTGGACTTGCGATTGAGACAGCATCCTTGTTTGTCAGCGGAATAGTTCTTCGAGAAATTTTCTTGCCGCAGATTGCTTTTGAAGACTGCAGGGAAGGATATTCTTTTGAACAGGTATGGTTTGCGCTGTGTCTGTATCATGATAAGCGTATGGAAAGCGAGAGCAGATGGAAGCGCGCTTGTCAGGAGAGGGCGGAGTGGGAAACCGGACAATGGGAGAGCAGAAATATAGGTGCAAACGACAAATGGGAGCCGATGCACTTGTGCCTTTCGCCGCTGTTTCAGTATAGCGGCGAAGGAATGAAATTTACAAATGGTGCACAGGTGACCGGGGCAGCTTTTTCGGAGGGAGAGATAAGGGATTACTTTTATTTTCGGAGTGCTTGCTCCCGAGAGGGAGGAATGGATCATGGAATTGCGGGAGGACTTATGTTATATGAAAGTCTGGTTCGCAGACATTTAAAGCAGAGAGGGAATCTTGGCAGAGAAGATTTGGATTTGTATTCTTATGCGGCAAACACCATGATGGTTCATAATATATGGAAAGGGGATAAAACAATGCATAGAATAATACCCAAAAAGGATCCGATGCTTTTTTTGCTGATATTGGCAGATGCGCTGGAACCGCTCCAATATGCAGCGGAATCTGCAGATTATAGGTATCTTCTTAAGTGCGTGGAGGCGGAGGTTTCAGAACAGAAAATCAGACTTAGATGGAATCCGGAGTGTTTTGTGATAGAAGGATTGGAGGAAAATTTGCGGAATATGCAAAAAAAGATTAAGGTAGACTATAAAATATGGCGCGAAACGGCAGAAATTTGTATTACTATGTAAAAGGCGCCAATTATTGACGAATTATTTATTTGATAATATAATGCTATATTATGGGTGTAGAATGAAAAAAGCGGAGTGTGCGAAACATGGATAATAAGACAACAGAAACACAGTCAGCACCAAGAAAGCGAACAGAGGTAATCATTGATAACGGCCGCATACAGGCAACGGCGGAATTTAAAGAGCCGGCGGAACTGTATGAGGAGCTGATTGCCCGTATAAAAAGATATCATCCGAGTGATGATATTTCTCTTATTGAAAAAGCATACAATATAGCATACGATGCGCATAAAGAGCAGGTGAGAAAGTCGGGAGAACCGTACATTATCCATCCGCTCTGTGTGGGTATTATTCTGGCAGAACTTGAGATGGACAAAGAGACCATTGTGGCCGGGCTTTTGCATGATGTTGTCGAGGATACCATTATGACAGCGGAGCAGATTGCAGAAGAATTTGGGGATGATGTGGCTCTTCTTGTGGACGGCGTGACAAAGCTCGGACAGCTTCAGTACGAAGGCGATAAGCTTGAGATGCAGGCAGAAAATCTGCGTAAGATGTTCCTTGCCATGGCAAAGGATATCCGAGTTATCATTATCAAACTTGCCGACCGCCTGCACAATATGCGGACACTTAAGCATATGCGCCCGGAAAAGCAGCAGGAAAAAGCGCGTGAGACGATGGATATCTATGCACCGATTGCACAGCGTCTCGGTATCATGAAGGTTAAAGTCGAACTGGATGATCTGTCACTGAAATATCTGCAGCCGGATGTGTATTATGATCTTGTGGATAAGATTGCAGTCCGTAAGGCAAGACGTGAGCAGTATGTACAGGAGATCGTGGATGAAGTCAGTACCCATATTGCAAATGCGGGAATTGAAGCAAAGATTGACGGACGTGTGAAGCACTTCTTCAGTATCTATAAAAAAATGAAAAACCAGAATAAGACAATCGACCAGATTTATGATTTGTTTGCGGTTCGTATTATTGTGGATTCGGTAAAGGATTGTTATGCGGCGCTCGGTGTAATTCATGAAATGTACAAACCGATTCCGGGGCGATTTAAGGATTACATTGCGATGCCGAAAGAAAATATGTACCAGTCACTTCATACGACGCTGATCGGTTCGACCGGGCAGCCGTTTGAAATACAGATTCGGACGTACGAAATGCATAAGACGGCAGAGTACGGTATTGCCGCACACTGGAAATATAAAGAAGTTTCCGACGGTAAAAAGGTAAAATCCAACGAGCAGGAGGAAGCAAAGCTTTCATGGCTGAAGCAGATTCTGGAGTGGCAGCGGGATATGTCTGATAACCGCGAGTTTATGAATCTGTTAAAGAGCGATCTGGATCTGTTTTCGGACAGTGTGTACTGTTTTACGCCGACAGGAGATGTTAAGACGCTTCCGGCTGGTTCGACACCGATTGATTTTGCCTACAGCGTTCATTCGGCAGTCGGTAACACGATGGTGGGAGCACGTGTCAACGGGAAACTTGTTTCCATCGATTATGTGATAAATAACGGTGACCGTATCGAAATTCTGACCAGTCAGAATTCCAGCGGGCCGAGTCTTGACTGGCTCAAGGTGGTAAAGTCAACACAAGCCAAAAATAAGATTAATCAGTGGTTTAAACTGCAGTTTAAAGATGACAATATTATAAAGGGAAGAGAACTTCTTCTTGTGTACTGCAAGGCAAAGGGAATCGATCAGACGCAGATTATGCGTCCGGAATATATGGAAGCTATTATGCGCAAGTTCGGATTCCACGACTGGGAGGCACTGCTTGCTGCAATCGGTCACGGAGGACTTAAAGAAGGTCAGATCATCAATAAGATGAAAGAACTCTATGACAGGGATCATCCGAAGGTAATCAGTGATGAAGAGATTATCAAGCAGGTGGAAGAAAATGCAGCGGCCAAACAGATGCAGCCGCGTTACAAATCAGCCAATGGTATCATTGTCAAAGGAATTGATGATGTGGCAGTTCGTTTTTCAAAGTGCTGTTCACCGGTGCCGGGCGATGAGATTGTCGGTTTTGTAACACGCGGAAGAGGTATTTCGATTCATCGTACCGACTGTGTCAATATCATTCATATGCCGGAGATTGACCGGACACGTCTGATTGATGCGGACTGGCAGGAAGACAGTATGGCAGGAAACGGAAAATATTTTGCCGAGATTGTGATTTATGCCAATAACCGTAACGGACTTTTGGCCGATGTATCGAGAGCTCTGACGGAGAAAAACATTGATATCATCAGTCTGAATACCAGACTTAGTAAAAAAGGACTGGCATCCATGGCAGTGGCCTTTGAAATCAGTTCCGTGCAGGAACTGCATCGTATCATCGATAAGCTGAGCAACGTAGAAAGTGTAGTAAGTATTGAGAGAACAACGGGGTGATTGACACCCCGTTTTTTCGGAATCGGAGGAAAATATGAAAATCGGAAGAATTGTACTGGGTGTATGCCAGACAAACTGTTATTTTTTATACGAAGAGGACAAAAAAGAAGTGATTGTTGTGGATCCGGCCGATCATGGAGAAGGGCTCTATGACAAATTGAAGGAAGCAGGTTTTTCGGTGGCGGGAATCATTCTGACGCATGGTCACTATGATCATATCGGAAGTGCAGAGGAGCTTCGCAGCAAATCCGGTGCAAAGATTTATGCAAACGAGGCAGAGCGTGAGCTTTGCACAGACCCTCGACTGAATCTTTCGGGAATGTTCGGGCGCAAGATTACGGTGGAACCGGATATGTACTTAAAAGATGGTGAGGAACTTACGATTGCAGGAATGACGTGCAAAATGATTGCAACGCCGGGACATACAAGCGGAAGCTGCTGCTATTATTTTGAGGACGCGGGTATGCTGATTAGCGGCGATACGCTGTTTTTGGAGTCAACGGGAAGAACGGATTTTCCGACCGGAAGCACGTCGGAGATTATCCGTTCCATCAAAGAAAAATTGTTTTTACTTCCGGATGATACTAAGGTGTATCCGGGACACAACGATGCAACAACCATCGGACATGAGAAAAAATACAATCCGTTTATATACTAATTTTAACTGGAGAAAATTATGGTGTTTGTAAAGATAAACGAACCGAAATGGGAATATGATGTACATTCGCTCGTAAAGGCATTTTACCCGAAAAAGCAGGTGAAAGTCTTAAGTCCTGAAAGGGAGACTGCATTGCAGTCAGAAACAGGAAAACTGTTGCTTGAGATTGTCTGCAGGCAGGATGGGGTGTCTGTCTGTTTTGCGGGAAAAGAGCCGGTGGCGCACGCATGGGTAAGAGAGGAAAAGGAACGGAAAAATGAATTTAAGCGTTTCTTTTATCAGTGCCTTTGTGTGGAGACAGGAAAGGAATTGCCTTGGGGGAATCTTACGGGAATCCGGCCGACCAAGATTGCCATGGGAATGCTGGAGGACGGAGCGTCACAGGAAGCGGTATATGAAATGTTTGAACAGGAGCATTTTGTAAGCCGTGAGAAAACGCAGCTGGCTTATGATATTGCACAGCGTGAGAGACAGATTTTATCGGCGCTTCATTATAAAGACGGTTATAGTCTGTATGTCGGGATTCCGTTTTGCCCGTCCACCTGTCTGTACTGTTCATTTACGTCTTATCCAATCGGTGCATACCGAAAATGCGTGGAGGAGTATGTGGACTGTCTGATCAGGGAGATGAAAGAGACTGCCGAAATCATGCAGGGAAAAATTCTTGATACGGTATATATCGGCGGAGGAACGCCTACAACGCTTGAACCGGAGCAACTGGACCGCCTGATACGGGCACTGAAGGAAATATTTGACTTTAAGACGGTGCAGGAGTTTACGGTAGAGGCGGGAAGAGCCGACAGTATTACAAAAGAAAAACTGGAAGTGTTATATAAACACGGTGTCAGCCGTATTTCCGTCAATCCGCAGACGATGAAAGAGGAGACGCTTCGCAGCATCGGAAGGGCGGCAACGGCAGCGCAGACAGTGGAAGCCTATAAGCTGGCGCGGGAGTGCGGATTTGACAATATTAATATGGATATTATTTTAGGGCTTCCGGGGGAGAAAGAAGCAGATGTGCAAAGGACAATCGATAAGATATGTGAGCTTGCCCCGGACAGTCTGACAGTACATTCCCTGGCGGTAAAGCGCGCATCAAAACTTCGTCAGTTTATCGAAGAAAACGGGATGGACATGCTGTCTAATACCGATGAGACGATGCGGATTGCAGCGCAGGGAGCTTCGCGTCTTGATATGAAGCCATACTATTTGTATCGCCAGAAAAATATGTCCGGCAATTTTGAAAATGTCGGCTATGCAAAGGAAGGCAAAGCCGGAATTTACAATATACTCATCATGGAAGAGGTGCAGACCATCGTGGCGCTTGGTGCAGGGTCTATCACAAAGCGCGTGTTTGCGGATGGGCGCATTGAACGGTGTGACAATGTTAAGGATGTGGCACTTTATATCGAAAAACTTCCGGAGATGATAGAACGCAAGAGGGAACTGTTTGGCGAATAACATTTACAATCTGCTGCAGAAATGCTACAATGGCAGTTAGATATTTTTTGTAACAGTTGTGCAAAAGCAGAAAGAAATATAGAAAGAACAGGTAAAGAATATGGCACTGAATAAAAAACCGGTTACCGGAATGAAGGATATTCTTCCGGAGGAGATGCAGATCCGTGATTATGTCATGGGTGTGATCAAAGAAAATTATCGTAAATTCGGTTTTACACCGATTGAAACTCCGTGCGTGGAGAGTATCGGAAACCTTTGCTCTAAGCAGGGTGGAGAAAATGAAAAACTGATTTTTAAAATTATGAAGCGCGGCGAGAAATTAAATCTCGAGACCGCACAGACGGAAAATGATTTGGCAGACGGAGGTCTTCGCTATGACCTGACGCTTCCGCTTTCCCGTTACTATGCAAATCATGCAAATGAACTTCCGAGCCCGTTTAAGGCGCTCCAGATGGGAAATGTATGGAGAGCAGACCGCCCGCAGAAGGGGCGTTTTCGGCAGTTTATGCAGTGTGACATTGATATTCTCGGCGAGCCGAGCAATCTGGCTGAAATTGAACTTATTTTAGCTACGACAACGACACTTGCAAAGCTTGGATTTTCCAATTTTAAAGTACGTTTGAATGAGCGACGTATCTTAAAGGCGATGGCAGCGTACTCAGGATTTGATGAAGAGCAGTTTGACCTTGTATTCATTATTCTTGATAAGATGGACAAAATCGGTATCGACGGTGTCAAAGAAGACCTTTTAAATAATGGGTTTGCAGCTTCGGCAGTGGATAAGTACATTGCACTCTTTAACGGAATGCAGGCAGCAGACGATGCGATTGCATATCTGGCAGGAGAGCTTGGGGACTATCTCGAAGAAGGTGTGGCAGAAAGTCTTGCGGAAATCAAAGACAGCGTTTCCGGCGCAGTGACAGACAATTTTGAAATCGTATTTGATCCGACACTTGTGCGCGGTATGTCTTACTATACAGGAACTATTTTTGAAATCGAAATGCCTGACTTTGGCAGCAGTGTGGCCGGCGGCGGAAGATATGATAAGATGGTAGGTAAATTTACGGGGAAAGATACACCGGCCTGCGGTTTCTCCATCGGATTTGAGCGTATCATCACCATTTTGATGGATCAGGGATTTAAAGTTCCGGGAAGTGGCGAGAAGGTTGCGTTCCTTGTAGAAAAAGGTATTGCAGGCGAGAGACTTTCCGAGGTAATCAAAGAAGCACAGCAGCTCCGTAAAGAAGGCTGGCAGGTACTTCTTGTTCGTATGAATAAAAATAAAAAGTTCCAGAAGGAACAGCTTACAAAAGAAGGATATACTGAGTTTAAGGACTTCTATAAAGAAGCCTTGAAAAACTAGTAGGAGGATAGAAACATGGCAGAATCAATGCAGGGATTAAAAAGAACCCACAGATGTACGGAAGTATCCGCGGCAAATGTCGGTCAGACCGTAACCGTGATGGGATGGGTTGCAAAACAGAGAAATAAAGGCGGAATCATCTTTGTGGATTTACGCGATCGAAGCGGTATTTTGCAGCTGATTTTTGAAGAAGATAAATGCGGCAGTGAAAACTTTGCAAAGGCCGAAAAACTCAGAAGTGAGTTTGTTGTGGCAGTTGTGGGTAAAGTGGAAAAGAGAGCCGGAGCAGTGAATGAAAATCTTGCAACAGGCGATATTGAGATTATTGCAGAGCAGATTCGTATTCTTTCCGAGGCAGAGACACCGCCTTTCCCAATTGAAGAAAATTCTAAAACAAAAGAAGAGATGCGCTTGAAATACAGATACTTAGATCTCCGCAGACCGGATCTTCAGCGTAATCTCATTCTTCGCAGCAAAATTTGTACGGAAGTCCGTGCATTTATGGCAAAAGAAGGTTTCCTTGAGATCGAAACTCCGATTTTGAATAAATCAACACCGGAAGGAGCGAGAGACTACCTTGTACCGAGCCGTGTACATCCGGGTAATTTCTACGCGCTTCCGCAGTCGCCGCAGCTGTTTAAACAGCTCCTTATGTGCTCCGGATATGACCGTTATATTCAGATTGCAAAATGTTTCCGTGACGAGGACCTTCGTGCGGACAGACAGCCGGAGTTTACACAGATTGATATGGAGCTTTCTTTTGTAGATGAAGAAGACGTAATCGATGTAAATGAAAGATTACTTCAGCATGTATGTAAAGAAGCCATCGGTCTTGATATCCAGCTTCCTCTTCCGAGAATGCCTTGGCAGGAAGCCATGGACCGCTTTGGTTCCGATAAACCGGATACACGTTTCGGTATGGAGCTTGTCGATGTGTCAGAGGTAGTCAAAGGATGCGGTTTCGGCGTATTTACGGGAGCACTTGAAAACGGTGGTTCCGTGCGCGGCATCAATGCAAAGGGTCAGGCAGAAATGCCGAGAAAACAGATTGATGCGCTGGTAGATGCAGCCAAAGGAAACGGTGCAAAAGGTCTTGCGTACCTTGCAGTGCTTCCGGATGGCAGCTACAAATCATCGTTTGCTAAGTTTATGACAGAAGAAGAGCTTGCAAATCTTGTGTCTGCTATGGCAGGTGAGCCGGGAGATTTACTTCTCTTTGCAGCAGATAAAAATAAGATTGTATGGAATGTGCTCGGAGCACTTCGTATTGATCTTGCAAAGAAACTTGATTTGATTGATAACAATAAATTTAACTTCCTTTGGGTAACAGAGTTCCCGCTTCTTGAGTGGGATGAGGATGATAACCGTTTTGTGGCAGTTCACCATCCGTTTACCATGCCGATGGAAGAAGACTGGCAGTATATTGATACAGATCCGGGACGTGTGCGTGCGAAAGCGTACGATATCGTATTAAACGGTGTTGAGCTCGGCGGAGGTTCTGTCAGAATTCATCAGGATGACGTACAGGAAAAGATGTTTGAAGTCATCGGTATTCAGAAAGAAGAAGCATGGGATCGTTTCGGTTTCCTTCTTTCCGCATTCAAATACGGTGTTCCGCCTCACGCAGGACTTGCATACGGTCTTGACCGTATGGTAATGCTTCTTGTAAAAGCAGAGAGCATCCGTGAAGTTATGGCATTCCCTAAGGTAAAAGATGCTTCCTGTCTGATGTCAGAAGCTCCGAACGTAGTTGATGATGTTCAGCTTGAGGAACTGGGGATTGCGATTGTGGCCCAAGAAGGCGAAGAAGGCGTAGCACTTACAGAGTAAGAGGTTTGTCATATGATTCGACTTTATGCAGTCAATATTTTGCCGCTTAAGGATGAAGAGTGCTTTAAGATGTGTTATATGCGTTCGTCCAAGAAGCGGCAGGAAAAAGCAGATGTGTTGCAGATGCCGAGCGATAAAGCAAGGTGTATTGCAGCAGGACTTTTGCTTGAATATGCGTATGAAAAGTTCAGAATAGAAAAAACAAAAGAGTTAGCAAATGCTAACTCTTTTGGCTATGCGCAGAATGCTGTGAGATTTCCGGAGACAATGCCTGATATTACAGAGGGGTTGCGGGGAAAACCGGAGTTTGCGATGCCTGAAGATTGCGATGCGGAGTGTCATTTTAATCTGTCGCATTCCGGCAATTATGTGATTTGTGTCATGGCTGATTTTGAAGCCGGCGCGGACGTGCAGCGGAGGACAAGAGTAAGGGAAAGCGTCCTGCAGCGTTTTTTTTCGGAAGAGGAAAAAAAGTGTGTGGAAGCCGGCGGGGATGATGATGTGTTAAGAGAAAGGGCGTTTGCGCAGGTTTGGGTGTGCAAGGAAGCAGTGACAAAGCTGACGGGAAGGGGAATCGGTCAGTTGCTGGGAGAGATGCTGCCTGCGGAAAAAGAAGGCGACAATGCTAATGGGGACAACTATCGTATTTGGCAGGGAATGCTGGATGAGGATTATGCATGGGCGGTGGTAAGTTACCCGGAGGCAGCAACGGATGAGCCGGAAGTTATGGAGCCGGTAATTGTAGATGGAGGAGAACTTTTTTATGAAAGAAAGTTTTGAAAGAAGCGCCATGCTTCTCGGAACCGGGCAGGTGGAATCACTTGCAGATAAAAGAGTGGCGATATTCGGAGTCGGAGGAGTCGGCGGATATGTAGCAGAGGCCTTGGCAAGAACAGGAATCGGGGCATTTGATCTGGTGGATCATGACACGGTCAGTGTGACCAATATAAACCGCCAAATTATCGCAACAACGGATACCGTTGGCAAAAACAAGGCGGAAGTGATGCGCGAAAGGATTCTTTCGATTAACCCGGAGGCAAAGGTGTTTGTGCATGATTGTTTCTTTTTGCCGGAAAATGCAGATGGTTTTTGTTTTGAAGAGTACGATTATGTCGTGGACGCGGTGGATACCGTGACGGCAAAACTTGAGATAATAGAACGTGCGAAGAAAGCGGGGGTTCCCGTGATCAGTGCAATGGGAGCGGGAAATAAGCTGGATCCGACCAAATTTGTCGTGACAGATATTTCAAAGACGAGTGTGTGTCCGCTTGCGAAAGTGATGCGCCGGGAACTGAAAAAACGCGACATTTTTGATGTGAAGGTGGTTTATTCTACAGAAGAGGCAAAAACACCGCTGTTTGAGCCGTCGGCCGATGGGGAAACCCGGAAAAAGGCTCCGGGCTCCGTGGCATTTGTTCCGTCGGTGGCAGGGCTTATTGTAGCCTCTGAAGTGATCAAAGATCTGATACGGTAGTTTCGATACCATTGGCAATGGCCTGTGCAATGGCTGTAAAGTTTTGGTCGAAAAACGTATTGTCCCGGGCTGTATTGATGTATCCGATTTCCAAAAGAACAGCGGGCATGTTGGTGCGGGAGAGTACGGTAAGGTTTTTGCGCTCTGTAATACCGAGGTTGGCAAGGCCGATATTTTCAAGTTCGCGGTCAATGTTTCGCGCGAGCAGCCCGGCGACACCGGAGTCGGAATAAACCAGTGTTTCCACGCCGGAGTAAGAATCCGGCAAGGGAGTGGAATTTCGGTGGATGGAAATAAATAAGTCGGCTGCGGCTCTGTTGGCGTCAGCGGCCTTTTGGGAAGGAGACTCGTAGATGTCTCCTTCTCTTGTGTATAGAATGTTGAGATCGGGATTTTGCGACAGGATTTGCCCGACCGCGAGTGTGAGGGCGAGCACGTCGTCTTTTTCGCGTCTTCCTTCAAACGTGGCTCCAAAATCATATCCGCCGTGGCCGGCGTCAAGTACTATGGTTGTCATACGGTGCCTCATTAGATTTTTGTACCAGTATATGAAATAAGAATCGGAAAGGTTCCGGGCTATTGTTCTATGCAGCGTAACTGCCACATACAATAAATCAAGAATATTTACTGGATGGACTTATGAAAAAATACATCCTTTCTTTTTTGAAGTTTTTGTTTGTTTCGTTTCTGGTAAGCGTTGCACTGCTCTTTTTGCTGGCTTTTTTTGTGTTCAAATTTCATTGGTCGGACACCGTCGTGTCTGCAGCCGTGATAGTGATTTATGTGTTGACTAATTTTCTGGCGGGATTTCTGGCAGGAAAAACAATGGGGCAGCAGAAATATCTGTGGGGACTTGCACTTGGGACGGCATATTTCGGTGTGTTGTGGATTGTGTCGGTTCTTAGCGGACAGTCACCGGAAGAAATCGGCCGGGGCTTTGCGATGACCCTCTTTTTGTGTCTGGCAAGCGGAATGCTGGGCGGAATGTTAAGCTGAGTGAAAAAAACTCTTTCATTGATGATTAAAGTGTGTTATACTACCAATAGTTTTTAATTATTTAAGGAGGCAATGTGATGAAACATATCAAAACATTAAGCACAAGAGATTTAAAAAAATCCATGAAAAAAGGTGGTTGTGGTGAGTGCCAGACATCTTGCCAGTCAGCATGCAAGACATCTTGTACCGTAGGAAACCAGAGCTGTGAAAATGTAAAATAATAGTGTAGTTACTTAAGCAGCGACTCACCTCGCTGCTTAACTTTTGGTAACTGTGTATAATATGCCGGATAATTATCATTCATCCGGAGAATAGAGAGGAATACAAAGTGATACATTGTTATAAAAACAATGGCTACAACATTGTGATGGACGTAAACAGCGGTTCTGTTCATGTAGTAGATGACATTGTGTATGATCTGGTTCCTCTGTTAGAGCCTGCGGTCAGAGAGAAGAAGACCGAGGACGAAATGCTTGACCTTGCTGTGCAGCAGGGCTTTTCGTATGCAACGGAAGATATGAAGGAAGCAATCGGAGAGATTCTGGCCCTCGCAGAGGCGGAGATGCTTTATACAGAGGATATTTATGAAAATTATATCGACAGTTTTAAGACCAGAGAGACTGTCGTAAAGGCGTTGTGCCTGCATATTGCACATGATTGCAATCTTGCTTGCAAGTACTGCTTTGCAGAGGAGGGCGAGTATCACGGACGCAGAGCGATGATGAGTTTTGAGGTTGGTCAGAAAGCACTTGATTTTCTGGTTGCCAATTCAGGAAACCGGATTAATCTGGAAGTGGATTTCTTCGGCGGTGAGCCGCTGATGAACTGGCAGGTGGTAAAAGACCTGGTGGCTTACGGAAGGTCACTGGAAAAGGAACATAATAAAAAGTTCCGTTTTACACTTACAACCAACGGTGTTCTTTTAAATGATGATATTTTAGAGTTTGCAAACCGCGAGATGAGTAATATCGTACTCAGTATTGACGGGCGCAAAGAGGTGCACGACATGATGAGACCGCACAGAGGCGGTCAGGGAAGCTATGATGAAATTGTCCCGAAATTCATCAAGGTGGCAGAGAGCAGAAATCAGATGGATTATTATGTGAGAGGAACCTTTACGCATCATAATCTTGATTTTTCAAAGGATGTTCTTCACCTGGCGGATCTTGGATTCAAACAGATTTCGGTGGAGCCGGTGGTTGCAGAAAATACCGCTGATTATGCGATTCGCGAAGAGGATCTTCCTATGCTGATGAAGCAGTATGATGAGCTGGCACTGGAGATGATTCGCAGACGAAAAGAGGGCAAAGGCTTTAATTTCTTCCATTTTATGATTGATTTGGAAGGAGGTCCATGTGTAGCAAAGAGGCTTTCCGGCTGCGGAAGCGGAACAGAGTACCTGGCAGTGACGCCTTGGGGAGATTTTTATCCGTGTCATCAGTTTGTCGGAAATGAAGATTTCCTTTTGGGAAATGTATATGAAGGCATTACGGCAGAACATATTTGCAATGAATTTAAACAGTGCAATGTATATGCGAAAGAGTCGTGCAAGGACTGCTTTGCAAAATTTTACTGCAGCGGCGGATGCGCGGCGAATGCTTACAATTTTACGGGGCAGATTACCGGTGCATATGACATCGGATGTCAATTACAGAAAAAACGCGTGGAATGCGCGATTATGATAAAAGCAGCACTCAGTGACGAGGAGGAATAAGAATGAAAAAGAGTACAGGAATTGTTACTCTGCTTCTTGCAGTTGCAGCGATTGTCGGACTTGGCTATATTGCTATGTTCGGTCTCGGTGCAGGTAAGACCGGAGCAGCAGAAAACATCAAGCGAGGGCTTGATCTTGACGGTGGTGTCAGCATTACGTATCAGGTGGTTGGAGACGAACCGGCTTCCAATGAAGATATGAACGACACTATCTACAAATTGCAGAAACGTGTGGAAAACTACAGTACAGAGGCACAGGTTTACAAAGAGGGAACCGATCGTATTAATATCGAAATCCCTGGTATCTCCGATGCCAATGCAGTATTGGAAGAACTCGGACAGCCGGGTACGCTTTACTTCATCAGTGAAAAGGCAAGTGACGGAACACCGAACTATCAGCTTGCAGTGTTGGAAGACGGAAGCGTTGATTATGAACTGGTAAAACCAATCGAAATGCTCAAGGCATATGACTGTATCGTGCTTGACGGTACCATGGTGGCAAGCGCGCAGGCAGGAGCGATGCAGAATGAGCAGGGTGCAACCACCGGAGAATATGTAGTTTCTCTTACATTTACACCGGAAGGTACCAAAAAGTTCGCAGATGCGACAACAGCAGCTTATCAGAATGGTGAGACCATCGGTATTTATTATGACGGAAAATTTGTTTCTGTACCGAATGTAAATGAGCCGATCACAGGTGGACAGGCTCAGATTTCCGGTATGGCAGATTTTGAAGAGGCAGATAAACTTGCGACATATATCCGTCTCGGAGGATTGAAAGTAGAACTGAAAGAACTTCGTTCGAAAGTAGTAGGAGCCCAGCTTGGTTCTGATGCACTTAAGTCCAGCTTACAGGCCGGAGCAATCGGATTTGCGATTGTATGTCTGATTATGATCGTGGTATATCTCCTTCCGGGATTTGCTTCTGCAGTAGCACTTACTATCTATGTTATTTTGACATTACTTGCATTAAATGCATTAAATATTACATTAACTCTTCCGGGTATTGCCGGTATCATCCTCTCCATCGGTATGGCAGTGGATGCGAACGTTATCATCTTTGCACGTATCCGTGAGGAACTTGCGACGGGTAAGACAGTACAGTCTGCGATTAAGATCGGTTTTGACAAAGCGATGTCAGCGATTCTTGACGGTAATATTACCACACTTATCGCAGCAGCGGTACTTGGTCTGAAAGGATCAGGAACCGTAAAAGGTTTCGCAATTACTCTTGCACTCGGTATTGTGCTTTCTATGTTCACAGCACTTGTTGTGACAAAGACATTAATGAAAGCGTTCTATGCAGCAGGATTTACGGCTGAGAAGTGGTATGGCAAGACAAAGAAACTGAAAACCATCGACTTTGTTTCAAAGAAAGCGGTATTCTTCGGAATTTCTATGGCAGTTATTCTTGCAGGATTTGTACTTCTCGGAGTGAATAAAGCAAATACAGGCAATGTTCTGAATTACTCTCTTGAATTTATGGGCGGTACCTCTACTACGGTAACATTTAATGAGGATTATTCGATTGAACAGATTGATGCTGAAATTGTTCCGCACATCGAAGAAATTACAGGTGACAGCAACGTACAGGCACAGAAAATCAACGATACCAATCAGGTTATGTTTAAGACAAGAACTCTGACAGTTGCAGAAAGAGAAGCGTTTGTACAGGCGATGGCAACAAACTTTGATGTACCGGAGAACGGAATTGAAGCAGAAACCATCAGCGCGACTGTCAGCAATGAGATGAGACAGGATGCGGTAATCGCGGTAATCATCGCAACAATCTGTATGTTGATTTATATTTGGTTCCGTTTCACGGATATTCGTTTTGCTGCAAGTGCGGTTCTTGCTCTTGTGCATGACGTACTTGTAGTGCTTGCGTTTTATGCGCTTGCGAAGATTTCAGTCGGAAATACATTTATTGCATGTATGCTTACCATTGTCGGATATTCTATCAACTCAACGATTGTTATTTTTGACCGTATCCGTGAGAACCTGAATCTGGCTAAGAATCAGGATGAACTTAAAGTACTTGTAAATGATAGTATTACACAGACACTGACCAGAAGTATTTATACCAACCTGACAACATTTGCCATGGTATTTGTGCTTTATCTCAGGGGTGTTTCAAGTATTCGTGATTTTGCACTTCCGCTTATGGTAGGTATTTTTGCCGGAGCATATTCTTCTGTCGGCATTACAGGATCCCTTTGGTATGTAATGCGTACAAAGTTTGTCAAAAAAGCAAAAAAAGTAAAATAGTTGACAAAAAATGAAAGTGCCCCTTGCTAAAGCAGGGGGCATTTTGGTATAATAATACACAATAAGAACTATGAGGGACATAGTTCATACATGATGAGTTGTGGAGGGAGAAGGTATGATTTTTTTAGTCATCGTTTTTGCAGTTCTTGCGGGGGTGTTCGGGTATTTATGGTTCCGTGAAAAACAGAGTGGTGCCGATCCGAAAAGCTCAGTTAAGACTGTAACAAAGGGTATTTTGGATAAGGGAGGTGTAGGT
Source organism: Lachnospiraceae bacterium (assembly GCA_017623815.1). GTDB lineage: Bacteria > Bacillota > Clostridia > Lachnospirales > Lachnospiraceae > SVFI01. The sequence continues at coordinate 16,941 of JAGAOK010000110.1, forward strand.
CCGGTTCTTGCGGTGACAAACAGTAACCAAGTGTTATTTTATAACAAAGAGTTTGTGCAGTTGTTCCCGGAGATTATCAATGCAACATCGATTTCAGCTTATCCGGAAATGGTTCGTCTTTTCACAGATGATGAATATGTATCAGAAGTGCTTTCTAAGATTTATGAGATTCGTCAAGAGTCCATTGAGGAAGAGAGCGTAAATGGTAAATTTGTATGGCTCGTTGATGTAACGGAGCATTACAAGACAAATAAAAAACTGACAGAACTTAAGGAAATGGCAGATGCAGCCAACAAGGCAAAATCCAATTTCCTTGCTAATATGTCACACGAAATCCGTACACCGATTAATACAGTGCTCGGTATGGATGAAATTATTTTAAGAGAGGCAACAGATGTTCAGATTAAGGGATATGCAGAGAATATCCGCGATGCGGGAACGACACTTCTTTCCCTTGTAAATGATCTTTTGGATTTCTCTAAGATTGAATGCGGAAAGATGGAAATCCTTCCTGTTGAGTATGAAATTGCCAATGTGTTGACAGAAGTCATCAATATGATTGAGATTAAGGCAGCGAATAAAAAACTTGAGTTTAAGGCAATTGTAGCGGAAGATATGCCATATCTTCTTTTCGGTGATGAGATTCGTTTAAAACAGGTAATTACAAATCTTTTGACAAATGCAGTGAAATACACGGATGAAGGAAGCGTTATTTTAAAGGTAGACTGGAAAGAAGCAGGAGACTCTTCTGTATCCATTATTGTTTCTGTCATTGATACAGGTATCGGTATTAAGGAAGAGGATCTCAGTCGTCTGTTCGTATCCTTCGAGCGTATTGAGGAAAAACGTAATCGCAATATTGAAGGAACAGGTCTTGGTATCAGTATTACCAAGGAAATCCTTGAACTTATGAATAGTAGTCTGAATGTAAGAAGTGAGTATGGTGTAGGTTCTACCTTCTCGTTCACGTTGAAACAGGCGATTCGTGACCGTAAGCCGATCGGTAAATTCCGTGAAAAATATGCTTACAGCAACGAAAAGAGCAAAAAATACAGAACCACGTTTGTGGCTCCGAATGCGAAGATTCTTGTGGTAGATGACAATGCGATGAACCTTTCGGTTGTAGAAGGTCTTCTTAAAAACACTACCATTCAGGTGGATTGTGCAAACAGCGGTGCAGCTGCGCTTGAACTTTGTAATGATTTGAAGTATGATATCATTCTTATGGACCATATGATGCCATATATGGATGGTATTGAGACATTAAAAAATATCAAAGCGGCAGAAGACGGACCAAACTATAATACCCCGGTGATTGTTTTAACAGCCAATGCGGTATCGGGTGCAAAAGAAATGTATCTTGAACAGGGATTTGTAGACTACATGTCAAAACCGATTCAGGGTAAACGTCTTGAAGAAAAGATTGTTGAGTTCCTTCCGGAAGATAAATATGTCATGATCGAATACGACGAGATGGAAAAGAAATTGTACCAGAATCTCTGGAAAGCAGTTGCAGACGATATTATGTCAGAGTATCAGTTTAAGATTCTTGACATTCCGATGGCAGTGGAAGCGGCAGAAGGAGATAAGGATTGCGTAATCTTCCTGTTCGAGTCATTCCGTGACAATATTGATAAGAATAAGGCAGATATTGTGTCGGCTTATGAAAAAGAAGATTTTTCAAACTATACGATTTTTGTTCATGCGCTTAAGAGCACATCAAAGATGATTGGGGCACAGAAATTGTCTGAGATGGCGCGCAAGATGGAAGAATCAGGCAAAGCAGGTGAGTTCGATTACATAAGACAGAACTATAAAGCTATGATAGCGGAGTGTGATGCGGTTGTAGCAGAGATTAGTGATTATTTAAGTAAAAGGTAATATTTTCTTAAGTTTTTGCGAATAATCTTGTAATTGGATTTAAAATATGCCACCATGTTGGTGGCATATTTTTTGTGACAAAAGGAGAAACGTTTTGCGAAAACTTACAAAAAGACAAAAAAGAAAACTGAAAGCATATATTAGAGCATATATCGCAAGATTTATAGCATTTTGCATCGTCGCGTCATTATTTGCCGGAGCATTTTTAATTGTTCGGACGATAGTGAAGGGAAAGCGGGTATATGAAAAGCCGGAGATGACGTTAGATTTACTGCCGGTAAATCCGTATTCCAGACCGGGAGAGGTGCTGGCGGAGGTAAACAATGTATTTGTTCATTATACGGCTAACCCGGGCACATCGGCGAGTCAGAATCGCAGTTATTTTGCAAATCTGGCACAGACAGGAGAAACCTCGGCAAGTGCGCATTTTATAATCGGATATGAGGGAGAAATTGTGCAGTGTATTCCGTTGGAAGAAATCGGCTATGCAGTTAAGGGAAGGAATTATGATTCTGTCTCGATTGAATGCTGTTACATAGATGAAAGCGGGAAGTTTACGGATGAGACATATCATTCTCTTTTTCGACTGGTGTCATGGCTGCTTGGAAAATATGAACTTGACGAAAGTGACGTGAAAAGGCACTACGACGAAGGTGGGAAAAATTGTCCCAAATATTATGTGGAAAATGAAAAAGAATGGGAGCGTTTAATAGGGGATCTGAAGCAATACATTAAGGAAAACGGAACTTATATTCAACCAAAAGAGGTAGACTAGATGGGAAAAGAAAAGTGGGTCGTTATGACGAAGAAAGCGGATTTTGACGCAATGGCAAAGCGCTTTAAAATCAGCCCGATGCTGGCGCGTATTATTCGTAATCGGGATGTGATAACGACGGAAGAGGTGGACTATTATCTGAATGGGACACCGGAGCAAATGCATGATCCGGGAAAGATGAAAGATATGGAAAAAGGGGCGCAGATTCTGCTTTCTGCAATCCGTGATGGTAAGAAAATCCGCGTTATTGGTGATTATGATGCCGATGGTGTTTGTGCGTCCTATATTTTAAAAAAGGGTATGACAGAGCTGGGTGGAGATGTTTCTGTAACCATTCCGCACAGAGTGACGGATGGATATGGTCTGAACAGACGTCTGGTCGAAGCGGCATATGAAGACAGAATGGATGTTATCGTAACCTGCGACAATGGGATTGCAGCACGCGATGAGATTGCATTTGCAAAAAGCATGGGAATGACAGTGGTTGTGACGGATCATCATGAGATTCCGTATGAGGAGACGGAGGATGGTAGAAAAGAAGTTCTGCCGATAGCCGATGCGGTAATTAATCCGAAGCAGAAGGACTGCCAATACCCGTATAAGGAGATTTGCGGAGCGCTTGTGGCATATAAGCTCATTCAGGTGATGTGTCAACTGGCTCAAAAAGAGAAGGAACAGCTGCTTTCTGAATTGCTGGAGTTTGCAGCGATTGCAACCGTGTGCGATGTGATGGATTTGCTGAATGAAAACCGCATTGTAGTAAAGTATGGCCTTAAACTGTTGGGGCATTCTGCAAATCCGGGACTTCGCAAGCTGATAGAGGTGTGCGGGCTTTCGGAGAGGGAAATTGGATGCTATCATATCGGATTTGTTTTAGGACCGTGTCTGAATGCAACCGGAAGACTGGATACGGCGATGCAGGCATTGGAGCTTTTTGCTGCTGAAGATGAACGGGAGTGTACGGCGATTGCGATTGCACTGAAGGAGATGAATGATCAGCGTAAAAATATGACAGAGCAGGGCGTGGAAAGCGCAATACGTCAGGTAGAGGAGAACGGATACCAGAAGGATCAAGTGCTTGTTGTTTATCTGCCGGAGTGTCATGAGAGTATCGCAGGAATTGTTGCAGGAAGATTGAAAGAGACCTATTATAGACCTGCGTTTGTTTTGACGGATAGTGAAGATGGATTAAAAGGCTCCGGAAGATCTATTGAGGCTTACTCCATGTATGATAAATTGTGTGAGGTAAAAGACCTCCTTGAAAAATTCGGCGGTCACAAAATGGCAGCGGGGCTGTCCATAAAGCCGGAGAACTTAGAAGTGCTGCGCATCAGATTAAATCAAAACGCAGCTTTGACACAGCAAGATATGACAGCAAAGGTGAGGATCGATATACCGATGCCAATGGTGTATGCTTCGCGTGAATTTGCACACGAACTGCAGAAATTAGAGCCTTTCGGAACCGGAAACAGAAAGCCTATGTTTGCGGAAAGAAACGTGCGGCTGCGCAATTGTACCGTGCACGGAAGACATCGGAATGTGGCAAAGTTCACGTTAGATGATGAGAGCGGATACCGCGTCAGCGGCGTTTATTTTGGGGATGCGGATACGTTCATGCAGGAGATTAATCAGCACAACGGATACGTGAATGTGGTTTACTACCCGGAGCTGAATGAATATAAGAAAAACGTATCACTGCAGATTGTGGTATCACATTATGGATTTTCGGATTAAAAATACTTTGAAACTCAAAGCTTTTGTGATATACTGTCATTGAAATACGGACAAGGAGATGGCAATATGATAGTAGAACCAAAGGTAAAAGGATTTATATGTATTACAGCGCATCCGGAAGGATGCAAAGAAAATGTGAGACGCCAGATTGCTTACGCAAAAGAGCATGCAAAAGATGGCTGCCCGAAGAAAGTACTTGTCATCGGATCTTCCACCGGATATGGGCTTGCGTCGCGTATCAGTGCAGCTTATGTGGGCGGAGCAGATACGCTTGGTATCATGTTTGAACGTGAAGCATCCGGCAAGAGAACAGCAACACCGGGATATTACAACACAAAAGCATTTGAAGAGTTTGCGGCGGCAGATGGTTTGTATGCAAAAACAATCAATGGGGATGCTTTTTCGAAAGAGATAAAGGAAGAAGCAATCCGTATGATTCGTGAGGATTTCGGGAAGGTGGATATGGTAGTGTATTCGCTGGCAGCACCGCGTCGCATGATGGCAGATGGAAGTGTATATCAATCGGTACTCAAGACAACCGGAGAAGAATTTGTTGAAAAGTCATGGAATGTAGACAGCGATGTCGTGTCCCGTGTGACGATACCGGTAGCTACGCCGGAAGAAACCGAGGCGACGGTAAAGGTAATGGGCGGAGAAGACTGGATGGACTGGATGGACGCGCTCTCAAAGGCCGGTGTGCTGGCGGATGAGGTAGTGACGGTTGCTTATTCCTATATCGGACCAAAGCTTACTTATCCTGTTTATAATCACGGAACGATCGGTATGGCAAAAAAACATCTGTATGAAACTTCTGTAGAACTGAACAAAAAGTATGGAGACAGCGGTGTAAAGGCTTATGTATCTGTAAACAAAGCGCTGGTGACACAGGCCAGTAGTGCGATTCCGATTGTGCCGCTTTATTTTGCATCTTTGTATAAAGTGATGAAAGAAAAAGACATTCATGAAGGATGTATCGAACAGATGGTTCGTCTTTTTGCGGATAAATTGTTTGTAGATAACCCGGTAACAGATGAAAAGGGACAGCTTCGTCTTGATGACTGGGAGATGCGGAAGGACGTACAGAGCGAAGTGATGAAACTTTGGGATGAAGTGACAACAGAGAATGTGCGTCAGCTGACCGATGTGGAAGGATACTGGGAAGATTTCTATCATCTGTTCGGATTTAAATTTGATAATATTGATTATTCAAAAGATGTGGAAATATAGCATACAAAGGAAAGAAGTCATGGAAAATGGCTTCTTTCCTTTATTTTGTATCTGTGGTATGATGAAAGGTAGATTTGAATAGTAACAGGAGGCATGGAAAATGGCTTTGTTATCCGATTTACTCAGCGGACTTACTTATGAAATTTTACAGGGAAATACAGACGTGGAAATACCGGCGGTCGTTTATGATTCAAGAAAAGTGACACCGGGATGTATGTTTATCTGTATCGAAGGCGCCGTGTCGGACGGACATTCCTATGCGGCGGATGTGGTAAAAGGCGGCGCAGTGGTTTTGGTTGTGACCAAAGACGTACGGGAAGCGATCAGGGACGCGGCAGGAGATAATCTGACGATTATAAAAGTGGAAGATACCAGATATGCCATGGCATTTATCTCTGCCGCATATTTCGGGCATCCGGCAGAAAAACTGAAAGTGATCGGTATCACCGGAACGAAGGGAAAGACAACAACGACCTATCTGATTAAGTCGATTTTGGAAAAGGCCGGATATAAGGTTGGTCTGATCGGAACCATTGAGACCATCATCGGTGACACCTGCATTCCGGCCAATAATACGACACCGGAATCCTATATTTTGCAGGAGACCTTTGCAAAAATGGTAGAGGAAGGATGTCAGGCAGTGGTGATGGAAGTATCTTCCCAGGGACTGATGCTTCACCGTACACAGGGATTTGTGTTTGATATCGGTATCTTTACCAATCTGGCACCGGACCACATCGGACCGGCAGAGCACAAAGATTTCGATGACTATATGAGATGTAAGGGACTTTTGTTTAAGCAGTGCAAAGTCGGAATTGTCAATGCGGACGATGACCATTGCGAAGATGTCATCAAAGGACATAACTGCAAGATAGAGACCTTTGGTTTTGCACAGGGAGCGGATTATCACGCGGATGCTTTTAAGCTGCTTTCAGGAAAAGGTTTTTTGGGAATTGAGTTTGCGGTAGACGGAATGGTAAATATGAATGTAAAAGTGCATGCGCCGGGTCGTTTTAGTGTGTACAATGCGCTTTGTGCCATTGCGCTTTGTCATCACTTCGATGTACAGCCGGAGCAGATACAGGAAGCAGTTCTGGACGCAAAAGTAAAAGGTCGAATCGAAATGATTAAGGTTTCGGATGAGTTTACACTCATGATAGATTATGCACATAATGCAATGGCGCTGGAAAGTTTGCTTACGACATTAAAGGAATATGAGCCGAAACGGCTTGTTTGCATGTTTGGCTGTGGAGGAAACCGTTCCAAACTGCGGCGCTACGAAATGGGAGAGGTCAGCGGAAACCTGGCGGACCTTACGGTGATTACATCGGACAATCCGCGAAATGAAGATCCGCAGGATATTATAGATGATATCAAGACGGGAATCGGAAAAACCAACGGGGCGTATGTTGAGATTGCGGACCGCCGCGAGGCGATTGCCTATGTAATCGAGAACGGACAGCCGGGAGATATTATTGTTTTGGCCGGAAAAGGCCATGAAGATTATCAGGAAATCAAAGGGCAGAAATATCCGATGGACGAGAGAGTAATTATTGAAGAGATATTAAAAAACAGACGATAGGAATTTGCATGAAAAAAAGATTTGCAGATGTCATTATCGATATTTCCCATGAGAAGGTGGACCGGCCGTTTCAGTATAAGATTCCGGACAGCCTTCAGGAGATACTGGAAGTGGGAATGTGTGTCAGGGTTCCGTTTGGAAAAGGGAATCATTTGCGCATGGGATATGTAGTTGATATGACAGATACACCGGATTATCCGGAGGAGAAAATAAAACAGATAGACCGGATTGAGACAGAAAATCTTCCGGCCGAGGCACGCAGTATCCGGCTGGCAGGATGGATGAAGCACCATTACGGCGGTACGATGATTCAGGCGATAAAGACCGTTCTTCCCGTAAAGCAGGAAGTAAAAGCGGTGGTACAAAGAGAAGTTTCGCTGGCGGTTTCGCATGATGAAGCATGTTGTTGTCTTGCAGATGCAAAAGCAAAGCATCAGGTAGGGAAAGTGCGACTTTTGGAAGCGCTTCTTCCGGGGGCAACGGTTAGTTACAGCCTGCTGACAGGAAAACTGTCCGTTTCTCCGCAGACGATTAAGAGTCTGGAGAGGCAGGGAGTGCTTCGGATCGACAGCTTTGAGGAGTATCGCAATCCGATCCGCTTTGCCGCGGGTGCAGAAGTGAAAAAGAAACTAACGCCCCGGCAACAGGAAATCGCGGAAGGATTTTTGGCGGATTATGACGGCGGAGACCGAACACCGGCACTGCTTTTCGGAGTGACAGGAAGCGGTAAGACGGAAGTCTATATGGAAGTAATTGAAGGGATGCTTGCCCGCGGGAAGCAGGTGATTGTCCTGATTCCGGAGATTGCACTTACCTATCAGACGGTGCTTCGTTTTTACAGAAGGTTCGGTGATGTGGTTTCAGTGATCAATTCCAGACTTTCGGCAGGAGAAAAGTATGATCAGCTGCGAAGGGCAAAGGAAGGGAAGGTCAAAGTTATGATCGGACCGAGAAGTGCGCTTTTTACACCGTTTGAACATCTCGGTCTGATTGTGATCGATGAGGAACACGAACCGGTATACAAAAGTGATACGATGCCAAAGTATCATGCCAGGGAAGTGGCGATACAAATCGCCAAAATGACGGATGCAGCGGTTCTGATGGGAAGCGCAACACCGTCTCTGGAAGCCAATTATAAGGCGATGTCAGGTGAATATAAAAAATATGAGTTAAAAACACGCATCGGTGCGGCTGTTATGCCAAAGATTGAGGTCGTGGATATGATGCAGGAACTTCGACAGAAGAATATGGGAATGTTCAGCCGTCGTCTACAGGAAGAAATGCGGAATGTTTTGGCAAAAGGAGAGCAGATCATGCTCTTTTTGAACCGCAGAGGCATTTCCGGACTGATGTCATGCAGAGCGTGCGGTTATGTGTATAAATGCCCGCATTGTGATGTGGCACTGTCCCAGCACAGAAATAAGATGGTCTGCCATTACTGCGGATATGAGCAGCCCCGTGTAACGAATCAGACCCCGTGTCCGGAATGCGGAAAGCCTTATGTAAGAGGCTTTAAGATGGGAACGGAAAAGGTAGAAGAGTATTTGACAGATATGTTTCCGGGGGCAAGGATTCTGCGTATGGATGCAGATACGACAAGGCAAAAGGGCGATTATGAAGCCATCCTGTCAGCTTTTTCGCAGGGAGAAGCAGACATCCTTCTTGGAACACAGATGATTGTCAAGGGACACGACTTTAAGAATGTCACGCTGGTCGGAGTTCTGATGGCGGATATTTCCATGTATGAGGCGGATTACCGCGCAGGAGAGCGTACCTTTCAGATTCTTTCGCAGGCAGCGGGAAGAGCCGGAAGAGGAGAAAAACCGGGAATTGCCGTGATTCAGACATATAAGCCGGATCATTACTGCCTGCAACATTGCATTACGCAGGATTATGATGCGTTTTACGAGGAAGAGATGGCGTACCGGATGCTTATGGATTATCCACCGGCATATCATATGTTGGCGGTGATGCTGACAGGAGAAGAGGAAAAGCGACTGGACAGTAGGGCTTCCATGCTGGCGGATGCACTTAAAAAAAGCAACCCTGATGTCCGGATCATCGGACCGGCTCCGGCAAGCATCGGGAAAATAAATGATAAATACAGACAGATAATTTATATCAAGCATGCACAGACAGATGTGCTGATCCGGGTCAAGGACCGGGCAGAGAGCATTATCAAGGCAAATGAGATGTTGCTAAAAGAGATATTAATCACTTTTGACATGGATCCTGTACATGCATATTAAACGGAGGGCAAAAAAATGGCACTGAGAAAAATCAGAGAAATAGGAGATCCTATTTTAGAGAAAACCTGCAAGGAAGTAAAGGAGATGACACCGAGAACGCTTGATCTTATCGATGATATGTTTGATACGATGTACGATGCGTGCGGGGTCGGACTGGCAGCGCCGCAGGTGGGAATATTAAAAAGAATTGCTGTAATCGACTGTGGCGGTGAGGACGGCGAAGGCGATCCGATCGTTCTGATCAACCCGGTAGTACTTGAAACGAGCGGGGAACAGACAGGAACCGAAGGATGTCTTTCCGTTCCGGGAAAATGCGGAAGTGTGACGCGTCCGAATTATGCCAAGGTAAAGGCATACAATGAGGAGATGGAGGAAATCATCATAGAGGGAGAAGAGCTGCTGGCAAGAGCTCTGCTGCATGAAATTGAGCATCTGGATGGTCATTTATATGTGGAAAAGGTGGAAGGCCCGCTTTTGGATGTACAAAGACCGGAGGATGACGAGGAAGAAGATTTTGATTGGGAAGAGGAATAAAAGATGAAGATAGTATATATGGGAACGCCTGATTTTGCAGTGGGGCCGCTTAAGGCTCTGGTGGAAGCCGGGCATGAAATAACGGCAGTGGTTTCCCAGCCGGACAAACCCAAAGGACGAAGTAAGGAACTCGTTCCGCCGCCGGTAAAGGCATATGCGCTGACACAGGATCTTACGGTGTTTCAGCCGGAGAAAATCAAAACACCGGAAGCGGTGGCACAGCTTAAAACGTACGAAGCGGATTTGTTTGTTGTGGCAGCGTTCGGTCAGATTTTGTCAAAGGAGATTCTGGAAATGCCGAAATACGGATGCATTAACATCCATGCATCCCTTTTGCCGAAATATCGCGGGGCGGCGCCGATTCAGTGGTCCATTATCGATGGTGAGAAGGAGACCGGAGTTACCATCATGCAGATGGATGTCGGACTTGATACGGGAGATATTCTGACAACGAAAGTGGTGCCGATTGAGGATGAGGATACAGGAGAGAGCCTGTTTGACAAATTATGCGAGGCGGGAAGTGAGCTTTTGCTTGAAACAATTCCACAGATTGAGGCAGGAACTCTTGTGCCGCAAAAGCAGGATGAGTCAAAGAGCACTTATGCAAAAATGCTCACCAAAGAACTTGGTAATATTGATTTTACAAAGTCTGCAAAAGAAATCTGGTATTTGGTACGCGGACTGAATTCCTGGCCGAGTGCTTACACATACTATAATAACAAAACGATGAAAATCTGGCGTGCAAGACCGGTGGCAGACAATTCCGATCTTTCGGCCGGTACGATTGTAAAAAAAGACAAAGAAAGTATTTACGTGCAGACGGGAGAAGGAATGCTGCAGATTCTTGAAATTCAGATGGAAGGAAAGAAACGGATGAGCGTGAAAGATTTCATGCTTGGTCATTCCTTTGAAGCCGGCGTCGTTTTTGAAAGAGAAAAGAGGTAGAAAAGTATGTATTATGGAGGATACGGATATTATCATTTAGATCCGACGTATATTCTAGTGATTATTTGTGCAATCATTTCTATGATTGCATCGGCGCGAGTGTCGTCTGTTTTTAACAAGTTTAACCGTGTGGCAGCAGCGAGCGGACTGACGGGAGCAGAGGCGGCGCAGCGTATTTTGCATGCGGCGGGAATTTATGATGTCAGTGTGGAGCATGTCAGAGGAAATTTATCCGATCACTATGACCCGAGAAGTAAGGTTCTGCGCTTGTCTGATTCAACGTTTGCTTCCCGCTCGGTGGCAGCCATCGGCGTGGCGGCACATGAATGCGGACATGCAATCCAGCATCAGGAGGAATACAAACCGCTTACGCTTCGAAGTGTTTTGGTACCTGTAACTAATTTTGCTTCAAAGCTTGCAATGCCGATTATTCTGATCGGTTGTGTTTTAAGCTATAATCAGACCTTAATTCAGGTTGGAATTTTTGCCTTTTCTTTTGCGGTTATTTTCCAGCTTGTGACTTTACCGGTGGAGTTTAATGCATCTTCGCGTGCACTTGCCATGCTGAAGGAGCAGGGGATATTGGCAGGGCAAGAGGTGTCGATGTCGAGAAAGGTGTTAAATGCGGCGGCGATGACATATGTGGCAGCGGCAGCTTCTTCCATTATCCAGCTTCTTCGTCTGATACTGCTGTTTGGAGGAAGAAGACGTGATTAATACAAGAGAAGTGATTTTGGACGCCCTGATGGAGATCCTTGAAAAAGGACAGTACAGCCATCTTGTTATGCAGGGGGTACTAACCAAATACGGCTATCTTGAGAAACAGGAGCGAAGCTTTATTAAAAGAGTCTGCGAGGGAACAATTGAGCAGAAAATTCGTTTGGATTATGTAATTGATCAGTTTTCGAAGACAAAAGTAAAGAAAATGAAACCTTTGATTCGTACGCTTATGCGTATGGCAGTGTACCAGATACTGTTTATGGATGCAGTGCCGGATTCTGCTGTCTGCAATGAGAGTGTAAAACTGGCGACAAAGCGAGGGTTTGGTCCGCTCAAAGGATTTGTGAACGGAGTGCTTCGCACGATTTCAAGGGAAAAAGAGCAAATCAAGTATCCGGAGCGTGAAAAGGACGCAGTTTCTTATCTGAGTGTACGCTATTCTATGCCGGAGGAGATCATTCATCTTTGGCAGGAGCAGTACGGCGAGGTGCAGACGGAGCAGATGCTGGAGGCACTTCTTAAAAAACGTCCGCTGACCATCCGAATCAGTGAAGCGTTATCAGAAGAGGAAAAAGAAACGCTTATAACGCAAATGCGCGAAGAGGGAATGGATGTTACACCGACGGAGCTTACATATATGTATGCGATTTTTGGAATGGACCGGGTAAGTACGATTCCCGGATATGAACAGGGACAGATTTTTGTGCAGGATTTAGGTTCGGCCATGGTAGTGGAAACGGCCGGGATTCGCGAAGGAGATACGGTAATTGATGTCTGTGCGGCGCCGGGAGGAAAGGCGACCCATGCGGCGGTAAAAACCGGACCGGCCGGACATGTGATTGCGCGTGATTTGACGGAATATAAGGTTTCTTTGATTGAGGAAAATATAGAAAGACTTGGACTTTCCAATATAGAGGCGCAGGTCTTTGATGCTACTTGCCCGGATCAGGAGATGGAGGGCAAGGCGGATGTCGTGATTGCGGATCTTCCGTGTTCGGGACTTGGAGTCATCGGACGAAAAGGAGATATTAAATACAGAGTGACAACGCAGTCGCTTGCAGAGGTTGCACGGCTTCAGAGAGAGATTCTCTCGGTGGTACAGGCTTATGTCAAGCCGGGCGGAATTCTGGTTTACAGTACCTGTACCGTAAACCGTGGTGAGAATGAAGAAAATAAAGAGTGGTTCCTTTCAAACTACCCGTTTGAGGAGGAAAAGGAACGTCTGATGCTTCCGGGAAAAGACGGATCGGACGGTTTTTACATGGTGCGCATGAGACGTAAATAATAAGGCACGCAGCGTGCTTTCAAAAGGAAATAGTATGGGAAAGACAGATATCAAGTCGCTTGACTTTCAGGCTCTGCAGACAGAGATTGAAAGAATCGGCGAAAAGAAATTCCGCGCAAAGCAGATGTACGAGTGGATGCATAAGCACCTTGTGAGAAGCTTTGATGAGATGACAAATCTCTCCGCGGCATTTCGTGAAAAATGCAAAAATGAATATGAATTTACGGCGCTAACGTTATTGCGAGAGCAGGAATCTAAAATTGACGGAACCAAGAAGTTTCTGTTTCAGTTAGCGGATGGTAACGTGGTTGAGAGTGTATGGATGAAATATAAGCATGGGAACAGTGTTTGTATATCTTCGCAGGTCGGTTGCAGGATGGGCTGCAAATTCTGTGCATCCACCATCGGAGGACTTGTGAGAAATCTAAAACCGTCGGAGATGCTCGACCAGATTTATGCGATTACCCGCCTGACGGGAGAGAGGGTTTCTAACGTTGTTGTCATGGGAACCGGAGAACCGATGGATAATTATGATAATCTGCTTGTTTTTATCCGTATGCTGACGGATGAGAACGGACTGAACATTAGCCAGAGAAATATTACGGTTTCGACATGCGGACTTGTTCCGAAGATGTATGCGCTGGCGGAGGAGCGTTTGCAGATTACACTGGCCTTGAGTTTGCATGCGACAACCGATGAAAAGCGTCAGAAGCTCATGCCTGTGGCATTTCAGTACAGTATTGCGGAATTAATGGACGCCTGCAAGAACTATGCAGACCTGACAGGACGCAGAATTACGTTTGAATACAGCATGGTAAAAGGTGTCAATGATACGCAGGAGGATTTGCGACAGCTGACAGCGCTTGCCGGGCCGCTTGGATGTCATGTAAATCTGATTCCGGTTAATCCGATCAAGGAGCGTGACTATACGGCGCCGGATATGAAGTATGTATACTCGTTTAAGGAACAACTTGAGAAAAATAAGGTTAAGGTAACGGTGCGTCGTGAAATGGGGCGCGACATTGACGGGGCCTGCGGACAGCTGCGAAGAAGACATATGGAGGAGTAGGGATGAAAAAATATGTTACACATTTTTTATTTGCATTTACGGCTGCGATGATGTTGCTTGCAACAAACGCATATGCCGAGGAAACACAGGAGTATGTACACACCTGTAATGCAGGGTATCTTTATGGGGCAGAAGGTGGCATGATTATAGAACACTGTATGCGTATGACCGAGGGCTGCGATCATGAGGCGATTGCGGTTATTGAGTATCCTCCGTTTAGTTATACGGAGACCGGCGAGGCAAGCTTTCCATATGACGGAAAGGAAAAAAACGGTGCTTCGGTACGTGTTGATGAATATTGGCAGGGAGACCTTCCGGTGATTACTTATGAAGATAATGTTAACGCAGGAGTTGCCAGGGCCTATGCTACAATGACAAGCACAGACGGCAGAGTTGCCCGTGCCGTGTATATGTTTTTTATCAGGGAAGTCGGGTTGACGCTGGATAGTATAACAGCTCAGGGAAAAGTATATGACGGAACGGATAAGGTGAATATAACCAATATTGATTTTTCGGGCGTTTTGGATTCGGATGATGTTTCCGTAGATTACAGCGGATTACAAGGGAAATTATCATCTTCAGATGCAGGAACTTATGATGAAATTACAATATCTGTTGTCAATATGAAAGGGGAACAGGGCAGTAATTATGCGTTTACACCTGGAACGTATAAATTAGCAACGCCGATTGTAATTTCGAAGGCGGAAAATGCGCCGGGAATGCCGGAATCAACCATGAAAGTTGCATCTTCCTGCAAAACAGTCGGTGATGTTTATCTGCCATGGGGCTGGAAATGGTCGGAGGAAGATAAAAATAAGGCTCTTATTGTCGGTGTAGCACAGAGTGCAACAGCGGAATATGAAGGAGCAGATAAAAATAATTATGAGACTGTTCAAAAGCAGATTTCTATTACGCGAAGTGAATGTAAACACGCGTGGGATGAAGGAAATATTACGACAAAACCGACCGTTTTGAAGAAGGGAATAAAAACTTACACATGTACGCAGTGTGAAGCAAAGAAAACGGAAGAGATAGCAGCTCTTAGGGCACCTGCTGTCGGAAAGAAGCTGGAAAGTGATGATGGTAAGGCAACCTATAAAATCACTAAGTCAGGACGCAAAAACGGAACGGTAGAATATGTGAAACCGACCGATAAAAAGAAAAGTACGGTTACTGTTCCTGCAATCGTGTATATTGATGGGGTGACCTACAAAGTGACATCCATTGCTGCAAATGCTTTCAGCAAAAATATATATATTAAGAATTTGACGATTGGAAAGAATGTAAGCAAAATCGGTGTAAACGCATTTTATAAGTGCAAAAACCTGAAGTCCATAAAGATTTCCGCAACAAAACTTACAAATAAAAAGGTTGGTTCGAATGCATTTTACGGAATTAAGTCTAAGCCGGTTATTAAAGTGCCGAAGAAGAAATACAATGCGTATAAGAAAATGATGAAAGCGAAAGGCGTTGGCAAAAAAGCGAAATATAAGAAGTTTTAGATACCCGTTGTTAAGAAATACGTGGAGGAGTAACTATGCATTACAATTGCCTCATCGTGGAAGATGAAGTGGATTTGGCAAAGGCGACAAAAGAATATTTTGAACTTTTCGATGTTTCGTGCGTCCATGTGGAAACGCCGGCGCAGTGCATGGAATTTTTAAATGAGAATACGGCAGATCTTCTGCTTTTGGATATCAATTTGGCAGATGAAAGCGGATTTTCCTTATGCAAAAAGATACGTGAAACGATGTCGATGCCGATTCTGTTTGTCAGCGCACGGCAAAGCGATGAGGATGTTTTGGTGGCACTGAATATCGGCGGTGATGATTACATTAAGAAACCGTACAATTTAAGTGTACTTCTGGCAAAGGTAAAGGCAGTGCTCAAACGTTTAGAGGCGCAGGAGCAGCGCGTCAGGGAGAGCGCGGCGGCAGATGCGTCAGAGGATGTGCTTACGCTTCATGAAGAAACGCTCAGCGCTGTGATACGCGGACAGAAGGTGGATCTGAAAGCAAAGGAATTTAAACTTTTGCAGTGTCTGCACGAAAACAAAGGGACCATCGTGACAAAGCAAAGGCTTTTTGATGAGGTCTGGGGCGATGCCTTTTTCAGTGATGGAACCTTAAATGTACATATTCGGAGACTACGTGAAAAAATAGAAGAAAATCCGGATGAGCCAAAGCTGATAAAAACGATTTGGGGAACCGGTTACATGATGGAGATTTAAACTATGAAATTACGATATCCGGCAGCAGTATTTACGGTGCTTATATTGGTAGCCACGGCTTACTTCTGGAAGGCGACGGAAGCAGACGAGCAGGTGGCGGTCGACATGGTCTATTATAACAAAGAGCTACAGGAAATTTGCAAAGCGGTCGGAGACGGAAGAGAAAAGAGCGAGATAGAGACTGCATTTGATTGCAGTCTTTATTTTATTGGGGAAGAAAATTACAGGTCAAATGTCAATGAAGCGATTGTCAATGGCTATGTTGTACTGGATTACGAAGAAGATGAAGTTCCGAAGGGAAAAGTTGTCTGGAGACGTGAAATCAGACAGACGCAGGAGTGGAAACAGGAGTTTCGAAGGAGCGTACTTTTGACCTGTGTTTTCCTGCTGTTATCCGGTTACCTTTTGCTTATTTTTATTTATCTGCGTTTTATCAGACCGTTTCATAAATTGGGACGTTTTGCAGGTGAGGTAGCCAAAGGGAACCTTGACCTTCCGCTTCCGATGGAAAAGCATAATTTTTTCGGTGCGTTTACGGAGAGTTTTGACCTAATGCGCGAGGAACTGAAAAAGGCAAGGGAAAAAGAGTATCAGGCAAATATCAGCAAGAAAGAGCTGGTGGCAGAGCTTTCGCATGATATAAAAACACCGGTGGCGGCGATCAAGGCAACGTGCGAGGTGATGGAGATAAAGGAAAAGAATCCGGATACGCTCGAAAAAGTAAAGGTGATTGAGGCAAAAGCAGATATCATTGACCATCTGATCGGAAATATGTTTCAGGCGACGATGGAAGAACTTCAGATGCTTAAGGTAGAACCGACAGAGGAGAGCAGTAAGGAAATCCCGGAGATGTTTGAGCAGCTCCGTTTTTACGGGGACATCTGTATGCAGAATGAAATTCCGGAATGTCTTTTGCATATGGATAAGCTTAGGCTAACCCAGGTAATAGACAATATCGTAAATAACTCTTTTAAATATGCGAAAACGAGAGTGGACGTTTCTTTTGCGGAAAAAGAAAATGGTGTGACTATAGAAATCCGTGATACGGGAAGGGGAGTTTCCGAGGAGGAACTTGTGCTGATAACGGAAAAGTATTTCCGCGGAAGCAATGCCAAAGGAGCGACCGGCTCCGGGCTCGGGCTTTATCTGGCAAGCAGTTTTATGGAGCAGATGCACGGAAGTTTAGAATGCCATAATGATAACGGCTTTGTTGTAACACTGTTTTTGCAGAAAGTGTAGCGCTGGCCGGAGGATGGCTCTTCGCTGTGATATGTAAGAAACAGTTAAGAAACGCGCAAGGGATACGAAAAGACTTTGTAAGAAAGAATTCCTATAATGTGAAATATAGAAACCATATTTCAGTTTAGGAGGATACGATGAAAACGATGTTAAAAGCAAAAGATTTGTGCAAAACATTTTCGAACGAGAGTGTGCAGCAGCATGTACTTAAAAATTTGAACTTAGAAATAGAAGAAGGCGATTTTGTAGTTATTATGGGAAATTCCGGTTCCGGTAAATCGACGCTTCTTTATGCGCTCAGCGGAATGGACCGCCCGACTCTCGGAAGTGTCAAATATTTCGATGAGGAGATTGCAGGATACAACAACGATAAGCTGGCAGTTTTCCGCCGCAATCACTGCGGATTTGTATTCCAGCAGAATTTCTTAAATGACACGATGAGTGTACTTGATAACATCATGGTGAGCGGACTGTTAAAGAGCAAGGACAGAAAAGCCATTGCAAAAAGAGCGAAAGAACTTCTTTTGCAGGTCGGACTTTCCGAGGAAGTATATCATAAGTTCCCGACACAGCTCTCCGGAGGTGAGCAGCAGAGAGTTGCCATCGTCAGAGCAATTATTAATACACCGGATATTTTATTTGCCGACGAACCGACGGGAGCTCTCAATTCACAAAATACAGAAAACGTATTAAACGTTTTATCGCAGCTCAACAAAGCCGGACAGACCATTGTCATGGTAACACATGATATCCGTTCTGCCAGAAGGGGAAATAAAATCATGTACTTACAGGACGGTGTGATTACCGGCAATCTTCATCTCGGAGAGTACGTAAGTAAAGATAAAGCAAGACA
>JAGAOK010000111.1 GCA_017623815.1 Lachnospiraceae bacterium
GCCTTGATTTTCGATATACTTTTTTAGCATTTCTTCTGATACATTTCCTACACTACAGGCAAAATAACCATCTGTCCAAAATGTATGTTCTTTCCAGAAATGCTTCCGCAAATAATTCGGATAGCGTTTCCATGTATTTGATAATAACTTTGTGCTTTTGACATATCTCATATGAAAACTGCTTTATATCATCTGATACTTGTTGCGAAACCAGTAATTTCTTCCTATATTTGCAGACGAAAATAATGTGGTATTGTAATAAATATTTGTGTCTGTTTTTAGATTTCCATGTTCCCATATCGAAAGTATATAACAATTTCCCACTTATGGCTACCTTAACCCACCGTATAAAGCCAGTGGGATTGCGGTAGCCTTATTTCAATTGAATATCCTTAGCATATGAATATGAAATTATCTCTCCGGTTTTTGTTGAACTGTAACCTTTTTCTTTATGCGAATAATTTGAAATATCAACCGAACCGAAATCCTTAAATTTCAAATACACTCTTTCCAAAACTTCCAATTCATCAGATGTAAACATCTCTTCCGGAATTTCACATTCAGGAATAACCTGATGTTTCTCATATCCGTTATCATACATCACTTCAATATGAGCAACATGGTCAGCAGACATTTTACCAAGAAGCATATCAAAATGCTCTGGAACCGGACCATACGGAAGATGAGCATATTTTAATCCGGACATTGAACTTCCATTTTCTTTGTAATAAATCATGTCTGAATAATTCAACAGTTTCATCAGTTTCGTTTTTAATAACTCAACATTTTTATGCGCAAAAAATAAAACCATTGCACATACTTTTTCATAATCAAAACCTTTAAAACCATTTTCCTCACTCGGAATTGGCGAGAAAAATAAGTCCAAGAATTTCTTTCCAGCCCCGTATTCATTATCAACTTCAAGTTTTTCAACAGTTTCTAACAGTTTCGCCTTCTGTCTTTCATCCAACGTAATTTCATTTTCCGTAATATAGGTTCTCATATTTTCTGGTTCTCGCAAGAATAAAAGAAGACTATTATGAGCCTTATCCTGAACAGAACCATTTTCATAACGACATATCGTCTTATCACCCCAGTTAAGCAATTTTGCAAAACTTCTCTGGCTAAGGTTATACTGCTCTCTAATTTTTTTAATTTCTTCCGGCAATAGAAGTTTATGCTTTCTACGATACTCATTATATGCATTGACTAATGTTGCATTATCCAATTCCTCGCAATAGAATTCTTCTCCACAATCAGCACATACCAGAATCTGAGCCTCTACTTCAATAGATTCACCACATACTTCATAAGTTTCTTTTTTGCTAATTATTCTTGTCTCTACTTCTCTTCCACATTCTTCGCAATACTTCTTCATTGACGCCACCTCCTACAGCCTATGCAAAATCGTCTTCATGAAACCCTAGACATTTCAAGATATCTTCTCCGTTTTCCTGTACTACCTTTACTTTTACATAAAATTGAGTTCCATCTACATCCTTTTTAAATTCCCAGACATCCCCAGGTCTATTTGGATCCAGATCTTGCTTTGGTCCCTTATAGTAATCGCCAACAACAAGCCCTAAAATCTCATTTTTTGCATCTGTAATAGTAAGTCCATGCTGAGCTAGTGCTTGCATATTTTTCCTTCTTGGAACAAAATCGTATTTTCCTACAGATACCAACCTTTTCATCTTTTCTAAAAAAGCTACTATATCTGTTGTGCCAGCTTGATTACTCAATTAGTCACCTCCGTGTAATATATATTATATCCGGATTTTTTCTCTTGTCAACAAAACACGGTCATATGACCGCGTTTTGTTGTTTGAAATATTACTCCAAATGGTAAATAGCTTTTGTTGACATTGAATTTATGCCTCGGTTTCAAATTTTACAGAATTATCAGACATTGACTCTTCTGAAAGAATACTTCGGTATTCATCCCAATAATTTAAAATCGTATCCTTCCAAAGTC
The DNA here is from genome assembly GCA_017623815.1 of Lachnospiraceae bacterium. Classification (GTDB taxonomy): domain Bacteria; phylum Bacillota; class Clostridia; order Lachnospirales; family Lachnospiraceae; genus SVFI01. Next base: position 1,976 of record JAGAOK010000111.1, read on the forward strand.
TCCGTACAAACAGTTCATCACCTAAGAAAATATCTTCAATTTCTATTTCTGAACTTTACTTAACAAACAGACGCTCTCCACGTGCACCGTATGGCAAAACTGATCAACTCCCCTCACCCTCTTTACCTCATACCCGTTCTCGCACAGGTATTTCAGGTCACGGGCCAGTGTCGCACTGTCGCAGCTGACATACACAATACGCTTCGGAGCCATCTTCACCATCGTCTCAAGACACTTCTCATCGCATCCCTTACGCGGCGGATCAACCACGATAACGTCCGCATAAATATTCTCCTTCTCGTACTTCTCCGGCAAAACTTCCTCCGCCTTTCCGACAAAAAACTGCGCGTTTGTAATTCCGTTCAGCGCTGCATTCTGCTTCGCATCCTCAATGGCCTGCGGAACAATTTCCACGCCGTAAACCTGCTTTGCCTTCTGAGAAAGGAAAAGAGAAATTGTACCGATTCCGCAGTACAAATCCCAAACCGTCTCCTCTCCGGTCAGACCTGCGTACTCAAGCGCCGTTCCGTACAATTTTTCTGTCTGCACCGGATTGACCTGATAGAAAGAAAGCGGCGAAATCCGGAACGCAATGCCTGACAACGTATCTGTAATATATCCCTGCCCGAACAGCACCTTACTTTCACGTCCCAAAATTACGTTCGTATTCTCATTATTATAATTCAGACAAATGCTGACTATTCTCTCTCCAACCTCCGGTATCGCACGCAGCGCCTCAACCAAGCAGTTAGCATTTGCTAACCCGGTGCCCAAAACGCCCGTATCCGAAGCGCCGGAACCACCAAAGCCCGAAGTCACCGGCAAATTCACCACCAGACAAACCATTATCTCTCCGCTGTGAAATCCCTCGCGGATCAGCACATGACGCACCATGCCCTGACAGCTTGTCTCGTCATACGCCGAAACACCGTTTTCTTTCATCCAGGAAAGCACGGTCTCAAGAATCGCCTGATTACATTCACGTCCCAGATAACAATCGGTATTTGCTATAATATCATGCGTTCTTCCCGCATAGAATCCCGTGACCGGATTTCCGTCACGGTCGTTTCCGACCGGATACTGCGCCTTGTTTCGATACCGGAACGGCTCGTCCATTCCGATGATCGGCTCCATGACCGCATCAACAAAATCAGGCTCGAATCCTCCGATCCGAACCAGATTATTGCGAATTTTATTCTCTTTAAAGATAAGCTGCGCCTCATAAGAAAGCGCCTGCATCTGACATCCTCCGCATCTTTTGTGGAACGCGCATTTCGGCTCCACGCGGTCCTCAGACGGTGTCACGATTTTTACCAGACGGGCAAACGCATAGTTTTTCTTTACCTTTGTAATACCCGCAATCACCGTATCTCCGATAATCGCATCCTTTACAAAAAGCGGATACCCGTCTATCTTCCCAATGCCGGCCCCCTCACTCGTATAATCGGTGATGGTCACCTGCACCTCATCATTTTTCTTAAAATTCATAGCTAACTCTCACATATTTTAGTAAATGGTCTTTGTAATATTGGATTCAAACAGACGGTTAAAGCCCATCCATCCTGTATCTGTTGAAGCATTTATAATCTCTGTAAATGTCTGCATTTTTGCATCCGTATTATCGGCAAAATTAAGTGCTACCGCTTCCATAATTGCCGGCTTTTTCGGCGAACCGTACTCGTACTCGCCGTGATGCGCCAAAATACAGTGCTTGATATAAAACAAAAGTTTCTCAGGGAATCCTTCGATAGTCTGTGCCTTGCGGTCCACCATCTCACTTCCGATTACAATGTGTCCGAGAAGCTGTCCCGGATCGGTATAGTCATTTTCCGGAAACAGGGAAAGTTCCTTTGTCTTTCCGATGTCATGCAGCATCGCACTTGCAAGCAGCAGATCACGGTTTAAGGCCGGATATGACTTGCAATAATAATCACACATCTTGGTCACGCTGAGCGTATGCTCTAAAAGTCCTCCAACGAAACCGTGATGCACACTTTTCGCCGCAGAAGATGTTCGGAATGCTTTGACAAAGTCCTCATCCTTGACAAAAAATGCCTGAAGCAGCGCCTTCACATGCGAATGTGAAATACTGTCAATAAATCCCAAAAGTTCTTTGTACATCTCATCAATGTTTTTACTGCTAACCGGCAGATAATTAGCCGGATCGTACTCGCCCTCCCCGCATCGGCGGATTCTCTTTACATTAACCTGCAGTGCCCCCTGAAAGGAAGTCACTTCCCCGTATACTTCTATGTAATCAAGGGCATCATAATCCTCAATCCCCATACTGTTCGGCTCCCAGACTTTAGCATCAATTGTTCCTGTCTTATCCTGTAAAATCACATTTTCATACGGTTTCCCGTTTTTGGTCGTTGCCGCCTGTTTATGTTTACACAAATAAATATCGAAGACTCTGTCTCCTTCTCTGTACTCATTAATAAATTTCATTTTACTGTGCCTCTCCTGTCATAATTTCCTTTTTAATATCACTATATTTTGTTCCGTCAAACCTCATTAATACTACTTCCACAATGGTCTCCGGCTGTATTGATAAAATACTCGCCTTATAATCACTGTACGAATTTATTTTTTTCCCGGAAATCGAAACAATCACATCTCCGTTCTGGATTCCCGCCACCATCGCCGGTGACTCTGTTACCACCTCAGACACATAAAGACCGTAAGGTACGCCTGTCTCCTCATGCGCAAGCTCTGTCACATCCATTCCGCGGATTCCTATATATGCCCGTTTCTCATCATTGGAAAGTTTTTCAATAAGTGGTTTTATATCTGATATCCCAAGCGCTGCAATGGTTCCTGTTGCAGAAGCTGTATCCGCACTCTGCGTTACCACCCCAATTACTTCTCCTCGAAGATTGATGATTACACCGCTGGCATTTTGTGATTTTCCCATATCAGTCATAATCACATTGTAGATGGCATCATTTAACGTCAGCTTTTTTTCAATTGTCGTAATCATACCATACGAAAGTGATCCGCTTGTTCCATACGGTGCACCGATGGTAAGCGCCGGACTTCCTACCATATTTCTGCTTGTGGACGTCCCCAGCTTTGCCTTTTCTATGACTTGCGCCGTTTCCTTTGGCAAATCCGATAACTTTACAGCATACACGCCAAGTCCCGTCTGTGCATCCTTTTCTTTCAACTGAGCTTCTACTATATTCTTATCGCAAAATCTTACACGATATTCATGCGCATTGCTGAAATGATTCACATCTGCCAAAATCAACATCTCCGCACCGTTTTCCGCCAAAATCAATCCCGCTGCCGTGTTTTCATTTTCCGTTGTTCCGGCAAACCAGTTCTGCTTCTCGGAAATCGCAATAACTGTCACAATTGCTGCGGATGCTTCTTCCGCCAGCGACTGGAGCTGCGTATAAATATCCCTGTAATTATCCAGTGCCTTATTACCAAACTGCTCGCTTTTTACCATTTTTTTCGCGGCTTCCACCACTTCCTGCAGGGATTCCTCCTGCTGTGCGATTTCTTCCTCCGTTAACAATTCTTCCGGCTTTAGTTCCTCGGTTTCCTCCGGAAAACTCACCTTTGTTATTTCCGTTGGATTTACAATTCCGTTGATGACCGGTTCCATTAAAAAGAAGGTCAGACACGCAATCAGACCAAAGATGATTGCAAGCCCAACGGTCGTCATCGTACGCCGAAGCAGTTTCTTTTTGTTGATCGGCTTTTCTTTGATTGTTTCCGATACAAACGAGCTTCCCGATTTCTTTTCCATTTCTTCCATCGCATAATCCTTTCTGTTTCCCTTTCATAAGTATATCATTCGACTGCCTTTTCCACAAGAATACCGTTGTAGTATTTTTACTACATTTGTGCTATACTTTAATTTAAAGTTTTATGCTCATTTGAGCGAGAGGAATATATGATGAACACAAAAGCATTTACTACGTTAGAATACGATAAAATCATACAACTACTGGCAGACAAAGCTTCTTCCGATCCGGGGCGCAGCATGTGTCTTGCGCTGACACCGGGAAGTTCCCTGCCACAGATACAGTTGCGGCAGCAGCAGACCAAAGATGCCTTAAGCCGTCTTTTCAAAAAAGGAAGCATTTCCTTTGGCAGCAACCACGATATCAAGCATCTTTGCAAGCATATGGAACTTGGCGGAAGCTTAAGCAGTGGGGATCTTTTAAAGATTGCTTCCATGCTGGAAAATGTAGCAAGAGTCAAGAATTTCGGACGTATGGACAAGGAATATGCGGACTCTCTTTCGGATTTTTTTGACGAACTGGAACCTCTGACCAATGCATCAACTGAAATCCGTCGCTGTATTCTTGCAGAGGATGAATTTTCCGATGATGCCAGCTCGCAGCTTCGTCATATCCGTAAAGCCTTAAGTCACGCGGGTGACAAGATCCACTCCCAGCTCCTTTCCATGGTCAACGGCTCTTACCGCACCTATTTACAGGACGCAGTCATTACCATGCGAAACAACCGCTATTGTATTCCGGTAAAAGCCGAACACAAAAATCAGGTTCCCGGAATGGTTCACGAACGCTCCCAGACGGGTTCCACACTTTTTATCGAACCTGCAGCAATTGTAGACTTAAATAATAAAATCAAAGAATTATACGAAGAAGAAAAGGAAGAGATTCAGCGAATCCTTGCCGAGCTTTCTGCTATGCTCTCCGAGCATACTCCGGCCATGACACGCAACGGAGAGCTGATGACCATTCTCGACTTTATCTTTGCCAAAGCAGAGCTTGCCATGGAGATGAATGCCACCGAGCCTTTGCTCAACGAAGAAGGGATTATCAACATCCGACAGGGACGCCACCCTCTTCTTGACAAGAAAAAAGTCGTTCCGATTGATGTCCGTCTGGGCGAGGATTTTCGCCAGCTGATTATTACCGGACCGAACACAGGAGGAAAAACCGTTTCGCTAAAGACGGTCGGACTGTTTTCACTGATGGCCCAGGCAGGACTTCACATTCCTGCACTCGACCGCAGTCAGCTCACCATTTTCCGCAATATCTACGCTGACATCGGGGATGAACAGAGCATTGAGCAGAATCTGTCCACATTTTCTTCGCATATGACCAACATCGTTCGAATTATGGACGAAGCTGACCACAAAAGTCTGGTTCTTTTTGATGAATTGTGTGCGGGAACCGACCCGACAGAAGGAGCTGCCCTTGCAATTGCCATCCTTTCCACCCTTCACGCGCGTGGATGCTACACCATGGCCACAACGCATTACAGCGAACTAAAAATATATGCACTTTCTGCAGAAGGTGTTCAAAATGCATGTTGTGAGTTCAACGTTGAAACGTTATCGCCAACCTATCATCTCCTTATTGGTGTACCGGGTAAAAGTAACGCGTTTGCCATTTCCGGAAAACTCGGTCTCCCGGAGCAGATTATAGACAAAGCCCGCGAGCAGATGTCCGGTGAGCAGGAAAGTTTTGAAGACGTTCTTACCACACTGGAAACCAGCCGCGTTCAGATGGAACGAGAAAAGCTGGAATTTGAGCAGCAGAAAGAACAACTGAACAGAAAAATAGAAGCCTTTGAAAAGCAACAGGAAAAATTCGAATCCCGTAAGGAAAAGATTTTGCAGGATGCAAACGAACAGGCACGCGATATCTTAAAAGAGGCCAAGGACGTAGCGGACGAAACCATCCGCTCCTTCCAGAAATTTGACAATAATACTTCCATGAAAGAAATGGAAAAGAAACGTACTAAGGTACGTCAGCATATTTCGGACAAAGATTCCAAGCTCACCTTAAAAGCTCCGAAGCCGTCCGCTTCAATGCCTAAGGTAAAAGCCTCCGAGCTGCGTCTCGGAGACCGCATCAAGGTTCTTTCCATGAACCTGAAAGGAACCGTCAGTTCCAAACCTGATGCCAAAGGTTACCTCTTTGTTCAATGCGGTATCATCCGCTCCAAAGTACACATCAGTGATCTGGTACTGATTCCGGAAGAGGATATTACCGCACCGACTCTATCACGTTCCAGCTTCGGACAGATTAAAATGACAAAATCCGCCCATGTCAAAACCGAAATTAATCTTCTCGGCAAAACAGTGGACGAAGCCATCACCGCACTCGACAAATACCTTGACGATGCCTATATGGCACATATTCCGAGTGTCCGTATTGTACACGGAAAAGGAACCGGCGCACTTCGCCAAGCCGTACAGACTCATTTAAAGAGCCTTTCCTATGTGGCTTCTTACCGGCTCGGAGAATTCGGTGAAGGCGACAGCGGTGTCACAATTGCAACATTTAAATAAAGGAGGACCTCATGGTTACAAAACAGAAAATATTAATCGTGGATGATGACGAAAATATTGCAGAACTGATCTCTCTTTACCTGACCAAAGAATGCTTTGAAACACAGATTGTCTATGACGGCGAATCTGCGCTTACGGCATTTGAGACCTTTAGACCAAACCTTATTCTTTTGGATCTGATGCTTCCGGGCATTGATGGTTATCAGGTATGCAGAGAAATCCGCTCCTCTTCTTCGACACCGATTATCATGCTCTCTGCCAAAGGAGAAGTTTTTGATAAAGTTCTCGGATTAGAGCTCGGAGCAGATGACTACATGGAAAAACCATTTGACACTAAAGAACTGGTCGCCCGTGTCAAAGCAGTACTTAGACGCTTTAAAGCCGGTGCATCCGCCGCAGAAGAAACTGTTTCTGTCAAAAAAGTAGAATACCCGGAGCTGACCATCAATCTGACCAACTACTCTGTGTTATATAAAGGCAATGTAGTAGAAATGCCCCCAAAAGAGCTGGAGCTTCTTTATTTCCTTGCCTCCTCACCAAATCAGGTGTTCACAAGAGAACAGCTCCTTGATCAGATTTGGGGATACGAATACAGCGTAGACACACGTACGGTTGATGTACATATCAAACGATTGCGTGAAAAAATCAGCGACCATGCAACCTGGCGTCTTTCCACGGTATGGGGTATCGGATATAAATTTGAGGTTAACTAAATGAAAAAAACTTTGTTTTTAAAATTTATTCTGGCATACGTGATTTTTGCTTTTTTCGGCTTCATTGTGATTGCAACATTTTCCGCCTCTTTAATCGACCAGCGTGTCACAAGCGAAAATGCACAATCTTTGTATACGGAAGCCTCCATGATTTCCAAAACTTATGCTTCCGATCTGTACAACAATGAGATTACTATCGAATCCGCAAGCCACCAGCTCAGAGCCCTCGGCGCCTACCTTTCTTCTTCCATATGGATCGTCAATCCTTCCGGAACAGTTCTGGTAAGCTCCCTGTCTTTCCCGGATTTGGAAAACCCGGAAGTCATTCCGGATTTTTCGCCTTCCATCACGAAGGATTCTTATTATACCACCGGCAATTTCTTTGGAAAATCTTCGGAAGAAACGCTCATGGTATTTAGCCCGATTACATCAAACTATAAGATTAAAGGTTACGTAGTTATCGTAAAACCGCTCCGTCATCTGGCGAAAGAAAGCAATGGTTATCTTGCCATTATGTATATCACCTTAGTTCTGCTTATATTATTATCGCTGATTATTCTCATCTTTTTTGCGGAAATCATTTATATTCCACTCAAAAAGATTATTCATGCAACCGAGCAGTATGCAGACGGAAACATGCACTACGAATTTTCCGTGGACACGAATGACGAGATGGGGTATCTTGCCGGTACCCTCAACTACATGGCAAGCGAAATTGCCCGCTCAGAAGACCACCAGAAAAAATTTGTTGCCAACGTCTCACACGACTTTCGTTCGCCGCTTACTTCCATTCGCGGTTATCTGGAAGCGATGCTGGATGGGACCATTCCCGCCCAGATGCACGAAAAATACCTAAAGATTGTTCTCAATGAAACCGACCGGCTGACCAAGCTGACCAACAGTCTTCTTCAGCTTAATAACTTAAATACCAAAGGAATGATTCTTGAAAAAACCGACTTTGATATGAATACAGTCATAAGGGACACAGTAGCAACCTTTGAGGGGCTCTGCGAAAAGAAAAATATCCACGTTGCCCTTATCCTGGTAGGAGAGACCATGATGGTAAACGGAGATATGAGTAAACTTCAGCAGGTACTCTATAACCTCATTGATAATGCAATTAAGTTCTCGCATAATAATTCAACCATTACCATTGAAACCCGCGAGAAAAAATCAAAACTTTGCATCTCCGTCAAAGATACCGGCATCGGTATTCCGAAAGACAGCCAGAAACTTATATTTGACCGTTTTTATAAAACCGATCTTTCCCGCGGAAAAGACAAAAAAGGAACCGGTCTCGGCCTTGCCATCACCAAAGAGATTATTCATTCCCACGGTGAAAATATCAATGTCATCAGCACCGAAGGTGTCGGTACAGAATTCATTTTCACGGTTCCTATCACCGAATCAGAAGATGACGAATAGAATTTGACTTATTTTGTAGAAAAACCTTTAATATCAACAAAAATTATGTTAGAATATGTTTATGATTTTGTGCATTACGCACAGAAAAGAGGTGGCATGTATCATGAGTAAAACATCAAACAAAAAAAAGGGGCTTTCCCTACTGACACAATTACTACTCATTGCTCTCATTCCAATGCTGGTTTTGGCACTTGCCTTAACGATTTATGCAAGTAGCAGCATGATTCACGGAATGCAGGACGAATTTCTTGAGGGGCTTCGCGATACCGCCATTGCGGTGCATGCCGGATTTGACTCAATTAATCCGGAAGAAGACTATACCATGAGCGAAGAGGGCGATCTGATGAAGGGCGACCACGACCTTACGGCCGATGAAACTCTTTTAGATTCCTATGTCGCGGGTACCGAACTGGAACTTACCCTTTTCTACGGTGACACGCGCGTAGCCACTACGCTGGTAGGAGAGGACGGCAAACGAATTCTGGGTACTAAAGCAGACGAACATATTATTGATACCGTACTTGTGAAAGGGGAAGAGTTTCACTCAACTAACCTTGAAATTAACGGTGATCCATATTATGCATATTATGTTCCTGCCAAAGATCATACCGGCAAAATTATCGGTATGTTCTTTGTCGGCGAACGTTCAACCGCAGTAAATCAGTTTATCAACAAAAAAGTGGCTGCACTTAGCGGCATTAGTATTGCATTACTTATTATCACATTTTTCCTTGTATTTTCTGCAACGAAAAAGATAGCTGCTGCCATCATCGACACAGAAAAAGTCCTTATTCAGCTTTCTGAAGGCGATTTGTCAGCTACGGTAAATCCTAAGAGTTTAAAACGCACGGATGAGATTGGATCGATGGCCAATGCGCTTGCACGCACCATTTCGACACTTCGAAATATTATTACGAATATCCAGCAGTCTGCATCTGTATTAATGCATGAAGGTACAAGTCTCGGTGATATGGCCGTACAGACAAGTCATACCACAGATGAAATCAGTCTTGCGGTAGAAGAAGTTTCCAAAGGTGCTATTACACAGGCTGAAGAAGTAGAACATGCAACAAACCTTGTTTCCGACATGGGTATGAAGATTGAGCAGATTGTACATAGTATTGACGACTTGTATCTGGTTGCAGAATCCATGCAAAAAGCCGGAAATGAAGCTCAAAACAACATGAACATGCTTAAGGATTCCAACGAACAGACCAACAGCGCAATCGAAAAGGTTGCAGAGAATGTTCACAAGACAGATAAATCTGTAGCAGTCATTGCGGAAGCATTAACTCTTATCACAGACATCGCTGACGAAACCAATCTTCTTTCTCTGAACGCTTCCATCGAAGCAGCCAGAGCAGGAGAAGCCGGACGCGGATTTGCAGTTGTTGCTTCTCAGATTCAAAAACTTGCAGAAGAATCAAATGCAAGTGCTACACAGATTGCGGAGATAATCTCAACCTTATCACAGGATTCTGCCAACACTCTCGTGGTAATGGATACACTGCGAGACAATATCACAACGCAACAGGCAAAGATGCTCGACACCATCGAGAAATTTACATCTGTTCGTGAAGGTATTGTATCTTCTACCGACAGTACATCCAAGATTCATACACAGGCTTCCGAATGCGATACTTCCCGTGTTTCTGTTGTCGATATCATCCAGGATCTTTCCGCACTTTCGGAAGAGAACGCTGCTTCTACAGAGGAAACAACTGCTTCTATGCAGGAGCTGAACGCAACAATCAATATCCTCAGTAATGCGGCAACGAAATTGCAGGATTTGGCTGTTTCGCTTGAAAACGACATGAAATTCTTTAAAATGTAATAATTCATATTTTACAAAAATAAGCTACAACATGGATACATCCTGCATCTGTGTTGTAGCTTTTGTTTTTCCTATAATACAGTTTCCAACTGCTTCAGATCCTCTTCTGTGGTAGACCAGCTGGTAGCCAGACGAATTACGGTGTGTGTTTCGTCATACTTTTCCCAGAAGCTGACTGCCACGGTCTCTTTCAGTTTTTTCAGCCTCGCATCCTCTATAATCACAAACTGCTGATTGGTTGGCGAATTTATATATAATGCATAGCCCTTATTTAAAAGTATTTCTTTTAGCCTCTCTGCCAGATCAATTGCATGACGACTGATTTCAAAATACAGGTTGTCTGTAAATAAGGTATTAAACTGAACTCCGAGCACTCTTCCCTTTGCCAAAAGTGCACCCTTTTGCTTAATGATTGTCATAAACTGTTTCGGAGCATTATTTTTTGTAAACACAACCGCTTCTCCGCACATGGCCCCGACCTTGGTACCTCCGATATAAAACACATCGCAAAGCCTTGCAATATCTGTCAGCTTCACATCCGTATTCCGGCTCACAAGCCCATAGCCAAGCCTTGCCCCATCCATATAAAGAGGAATTTCAAACTCATGACAAATTTCAGCCAGCTCCCTAAGTTCCTTCTTGCTATATAAAGTCCCGTACTCTGTCGGATGCGAAATATACACCATTCCGGGGAATACCATATGTTCGTGATTTTCATCTCCGTGAAACGTCGCCAAATATGCCTTCAAAGCCTTCGCGCATATTTTCCCGTTCTCCTGCTCTATCTCAAGCACCTTATGCCCGGTATACTCAATCGCACCCGCTTCATGGAGACTCACATGTCCTGTTTTTGCCGCAACCACACCCTCATATTCCTTTAACATGGATGAAATCACAATCGCATTTGTCTGCGTCCCGCCAACCAGAAAATGTACCTCTGCCTGTGGACACTCACATGCTTTTCTTATTTTTTCACGGGCACTTTCACAGTATTTATCCATACCATAACCACTAAGTGGTTCCATATTCGTTTCTAACAGACGCGCAAGCACCTTCGGGTGCGCACCTGCAATATAGTCGCTTTCAAATGAAATCATTGGGGTTCCTCTCTTATGTGTTTTTGATTTATTGTACCATAAGAATAAGAGAGAAGTATAGTGATATCCTCAGGCACGGGAGCCTATTCCATGATAGGTAGTAAAGAATTGCTTTTCGGTATGGGGACGCTTCCGCTCGGATTTTTCACGCAACGGATACTAAATTCGCGGCGATAAATCGCCCCTCATTAAGTACCGGCGTGAACATACGCCCCATACGCGAAAACATTTCTTTCCTACCCATACAGCCCCTACACTCCCGTGCCCTCGGACTACCACAATACTTCCTCACTACTCCGATTTTACAAACTATCAGCAAAACACATAAGAAAAGCTTCCGTGCATGTCAGGCGCATGGGTCTTACGTAGAGGGAAATGGAGGAGGGAAGAAACTTCAGGAGCAGGAAATGTTTTTCATATTGAGGGCGTATGTTCACGCCGGCACTTAATGAATGACAGCAACAGCTGGCATGAATTTAGTGTCCGCTGCATGAACATCCGAGCGGAAGCGTCCCTCAATTGAAACAACATTCTCCTGCTCCCGTATTATTCTCTCCTCCGCTCCCCAACGCAAAAGGACCATGCACCTTACATGCATGGTCCTTTCACTATTGTAACCCTTCTCCTAAACCTTATTCTTCATCCGGCTCGAGCATTGCTTTATCATATGCATCGAGTACCGTCCTCTGAATCATATCTCTGGTCTCTGAATTGATTGGATGAGCGATATCTCTGTATTCAC
>JAGAOK010000014.1 GCA_017623815.1 Lachnospiraceae bacterium
CATTGAGATACATTTTTATATTGGTGATACCTTTATTGGAGGCGTAACCGCCAATCAGGTGCGCGGAGATGTTCGAGATGCTTATGGATGTTCAGAGTATGTTGGATTTTCGGGAATATTAGGAACGGATTTGACAGGAACACAAACGATTAATGCGTTTGCAATAAATAAGGTGGGTGGACCTAATGTGCTAATTGGTAGTAAGGAAGTATATATAGAACAATTAATCAAAGTTAACAGGATTGATATTTCAGAGATAGATATTACTATTTTTGAAGAAGAAAAAAAGGCACTTAATGTATCAGTATTCCCTGAAAATGCAACAGATAAAACGTTAACATACAAAAGTGATGACCCGAGTATAGTTTCTGTTGATAATAAAGGTGTTGTGAAAGGAATACAACCGGGCAATGCGGTTGTTACTGTTACATCGGCAGATGGAAATGTGAGTGCCAAATGTACTATTCGTGTTATTGAGAAACCAAGTGATCCAAGTACCCCAAGTGATCCAAGCACCCCAAGCGATCCAAGTACGCCAAGTGATCCGAGCGGTCCGAGCGATCCGAGTACGCCAAGCGATCCGAGTACACCAAGCAGTCCGAGTACGCCAAGTACTCCAAGTACCCCAAGTGATCCAAGTACTCCAAGTACTCCAAGTACCACAGGTGTCTCTAATCAGACAAACAATACTAACAGCCTGCCTTCCATCGGAACGGTCATAATATATGATGGTCTTAAATACAAAGTGACTAAAGAAGGTAAAGAAGTTGCTTGTGTAAAATTGGAAAAAAAATCATATAGTTCAGTGATAATACCAAGTACGATTATACATGATGGGGTTACTTATAAAGTTACAGCCATCGAGAAGAATGCCTTTAAGAACAATAAGAAGATTAAGTCTGTTACGATTGGAAAGAATGTAACAACGATTGGGTCCAAAGCGTTCTACGGATGCAGTAAGTTAAAAACACTTAAGATTAAGACAACTAAACTGACAACGAAGAAAATTGGAAGTAAGGCATTTTCAAAAACACCAAAGAGCATGAAGGTAACTATACCGAAGAAGAAATTCAAAACATATAAATCTATGCTCATCAAGAAAGGTGTAAATAAAAAAGCGGAATTCAAAAAAGGATAGAGTGTTGAGCAATAATTGTGAAATGAAGAGCGATAGAGCCAAAGGGGGCTATCGCTTTTCGTATCTTAAAATGTATCAAAATGACAATGATTTTAGATATAATGGCATCTTTGCAATTGTGATATACTAATAAAGTATAAATATCTCTCAGGAAAATTGATATTTCACATGATATATGGTATGATAAATGAGTATGTTTGCGCCTAAGCGCAACTTTAGGAGATAACACAATGACAACATTTTTAAATAAGTTCTTTTCCTTGCCGAAAGAACTGTGGAACAATCGAAGACTGATCTGGAAGCTTTCCAAAAATGATTTTAAAACGAGATACGCAGGTTCCTACCTGGGTATCATTTGGGCGTTTGTACAGCCGGTGATCACGGTTCTTGTGTACTGGCTGGTGTTTGAAAACGGCTTCAGTGCCAAGCCTGAGATGTTTAAGTCCGGAGTGGAGGTACCGTTTGTCGTATATCTGACGAGCGGACTGGTACCTTGGTTTTTCTTTTCGGAGGCAGTCAGCCAGTCGACCAATGCACTTTTGGAATACAATTATCTGGTCAAAAAAGTGGTGTTTAAAATCAGCATTTTACCGCTGATTAAGATTATTGCAGCGTGCTTTATCCATGTATTCTTTGTAGGGGTGCTGCTGTTGATTTATTTCTTATACGGCTACGGATTTACGCCGTACCTGTTCCAACTTGTATATTACAGTTTTTGTATGGCGATACTGGTGCTTGCACTCAGCTATACGTTCTGTTCGGTCGTGATTTTCTTCCGCGACCTGTCACAGATTGTGGCGATTGCACTCCAGATCGGTATGTGGGCGACTCCGATTATGTGGTCCATCACCCGCGTCGAAGGAACCGTTTTTGAGACAATTTTTAAACTCAATCCGCTGTACTATATCGTAAACGGCTACCGCCAGTCCCTCTTCGGACATACCTGGTTCTTCCAGGACTGGCAGCTCACCCTATACTTTTGGGTAGTGACCATCCTACTGTTTGCCTTCGGAACCGTAGTATTCAAAAGACTTAAACCACACTTTGCGGATGTACTGTAGACATTGTGATGCAGTTGCCCTGTTTTGGGTCTGCATATGCAAATGTTTGTGAAAATACCCAAATAGGAGACTGATTTGATTGTTTTAAATTGTCTTTGGGTCTGCAGACCGGAATAGGAAGAAAAATACCCATGAATCTACTTGAAGTGTGGGTATAGGTGAACAATTTCTCTTGTTTTGACCCAGACAGAATATAGCGTGGGGAATGCTACATGATATTGGGTATAATAAGCGCTTTATCCGGACGGAGACCCAGAGGAGCACGGCGGAGACCCAAAAGCCCCCGGTCGACACCCACACAACCTAATCCTAATTTAGAAAAGGAAATTCTTTATGGAAAATAAAACCAGTAGGACAGAAGCCCCGGTTGTAATCCGGGTTTCGGACCTGAATAAAATATACAAACTCTATGACAAGCCGTCAGACCGTCTGAAGGAATCACTCGGACTTTCCCGCGGGAAAAAGCACAAAGAGCACTATGCGCTCAAAAACGTCAGTTTTGATGTGCGTCGCGGCGAGAGTGTCGGAATTATCGGAACCAACGGTTCAGGAAAATCGACGATTCTAAAAATCATTACAGGAGTCCTGAATAAAACGAGTGGAGATCTTGAGGTGGACGGACGCATTTCCGCCCTCTTAGAGCTCGGTGCAGGATTTAACATGGAGTATACCGGAATTGAAAACATTTACTTAAACGGAACCATGATCGGTTTTTCGCAGGAAGAAATTGATGCCAAGCTTCAGGATATTCTGGATTTTGCAGATATCGGAGATTTCGTGCATCAGCCGGTAAAGACCTACAGCTCGGGTATGTTTGTGCGACTTGCATTTGCGGTTGCGATTAACATTGAACCGGAGATTCTGATTGTTGATGAAGCACTTTCCGTGGGAGATGTGTTCTTCCAGATGAAGTGTTTCCATAAATTTGAAGAGTTCAAGGAAATGGGTAAAACCATTCTTTTTGTAAGCCATGATCTTTCCAGTATTGCAAAATACTGTGACAGGGTCATCCTTCTGAATCAAGGTGTAAAGTTAGCAGAGGGTAACCCGAAAGACATGATCAATATGTATAAAAAGCTTCTGGTCAACCAGCTCGATGTGGAGACGCTTGAGGATGTTTCCGGAAAGAGTAAGCTGACGACCGAAGCTGGCGAGCCGGGGGCGTGGAAAAACAATTTTACAATCAATGAAGATGTGCTTGACTACGGCGAGCGTCAGGCGGAGATTGTGGACTTTGCCATTTTTGATGAATACGGAGCGCTCAGCAACATCATCCAAAAAGGTTCTACCTTTGAAGTAAAAGCAAAACTTCGTTTTAACGAGACCGTAAAAGATCCGATCTTTACCTTTACCATCAAGGATAAAAAGGGAACGGACATCACCGGAACGAACACGATGTTTGAACGCGTGGAGACCGGGGTCTGCGAAAAAGGGCAGGAGCGGATTGTGACCTATCGCCAGCAGATGAATCTGCAGGGCGGCGATTACCTGATCTCCCTCGGCTGTACAGGCTATGCGGGAGATGAATTCAAGGTATATCACAGATTATATGATCTGGTCAGTGTTTCTGTTATTTCAGATAAGAACACGGTCGGATTTTTCGATATGAACACACAGATTACTGTGGAAAACGGACAGTAAAACAGGAGGGAGCCATGCGCACAAACCGCGAAGGAAATTTAAAACGGTTTTTTGACATACAGCAGACAGATTTTGTGCTCGAAGTGCGCGGAGAGGCTCTGCCGCTGCGGGAAGCAGAGTATGACTACATTTTCTGGAATCCGTCCGGAGCAAAAGGGAAAGAAATATGTGTACAAAATTTGTACAAACTTCTTGCGCCGACCGGAAAACTGGTGGTGTATTTTGATAATCCGTTTGGTCTGCATGCCTTTTCGGCGGGAACACCGGGCGGGGAGCCGGATGTGGCATATCCGCTGCTTGAGACGCTGAAAGATGCGCTGACAAAGAGCGGAGAGGTGTATTATGACAAATGCTATTATCCGTATCCGAATGTAGAATTTCCGTGCGTCTTTTTCTCGGATGAAAGATTGCCGGGGCGCGGCGAATGTGAGGAAGGATTTTACAATTTTGAATCGGCCCGGATGGAGGCGTTTGATGAGCGCAGCGCAGCGGATTGTGTGGTTGCAGGGGGGATGTATCCGTACCTTGCAAATGCCTATATGCTGATACTTTCCAAAACGCCGCCGGAAAACTTGCCGGTATATACGCGTTTTTCCAACGAAAGAAGAGAAGATGCCAAGATCCGCACGGATCTGTATAAAGACCGCGTGTGCAAATGCGCGCTCGGCCCGGAAGCAGAGCGTCATGTGATGGCGATGCAGGGGATGCAGACAAGTCTTCGCGAATGTCTGCAGGAGATTTCTTTGCTTGGACGGCCCTTCGATGTGAATCAGATTACAGAGGCGGATGAGGAAAAGAGAAGCATAAGTTTTGTGTTTGTATCCGGACAGAGTCTGGAACAGACCTTAGATACGATGCTGCAGGAAGGAAAAGAGGAAGAGGTAAGCCGCGTCCTTCTGTCCTTCTGTAAGGAGCTTCGCGGCAGCAGGCGATTATCGGATTTTGCCGTGACAAAAGAGTTTGAAGAGGTATTCGGAGAAATTCCGCAGTGGCAATCCTATCAGTGGAAATCACTTCCGGTTTCGGATATTGATCTGGTAGCGCAGAATATTCTGCTTGCAGACCGGGCGGTTGTCATTGATTATGAGTGGACGTTTGCGATTTCGGTGCCGGTTGATTTTCTCATATTCCGTTTCCTGTATTTTTATCTGGAAGCGAAAAACAGAGCATGTGTTTTAGAACCTCAAAAAATCTATGAGCAGGCGGGAATTACGCCGCAGCTAAAAGAAGTGTTCCTTGCGATGGAAACTGCATTTCAGCATTATGTACAGCATGGAGCACAGGTTCTTTGCAATAGCTATGACCGTGAAGGTAAGCCGGTGCTAACGCATGTGCAGATAGAAGCGCAGGTTGAAAAACTTAACGGAAAGACTGTGCAAATCGTGGGCGGAGATGTTGTGACAGCAAAGCGTTCGCCGGAGGGTGTTTACCTGTATAAGCTTCCGAAGGCATCAGAGGGAATGAAAATTCTGCTCGATGGATTTGATGCAACCGAGAATCCATGCGTGCTCCGGCTCGGAGCGATGGCCGACCGCGGCGGAGCTCATACGGGGCTTTCGCTTGAGACAAACGGAATGCATTTTGGAGGACTTTTGTATCTGTTCGAAAAAGAAATTCCGCAAGTGACAATTCATGGTATCGAAAGCGGCGATAACGGCGCCGAGATCAGTGTCGAAGAGATTGAGATGTCTCAGGCGGCAATCAGAGAGCTGAAAACCACAATCGCCGACATGAGATTTATCATAGACAACAGGGAGCAGCAGATCCGCGACCTGAAAAACAGCGCCAGCTGGAAGGTGACAAAACCGCTGCGCGCGCTGAAAGGAAACAAAGAGGAGTAACTATGGCAGAGGAAAAGAAAGTAGCCGGAGCAGATATGGAGGCCTACTATAAAGATCTGTACGAGAGAGAAAAGGCAAAGAATGAAAAACTGACTTACCGCCTGGCAGACAGTCAGAGGGAAGTGGAAGATCTGACGCGAAAGCTGAATAAGATTAAAGGTTCCATCTTCTGGAAACTGGCAAAGCCGTTTCGTGTGGTAATTAATTATCTGATTGCGACGAAAAACCGTATTTTATGCCACGGCAATCCAAAGGGAATTGCCCGCAAGCTGGTAAACAAATATCGTGAGAAAAAGGCAATCAAAATCCACGGAACCGGAAGCTTTCCGACGGCGACGGAGCGCAGGGAGCAGGAGGAAACAAAGTTTGATAAAGAGATCAAAATCAGTATTCTTGTACCGCTTTATAATACACCGGAGAAATTCCTGCGTGAGATGATCGATTCCGTGCAGGCCCAGACCTACGGTGGATGGGAACTTTGTCTGGCGGACGGATCGGATAAGGAGCATGCGTTTGTCGGAGAAATCTGCAAAAAGTACTGTGAGGGTGATGCCCGTATCGTATATAAAAAGCTGGATAAAAACGAAGGAATCTCTGGCAATACCAATCGCTGTTATGAGATGGCGACCGGAAATTATATCGGTCTGTTTGACCACGATGACCTTTTGCATCCGAGTGTTCTTTACGAATATATGAAGGTGATCTGCGCGCAGGATGCGGATTATATTTACTGCGATGAGGCGACCTTTAAAGGAAACAGCATTAACCATATGATTACGCTTCATTTTAAGCCGGATTTTGCACCGGATAACTTAAGAGCAAATAACTACATTTGCCATTTCAGCGTATTTAAGAAAGAACTTCTCGACAGCGGAGAACTGTTCCGCAGCCAGTTTGACGGAAGTCAGGATCATGATATGATTCTCCGGCTGACACAGAAGGCAGAGAAGATTGTGCATGTACCGAAGATTTTGTATTATTGGCGTTCGCATGCAGGAAGCGTGGCTTCCGGTATTGATGCAAAAACCTATGCCATTGATGCGGCAAAAGGGGCAATTGCGGAGCATTTAAAAGGTTATGGTTACAAGGACTTCGAGATTGAGAGTACAAGAGCATTCGCGACCATCTTCCGAATCCGTTATGCCATCACGGCGAGACCAAAGGTTTCAATTGTAATCGCTAACAAAGATCATGTGGATGACCTTTCCCGCTGTGTGGAATCAATTATCAATGTTTCCACGTACGATAACTATGAGATTGTAATTGTGGAAAATAACAGCCAGACACAGGAAATTCGCACCTATTATGAAGAAATTATGCAGCATCCGAATGTTCGTGTGGTAGAATATAAGGGAGGATTTAATTACTCCAAGATCAACAATCTCGGAGTCTCCCATGCAACGGGCGAGTATGTGCTTTTGCTGAACAATGATACGCAGGTGATTACGCCGAACTGGATTGAGGAACTTCTTATGTATGCGCTGCGTGACGATGTCGGCGTAGTCGGCGCTAAACTTTATTATGATGACCGGACCATCCAGCATGCAGGTATTGTCATAGGTCTCGGCGCACATCGCACAGCAGGTCATACCCATTACCGTATTCCGGAAGCAAATGTCGGATATATGGGTAAACTATGTTATGCACAGAATGTCACTGCAGTGACAGGAGCCTGTATGATGGTAAAGAAATCCTTGTATGAGCAGCTCGGAGGACTCGACGAGGAGTTTGCCGTGGCACTCAATGATGTGGATTTCTGCCTGAAGGCAAGGCAGGCGGGCTTTTTGAACATCTTTACCCCGTTCGCGGAACTTTATCACTTTGAATCCAAATCCAGAGGTTCGGATAAGGATGACGGACGGGCAATCCGCTACCAGCAGGAATCCGACCGTTTTAAAGTCAAATGGGAGAAGGTTCTTGCAAAAGGCGACCCGTATTACAACCCGAATTTCTCGCTCGATCATTCCGATTTCACCGTAAATTGGAAGCGGGCGAAAAAATAAAAATCATTCAAAACAAAAAAGGAGGATATGCAAAATGGGTTACAAAGAAATGTTTGAATTCTGGTTAGAGGATGATTATTTTGATCAGGACACCAAAAATGAGCTTCTTGCAATTCGTAATAACGAGGAGGAAGTCGAAGACAGATTTTATAAAGAACTTGAATTCGGTACAGGTGGTCTTCGCGGCGTAATCGGCGCAGGAACCAACCGTATGAATTTCTACACAGTCCGTAAGGCAACACAGGGACTTGCAAATTATATTATCAAACAGGGCGGCGCAGACATGGGCGTTGCAATTGCATATGATTCCAGACGTTTTTCGCCGGAATTTGCAAAAGAAGCTGCACTTTGCCTTTGCGCAAACGGTATCAAGGCGTATTTATTTGATGCGCTTCGTCCGACACCGGAGCTTTCCTTTGCGGTACGCAAGCTTGGATGCACCGCAGGTATCGTAGTGACAGCCAGCCACAATCCGCCGGAGTATAACGGATACAAAGTATATTGGGCAGACGGTGCACAGGTTACTTCACCGAAGGATGTGGAAATCATCGAGGAAGTAAAGGCGGTAACAGATTACCACACCGTAAAGACCATGGAGGAAGATAAGGCGAAAGCAGACGGTCTTCTTACCATCATCGGAAAAGAGATTGACGATGCTTACATGGTAGAACTCAAGAAACAGATTGTTCATCAGGATATCATTGATGAGATGTCTGAGGAACTTAAAATCGTATATTCTCCGTTCAACGGAACGGGACTGGTTCCGGTAAAACGCATTCTTTCCGAACTTGGATTTAAGAATGTATATGTCGTAAAAGAACAGGAAATGCCGGATCCGAACTTTACCACACTTGCTTACCCGAACCCGGAAGATCCGGCTGCATTTGAGCTTGCAATCAAGCTTGCAAAGGAAGTGGGAGCAGACATTATTCTGGCAACCGACCCGGATGCAGACCGTCTCGGTGTGTATGCGCTGGATACAAAGAGCGGCGAATATGTTCCGTTTACCGGTAATATGTCGGGAATGCTGATTGCGGAGTACCTTCTTCGCGAAAAGAAAGCGACAGGAACCATGCCTGCAAACCCTGCACTTGTTAAGACAATCGTTACAACCAATATGTCTGACGTTATTACAAAGGCATATGATGTAAAACAGATTGAAGTACTGACAGGATTTAAGTACATCGGAGAGCAGATTAAGTGGTTTGAAGAAAACAATACCTACAATTATGTGTTCGGCCTGGAAGAAAGTTATGGCTGTCTTGCGGGAACCCATGCAAGAGATAAAGATGCCATCGTGGCAGTAATGTGTCTTTGTGAAGTGGCTGCATACTGCAAAAAGAACGGTATTACGCTCTGGGATCAGATGTTGAAGGTTTATGAAGAATACGGATACTTTAAAGAAGGACTTCACACCATTACAATGAAAGGTGTGACGGGAGCACAGGCAATTAAAGATATCATGGCTGCGCTTCGCAAAGATCCGATGAAAGAGCTTGCAGGACTTAAGGTACTTGCGGTTCGCGACTATGATACAAACGTGGTGACAGATATGGTGACGGGCGAAAAATCCGAGACCGGTCTTCCGAAGTCAAACGTATTGTATTTTGATTTGGAAAATGATTCCTGGTGCTGTGCACGTCCTTCCGGAACAGAGCCGAAGATCAAGTTTTACATGGGTATCAAGGGAGATTCCCTTGCAGATGCGGATGCCAAACTTGAGGCACTTAAGAAAGCGCTGGTTGCAGCAATTCCGGAAGTATAAAACAAGGAGTATTATCTGTCATGAATAAATTGATGGAACAGATCATGAAATTTGGCGTGGTCGGTGTTGTATGCTTTTTGATTGATTTTGTGATTACAATGGTAGTTTCCACCCTGCTGAGAAATACAGCAGGGATGGAGACCGGAACAGCAGCACTGATCGGAGCTTTTTTCGGATTTACAATCTCGGTGATTATCAACTACCTTCTTTCTATGAAGTATGTGTTTGTGCGAAAAGAAGATATGGATCGCCGCAAGGAATTTGTGATTTTTACAATCTTAAGCCTGATCGGGCTTTTGATTCATGAAGTGATTATTATGATTTGCATCGACGGAATCTACGGAAACTGGATGTGGCTTAAAAGCTGGATTTCCCCGACACTTGCGACTGCGGGCGGAAAGATTTTTGCCACCGGTATCGTAATGATCTACAACTTTATTACGCGTAAAAAGTTTTTGGAACAAAAGGAAGGATAAAAGATGAGCGATAAAATGATGTTATTTATCCCGGCATATAACTGTGAAAAACAGGTGGTGCGTGTGCTGGCGCAGCTGGATGAAGAGGTACTCCCTTATTTTGAGGAGATTCTCGTGGTGAATAACCGCAGTACGGATGGAACCGAGAAGGCCGTTTTGGAATATCTGAAGGAAAATCCGTCTCTTCCGGTAAAACTGATGAGAAATGATGAAAACTACGGACTCGGCGGTTCGCAGAAAATGGCATTCCATTATGCAGTGGATCACGGATACGATTATGTATGCATGCTGCATGGGGATGATCAGGGAGATATTCACGATTTTATCCCGATGCTGGAAAAGAAGATTTACAAAAAGCACGATTGCGTACTTGGTGCCCGTTTTATGAGAGGGTCACGTCTGCAGGGATATTCTGCGTTTCGTACCTTTGGAAATATCGTGTATGATTTTATCTTTGCTTTTATTACAAAGAGAAGAATTTTTGATCTTGGAAGCGGTCTGAATATGTACAGTACAAAGATGCTTGAAGACAGCTTTTTTGAAAAGTTCCCGGACAACCTGATGTTTAACTATGTGATGATTCTTGCGTCGCATTATTATGATCATGACATTATTTTCTATCCGGTTTCATGGAGAGAGGAAGATCAGGTTTCTAATGTAAAGATGGTCAATCAGGCGGTAAGTGTCCTGAAAATGGCATTTTCCTATATGTTTAACAAAGAGGTAATCAAGCAGGAATACCGCGAGGAGCCTCGCGAGGGATATACCTGTCAGCAGATTACGGAAATTGAAGAATAACGGGTGTTTTTGATGAATTATTGGATCTTATTACTTGTCTGCGGAGTTTTAGCAGTGCATTTGTTTAAGATGGCAAGGCTGTATCTGGTGCTTATGGAGCATAAGATATCCTTCGGCCGTTTTGTGCTGCTGTATATTCGGACAACCTTTATCAATTTAATAATTCCCTTTAAACTCGGAGAGGTATACCGCGTGGAGGAAATAGCCCGCGAAACCCGGGTGTGGCAGGTGGGCGTTCTGAGCGTGCTGGTTGACCGGTATTTTGATTTGACAGCACTTCTGATTTTGCTTGTTCCGTTTGATTTGTTTTATCGCAAAGCCCTGTCACCGATTACAATCGTGCTTCTGGTAGGGGTTCTTATCCTGGCTCTATTGTATCTGGCGATACCGTCAAGCTATGCGTATATGAACCACTATTTGATCGTGAAAAAATCATCGGCCCGTTCCATGGCAGCACTTCGTGGACTTGACGTCGTTAAAAAGTGGTATGATTTTACAAAGAATCTTGTGACGGGAAGATATGCAATGATTGTATTTGCTTCGCTTCTCGGATGGGCAAGTGAGCTTGTGACTTTGAAGGCACTGGCTACCGTTTCGAAAGATAACTTTGCTCTCGGTGACTTTGCTTCTTACATAGAGGCAATCTTTATGAACGGAGACAGTTTGATTTTATCGACCTATACGGGAATTACGGCAACAGCCTTTTTGGTACTTACCATATTGGGGTATGTGCTTTACTTCATTGTAAAAGGATGTAAAAAAGCAGGGAAGGGAAACTTATGAAAAAAGTAATTGTAGTCTATGATGACAGTTTCATGCCAAATAAAGAAATCCGGACGATTA
>JAGAOK010000015.1 GCA_017623815.1 Lachnospiraceae bacterium
ACTACGCTTCCGGTGTCACATCTGTCATCGCTTCTTTTACTGCACTTTTTACTGCTTTAGATACTTCTTTTGAAACCGCGCCGGAAACTTCTTTCGAAGAAACTCCGCTCTCCGGTGTATCAAGACCTGTCACATTAATGTTATGATTTACTTTTGCATCATAGGTTTCTGCACGCATCACGTCAACAAGATCAAGCCCTGTGATTTCTTTTACGGATTCCATTGTTTTTGCAAGTACGCTCGGAACATAATTTCCCATCGTGGAAACTCCGCTCTCGCCGGATCCGCTGTCGATGATAGTAACCTTATCGATTGTAGATAACGGCTCTGCAATCGCTCTTGCCATCTCCGGAAGTGCTGTAACGATCATTTCAAGCATAGCAGCCTTACCGTACTTGGTCATGGCTTCCGCCTTTTTCTCTAACGCTTCCGCTTCCGCGATACCTTTTGCTTCAATTGCCTTCGCCTCAGCAGTACCTACCGCCTGAATACCCTTTGCTTCCTGTTCTTTTGCATACAAATCAGCTTCCGCCTGAACCTTACGTGCCTGCGCATCTTTCTCGCGTTCAAACATTTCAGCCTCAGCCTTACGCTGTCTTTCGAAGAGTTCTGCCTGTGCTTCCTGCTCTCTCTTAAACTTCTCAGCCTCTGCTTTCTTTTTAATTTCCGCTTCCAGTTTCTGAGTTTCAAGTTCTACCTTACGCTGCTGAAGAATGACTTCTTTTTCCTGTTTTACAACGTCCGCATCACCAGTGGTTGCCTCAATTGTTTTACGTCTCTCCTGCTCCTGAATCTTGTAAGCAGCGTCCGCATCCGCTTTTTTACTATCAGAAATAATCTTCAGTTCCGCTTTCTTAATCTCTAATTCGTTGTTTCGCTCAGCGATTGCTGTCTCAGCTGCAACCTTTGCATCATTTGCTTCTTTTCCTGCAATGGCCTGTGCCACAGCGATTTCTTTTTCACTCTCTGCTCTTGCGATGGCAGCAGATTTCTGAATCTTAACGATATTGTCCACACCGAGGTTTTCGATTACGCCGGAATCGTCCACGAAATTCTGCACGTTGAAACTGATGATATCAAGACCCATCTCGCCAAGGTCCGGATCTGCATTTTCTTTTACGAGATTTGCGAATTTCTGACGGTCGGAAACCATCTCTTCCAGTTTCATCTTACCTACGATTTCACGCATATTACCTTCCAGAACTTCTCTTGCAACCTGCGCAATATAGTCCGGTCTTTTATTCAGAAAGTTCTGCGCTGCAAGTTTCAATTTGTCCGGTTTGTCACTGATTTTAATATTAACGGCCGCATCGACGTTGATATTGATATAGTCTGCAGTCGGTACGGAACTTGCCGTCTTAACATCAATCGGAATCAGCTGCAGGCTGAGTTCATCCTTACGCTCTAAAAACGGAACCTTTACACCCGCTTTACCGATTAAGATCTTTGGTGTCTTACGAAGTCCTGAAATAATAAAGGCTTTATCCGGTGACGCCTTTACATATCCGCTGATCAATAAAACCAGAACGAAAATTGCAATAATTGCTCCAATAATAACTGGTAACCATGCTGCTAACATACTTTTTTCTCCTTTTGTACAAATTTTATTCCCCACTTTGTTAGTTTATCATAAATAACTGATAAATTGTAGGATAAATATATATAATTTATCAATGTTTTTTTTGTCAAACTTTCTGTATAATAACAACTCAATAGTGTTATTTTATTCAGGAGGTAATTATGATAGCGCAGAATCCTATTTTACGCGGCTTTTATCCGGATCCGTCCGTATGCAGAGTCGGCAAAGATTTTTACTTGGTCAATTCCACTTTTTCTTACGTACCGGGAGTTCCTGTTTTTCACAGCCGGGATCTTGTTAACTGGGTACAAATCGGAAATGTATTAGAACGCGAAAGCCAGCTTCCGCTGGACAAAGCGGAAATGTCCCGCGGCATTTTCGCACCAACCATCCGTTATAACAACGGCGTCTTTTATATGATCACTACCAACATCGACAACGGTGGTAACTTTTATGTAACAGCCACCGATCCGGCCGGTCCGTGGTCCGATCCGATCTGGCTCAAAGTTCCGGAAGGTCAGGATGGCGGTATTGATCCTTCCCTCTTCTTCGAAGGTGACAAATGCTACTATGTCGGACAGCGACAGAAACCGGATGCTAAATTTTTCGGCGACTGCGAAGTCTGGATTCAGGAACTTGATTTGGAAAAAGGAGAGCTGATCGGCGAAGTCACTTCCCTGTACTCAGGCTCCATGAAGGAATGTGTCTGGGTGGAAGGCCCACACATTTATCACATTGGTGATTACTATTACATTACTTGTGCTGAGATGGGAACCTGTTTTGAACACAGTATTTCTGTTGCGCGCAGCAAAAATTTACTTGGACCTTACGAAAACTTTAAATGCAATCCGCTTCTGACCCATCGTCATCTCGGTAAGAAAAGCGAGATTCAGAATATCGGTCACGGAGACCTTGTCGATACCGAAGACGGTCAGTGGTATTTGATTATGCTCGGCACCAGACCGATTGACGGAATCACGGAACTCGGACGCGAAACCTTTATCGCTGAGGTTATTTGGGAAGATGGCTGGCCGGTTGTAAACCCTGG
This sequence comes from Lachnospiraceae bacterium, assembly GCA_017623815.1. Taxonomy (GTDB): domain Bacteria; phylum Bacillota; class Clostridia; order Lachnospirales; family Lachnospiraceae; genus SVFI01. The sequence continues at coordinate 2,628 of JAGAOK010000015.1, forward strand.
CATCGGAAAAGTTCAGGCCGAGCAGGAAATTAATCTTCCGTGCGTAGATAATCTTGCAGGAGCCAAATGCTATGAAAAAGAAATCAAAGTTCGTTATACCGATAAACTCGACAAACGTCTGATGACCTTCCGCCATCCGGCAGAAGGCATGTACAAAATCGAAAACGAGAACGAAATTTCTCTGGCACCTTCTACTGCCACTCCAAGCGATCGTGACAGAAGCTGCTCCTACGTCGGAATCCGTCAGCAGGAATACAAATTCCGCCTTGACATCACCGTACAAGAATTTTCGGACGCAAATGCGAGCGGCGGTCTTCTTTACATACACAGTGATGACAACTATCTGACATTACTTGTATCCCGCGATGGCGATAAGGCAGTCGTAGCCGCAGCAAAAAATGAGAAAGGAAACATCTCAGCCCTCGGCGAGTATGTCTTCCCTGCTTTCCCTGAAAACGGAATTAAACTCTCTCTTGTAGGAGATATGCGAAACGTGTCTCTCTATGCAAATGAAACTCAGATAGCGGAAGGAATCAACAGTGCATTCCTCTCTTCCGAACTTGCAGGCGGTTTCGTCGGCTGTACCTATGGTCCGTATGCAACCACCAACGAAGCAGACGCACCTGCCCGTATCCACTTTACCGACTGGGGTGTTAACTACTAAGTTTCATGTTATACAGCGAAAAGGAGTGTTGCTTTTTACAGCATCACTCCTTTTCCCTTTCTTATATCTTTCTATTCGCTTTTCTCCATCTGCAACACATACTCCGCAATATCAATCCCTCTGCTCTCACACTCTTCAATCACCATGCGCTGCGCGACAAACACTTCTTTACACACATTCCAGATAAAACGCCACGCAAAGAACATAATCACAGCAAATACGCCTGCTACAAACACTGCCAGCCTTATATTCTCATCCGCTGCTACCGAAAACAGCACCCACATCGAAGCAATGGTCGGAACTGCAATAAATACAGCCTTATACCCCTTTAAATTCGTCTCCTTATTAATCAGTTTTGTGAAATCCTCCATGGTATATTCCGGTTTCCCTTTTTTCTCATTTTTCCGTTTAAGTTTCCGGTAACGTTTTTCCATCTCCTTTGCGCTGTTTATCATCTCAGCGCGCAAAGATATTTCCTGACCGAAAGCCTTTTTCTCTGCCTTTTCCTCCCTGCTTGGCTTCTCCGGATCTTTGAAGTTTCCAAACCTTTGATAACGTCCAAGCAGAGTCACAAGCAAATACACTACACAATAACCGCCGCATATAAGCAGAACCGGAAGCATTCCTATCTCAATTCCAATTTTGTCTGCCCATACAGTTCCAAATCCAATCCCCAGTACAAAAATCAATAACATAACGATATAATAAAGTATCGGTTTTACCTTCGAATTACGAAACATCAGTTTTTCACGCATAATTCTCCCGATGATTAACATGGCACCCGCAACAAGTGTTCCCACTAAAAGAGGACTCCCCGTTATGGATGCGCTTTGCAACGAAACCGTTCCATCCTTCGCATAGTAACCGGCGTAATCAATCAAAAGAACGACCAGCATAATGACACACACTCGGAATATTCTTTTGAAAATTTCCTTTGTCCAAAACCCTTTTTCATCCGGGCTAAAATATTCCTCACAAAATTGTTTCAAATCCGGTCCGATAATCTTTTCCACCGGTTTCCCGTTTTCCTGCGCTTCTACCAGCAAATCATAAATATTTAAAATTCTGTCTTCCGTAAACTGCTCAGGGATTTCACTCATATCCCCATACAGCGCAATCTGCTCAAATGTTTTTCTGTAGTCTCCCTTTAAAAGCTGTGCCATTGCAAATGTATCTAACATAACATCGTCTCTCCTTCTCCCATGCCATTTTTTTCATTTTCCTCAAACAAAATTCTATTTGTACTTTGAGATATCTTTTTATAACTTTCCTTAAACGCCTCCAGTCTTTCCTGCCCGGACCGGGTAATGCTGTAATACTTCCGGATGGGGCCCAGCGGTGATTTTGCCTTCCTGCAGGAGATATAGCCGTTTTTATCCAGTCTGGTCAGAACTGGGTACAAGGTACCTTCTCCCAGATTATCAAATCCAACCTGTTCCATGCAGGTCAGTATCTCATATCCGTAGGTCTCCTTTTTTGCGATAACCGCCAAAACGCAACCTTCTAATATTCCTTTCATAAGTTGTGTATCTTCCATAAACACCTCCTGCTACTTTGTATTATCAAGTAGCTTGATATAAAAATAGCACAGCTACTTTGCATTATCAAGTAGGTGTGCTATCATTTATTTTTCTTCCACAAAAATTCCGGTCAGTCTCGGCACTTCAAACCGGCTCGTAAACAGATCGCATTTACACAAAAAAGAATAAAAGATATGAAAGCCCTGGTTGCAAAGGGTCTCATAATTCCCCTGTCCCTTTGACAAAATGACATCTGCTTTATCCATCCGTTTTTTTGCCTCCTGCGGAAGCATATGATACACCGTTCCTGCCACGGCATTTCCATTAGATATCACCTCTGCCACACGGTCAATCCCCACGTAACGCGCATCTTCCATTGTCGCGTCATTGAGCACTTCCTTTCCGCGCACCATGACCGTAATATGCAAATGCGGAAAACGCTTTCTCATCTGCTCCAAAAACAGCTTGTCCAGCACAATCTCTCCGCAGTTATCTGCAAGCAGCAGAAATTCACCCGCCCTCTCACACCGGGCCACAAACGATTCCAACACCGGTATATCGCGCTGCTGCAACTCTGCCTTCTCAAAAAGCCCCAAAAACGTTTTTTCATCCACCTGATTCATGGCTCCGAAATCAATATAATTCCCGATTCTTGCATACATAAATGCGGTCACAAGCGGATCTTCCGACTTCTCAATTTTTGTCCTGAGCGAATCCTCCATAGAGAGCACCAGATCATTATACTGTTTTTTAATCTCTGTATAAGGCTGCTTCTTTCCAAAATATCTCTCATACACTCCGTTAAACAAATACACCAGATATGGGGCTGTGTCATCCGCATCCCTATTTTCAATAATCTGTTTTATCTCCGAAAGATACTCCTGGTGATTGACCATTTTTTCCTGTTTCTCATATAAGCATTTGGCACAGCTTTCTATAACACGCATATTTCGACCTCCACTGTACTTCTTTTCCGTGAAACTAATTATACAGCAAAAACTAACAAAAAACACTCCAGAACATAAGTCCTGGAGTGTAATATACATTTCTGAAACGTTCTGATTGAATAATCGATTAACGTTTTGAGAACTGTGGTGCACGACGAGCTGCTTTGAGACCGTATTTCTTACGCTCTTTCATACGTGGATCACGTGTTAAGTATCCGGCTTTCTTAAGAACCGGTCTGTAATCGTTATCTACTGTAAGAAGTGCTCTTGCGATACCATGTCTGATAGCACCTGCCTGACCTGTGTATCCGCCACCTTTAACGTTTACAAGGATGTCGAATTTATCTACTGTATCAGTAGCTACTAACGGCTGACGAACGATAACTTTTAATGTCTCTAATCCGAAGTAGTCGTCTAACTCTCTTTTATTTACGATGATATTTCCTTTACCAGGTGTTAAATATACTCTGGCAATTGATTTTTTTCTTCTTCCTGTTCCGTGGAATTTTGTTGCTGCTTTAGCCATTTTAACTTTCTCCTTTCAGTTCCTCTAATTAGAATGTTAATACTTCAGGTTTCTGTGCTGCCTGCTCATGATCCGGACCAGCGTATACATGAAGTTTTTTGTACATCTGTCTTCCTAAAGGACCTTTTGGAAGCATGCCTTTAACAGCAAGTTCAACAACTTTTTCAGGTTTCTTAGCCATCATATCTTTTAATGTAGTCTCTTTCATACCGCCTACATAATCTGAGTGATGGTAGTAAATCTTCTGATCTAATTTCTTACCTGTAACTTTGATCTTCTCAGCGTTTACGATAATTACGTAATCACCTGTGTCGATGTGCGGTGTGAAGATCGGTTTGTTTTTACCTCTTAATACTTTAGCTACTTCTGAAGCTAAACGTCCTAATGTCATGTCTGTAGCATCTACTACATACCATTTTCTATCGATTGTAGCTGGACTAGCCATAAATGTTTTCATCGTGTTACCTCCAAATTAATAACATACTGGTGTTTCTTAAGTGTCTTCCTCTCTCCGGGGCTAATCGGAACGGAAAGGAATCTAAGGCTTCCACTCGGAAACTGACGGGGCTATGTCAGTTACTCCACAGGTCACCACTGTGAAATATTATATTATACGCACCCGCGCGTGTCAACCACTTTTTTCCGAAAAAAGAACGTGAAAATCACTAAAATTCTATTGCTGAAATATCTATATATTATTGCTCAAACTCATAACTGACAAGTGTCAGACCACACGCCACCGCTGTCGGCCCTGCCTGCTCTCTGTCCCCTGACGCAAGAATCCCCGGAATCTGCGAAGGCTCAATCCGTCCCCTTCCGACTTCCATCAGGGTTCCGGCTATGATGCGGACCATATTGTATAGGAAACCATTGCCCGTTACACGGATCTTAATCAGATTCTCTTCTTTTGTCACGGAAATGTCATAAATCGTACGCACGGTACTCTCCACTTCCGGTTTGTACGTCGAAACCGCCGCAAAATCATGTTCTCCGACAAAATACTTTGCTGCCTCCTGCATTTTTGAAACATCCAGTGATACGTAAGTAAAATGACTGTACAGGCGCTCCAGCGGATTCGCAAACTGCGCATTGTATATCTTGTACTCATAAGTCTTTCTGGTTGCCACCTTGCGCGGGTGAAAATCGGCTGCCACTTCTTCCGAACGCTGAATACGGATATCCTCCGGAAGGCGCTGATTAAGCGCATAGGAAATCTTCTCTGCAGGCATACGGGCATTTGTATCAAAAACGGCCAGATTGCAGAGTGCATGAACCCCGGAATCCGTCCTGCTCGCTCCGATTACCTTAATCGGTTCTCCAAGAAGCTGCGAAAGATGTTTATTCAATTGGCCTTCTATCGTGTCACCATTTGGCTGAATCTGCCATCCGCAGTAATTTGTGCCGTCATAAGCGACCGTCAGCATCACACGTTTCATATCCAAATACCTACAACCATTTTCCCAGCACAATGACTCCTGCCAGATATACTGCCAGCACCACATATGCCAGCACATCTGATTTTCCGTATTTTAAAGGCTTCATTTTGGTTCTTCCCTCGCCGCCCTGATAGCATCTGGCTTCCATCGCCATCGCCAGATCATTGGCCCGGCGGAATGCAGATACAAAAAGCGGTACAAGAAGCGGTACCATAGCCTTTATTTTCTTAATCATATTTCCGCTGTCAAAATCCGCTCCCCGCGCCATCTGTGCTTTCATAATCTTATCCGTCTCTTCTAAAAGAATCGGAATAAAACGAAGCGCAATCGACATCATCATGGAAATTTCATGAATCGGCACTTTTATCACTTTCAAAGGACCCATAAGTTTCTCAAGTCCATCGGTCAACTGATTCGGCGTCGTTGTCAAAGTCATAACCGACGATCCAATAATCAAAAAGATCAGACGCAGTGCAATAAACACCGCCGCAATTACACCTTCTTTGGTAATCGTCAGTCCCCAAAAGCTGACCAGTGCCTCTCCTCTGGTCAGAAACATATTAAACACTGCTGTAATCAAGAGCAGCACAATCACCGCTTTCAGTCCACGTATCATATATTTAAACGGTACATGGGACAACTTGATTATCGCCGCCAGAAAAACCAGTGCCAGCGCAAACGGAGCTGCTTCCTTAAACAGAAACAGCGAAATAATATATATCATTGTTCCGACAAGCTTCACCCTCGGATTCAGCCTGTGAAGCGCCGAATCCGTCTGGTAATACTGCCCGAATGTAATTTCTCTTATCATACTATCTCCAATCGGTTTCCCGAATGCCTTATGCATTCAGATACATCTATCTGCCAAGGGCACGAAGAATCTCATCCCTTGCCTCCGCAATCGTGGTTGCATCCGTTCCTACATCAAAGCCCTGTTCTTTCATCTGTTGCATGATATAGGTCACCGCCGGTGCTGCAAGCCCGACTTCCTCCAATTCCTTATAATGTGCAAACACATCCTTTGGCACTCCGTCGAGCATCACACTTCCGCCGTTCATCACAATAATACGGTCCACATAGTTTGCCACATCTTCCATACTGTGTGACACCAGAATAATCGTCATCCCCGTCTCTGCCTGCAACTTCTTAATAAGACCGAGGATCTCATCTCTTCCCTTCGGATCAAGACCCGCGGTCGGCTCATCCAGAATCAAAACTTCCGGCTCCATCGCCAGCACTCCCGCGATTGCCACACGGCGTTTCTGACCACCCGAAAGATCAAATGGTGACTGGTAAAAATATTCGTCATCCATTCCAACCATCTTAAGCGCTTTATATGCACGAAGTTCCACATCCTTTTTCGAAAGACCCAGATTCTTCGGTCCGTAGCAGACATCGGAAAATACATCCACTTCGAAAAGCTGATGCTCCGGATACTGGAATACCAGTCCAACCTTGCTTCGAAGCTTTTTGAGGTCATAATCCTCATCATAAATATCCTCACCATTAAAGTAAACGGTTCCGCTGCTTGCTTTAATCAGTCCGTTCAAATGCTGAATCAGCGAGGATTTCCCCGAACCGGTATGACCGATCAGACCTATAAACTGACCATCGGGAATCACAAGGTTAATATCCGACAACGCCACCACTTCCATTGCCGTTCCGGCCTCATATATGCAATTTAAATGATCTACAATAATCGGCATAATCTACCTTACCTTTTTTAATTCTTCTATCAATTCCTGCGTTGTAAGAATCCCGTCCGGGAGTGCTACGCCGGATTTTTTAAGTTCATGTGCCAAAAGTGTCACCTGCGGAACCGACAGGCGAAGGGATCTGAGTTTGTCCACCTGTGCAAAAATTTCCTTTGGCGTTCCCTGCATCTCTACACGTCCCTTGTCCATCACATAAACCTTATCTGCATGAATCACTTCTTCCATATAGTGTGTAATCAAAATAACGGTAATACCTTCCACTTCATTGAGTGCTCTTACCGCACGAATGACTTCTTTTCGGCCGCTCGGATCAAGCATTGCCGTCGGTTCATCTAAAATAATGCATTTCGGATGCATCGCAAGCACACCTGCAATTGAAACTCTCTGCTTCTGTCCACCAGAAAGACGATTCGGTGATTTCTTACGATATTTATACATACCGACTGCTTTCAGGCTTTCTTCCACACGCTCCCAGATCTGCTTTGTCTCCACACCGAGATTTTCCGGACCGAACCCGACATCCTCTTCCACAATCTGCCCGATAATCTGGTTGTCAGGATTCTGGAACACCATTCCTGCACTTTTACGAATCGGAATCAGATTCTCTTCCTCCTGCGTATCCTTACCATCTACCCAGACCGTTCCTTCCGACGGATAAAGAATCGCATTCAGATGCTTGGCAAGCGTTGACTTTCCGGAACCGTTATGTCCGAGAACCGCAACAAAATCGCCCTGCTTGATTTCCATGTCCACATGGTCGATCGCTGTCGTGATTCCTTCCACATTTCCTTCATCATCGCGTCTGATATATTCAAATACAAGTTTACTTACATCAATAATGTTCATGTTACATCCTTTGCTGTGATACCGTGTATTTTTTCACGCGTTCTATTTTACATGGTTTAGGGTTGAATTACAAGTGATTTGCTCTATAATAGATATGGAAATGGCGGAGAAATATATTATGATACAAGAAATACGTTCTGCCTTGGCACGCTTGCGCTACGATAAAAACGCAGCGGTACTAGGCTCGCGGATGCAAATGCATCCTCTCACCAAGGACCGGCGTTTTTACAGTGCCTACGGCCATAACGTACTTCTTGTATCACATACATTTTTCACCATTTACGCATGTAATATATGAGGTGACCATATGAAAAAAAATAAAAAAATCGGAATTATATTCATCTGTATATTAGCAGTGCTGGTTCTTCTTTTGATTGGAACTTCTATGGGCGGCAAAGCTGCATATGATAGAGAAAAGCCCCCTTCAACGGAAGGAGAAGATATTATGGCAGATGTAGAAACGAACATCGTAGAAACCGAAGTGAAGGAACCAGAAGTAACGGAAACGAAATCGCAAGAACCGGAACCATCCGAAACACTTGATCCTGACGTCCCAACTACTGATCCCCCTAGAGAAACCGTTTCCGGAAACGAGCCGGAAGAAATCATTCCGCCCGACCGCACTATATACGCAGAAGGATTTTTCTACGAACCCCTCTCCGAGGATATTAAAGAAAAGATTACCGGTGTATCCTTCCACGAAAATGATAACATCACTTACGATGATCTTCGCTATTTAAATGTATTATATGTGGATTTTAACGGTGATACCCAGACAGGCGAAATTATCTGTAACAAAGCAATTGCGCAGGATCTTATGGAAATATTTAAAGAACTGTACGACAACGAATATCAGATTGATAAAATACGCCTGATTGACGAATATGGCGGCGACGATGATCTCTCGTGTGATGACAACAACAGTTCCTGCTTTAACTATCGTGTGGTGGGTGGAACGGACAGTTTGTCAAAGCATGCGCTAGGACTTGCCATCGACATCAACCCGTTCCAGAATCCGTATATTACTTATCCAAACGGAGTGGAACGCATTTCCCCGGCCGGAAGCGAACCTTACGCCGACCGGGACAGTGGCCTTCCTCACATGATCTTAGAAGGCGATCTATGCTACAATCTCTTTACCTCCCACGGCTTTACCTGGGGCGGGCACTGGAAGAGTCTGAAGGACTATCAGCATTTCCAGAAAACATTATAGTTTTCACCATATGTTATACTAACCCACATAAAAAGGAACACCCTTACGGATGTTCCTTTTCTAATATCATTTCTTTGAAATTTGAAGCTTACACTAACTCAAGTAATACTTCCATAGCAGCGTCACCTTTACGCTGACCGATCTTAACGATACGAGTATATCCACCCTTACGATCCGCATACTTTGGAGCGATTTCGTCAAACATCTTTGCTACCATGTCAATTTCTTTTGTTCCTTTTTTCTTACCAGCATTTTCTGTAGGTACTTCTTTGATAGGATATAATACCTGAAGCATCTGGCGTCTTGCATGAAGTCTGCTTGGCTTATCTTTTTTGATAGTCTTATCAACTTCATCGTATACTGTAACTTTCTTTCCATCAACGACTTCTTTTACTCTCTTGCCGTCTTTGTCTTTACGAGCAACTTTAGCTTTTACTGTTACTTCTTCAAAGTTGTCTTTCTCTTTTACAGCGAGTGTGATGAGTTTTTCAGCAATTTTCTTTACTTCTTTTGCTTTAGCTTCTGTTGTAACGATCTTTCCGTTGTATAAAAGATTTGTTACCTGGTTTCTAAGTAATGCTTTTCTCTGGTCAGATGTTCTGCCGAGTTTTCTGTACTTTGCCATGTTTTTGTCCTCCATTCATGGTGCATCCGGCATTGCTCTTTGGACTTATATACCGAACCGTTTTATGTTTCCATTTGGAGCAGGCACACAAATGCTCTTTGGACTTATTTCGCGCGTCTATTCCTATATCAGATCAAGGTTTATTCTTCGCTGGAATTCAGCTCTAAACCAAGTTCTTTTAATTTCGCCAACACTTCTTCGAGTGACTTACGACCAAGGTTACGAACCTTCATCATATCATCCGGAGTTTTGTTTGTCAGCTCTTCTACCGTATTGATACCGGCTCTCTTTAAGCAGTTGTAAGAACGAACGGATAATTCCAATTCGTCAATGCTCATTTCAAGCACTTTTTCTTTCTCGTCATCTTCTTTTTCAATCATAACTTCTGCTGTCTTAGCATTTTCTGAAAGATCAATGAAGAGACTTAAATGCTCGCTGAGAACTTTTGCCGCAAGGCTCACTGCTTCGTCCGGAGCCAACGTGCCATTTGTATAAACATCTAATGTAAGTTTATCAAAGTCTGTTACCTGTCCGACACGGGTATTTTCTACAGTCATGTTTACTCTCTCTACAGGTGTGTAGATAGAGTCCACAGAAATCACGCCGATAGACTGATCTTCTGTTTTGTTCTTTTCAGCACTTACATATCCTCTGCCTTTTGTAATGGTCAGTTCCATATACAATTTGCTCTCTTTACCGCCACTAAGTGTAGCGATAACCTGGTCAGAGTTGATAATTTCGATATCTGAATCACACTGAATGTCAGAACCTCTTACAACGCCTTCACCCTCGAACTCAATGTAAGCCGTTTTCGGCTCATTGGTTGAGCTTGTGTTCTTGATTGCAAGACTCTTTAAATTCATAATGATCTCAGTTACATCTTCTTTTACTCCAGGAATGGAACTGAACTCGTGAAGAACACCCTCGATCTTAACCTGGCTCACTGCAGCACCCGGAAGTGAAGAAAGCATAATTCTTCTTAAGGAGTTGCCTAATGTGATACCATAGCCGCGCTCTAACGGTTCTACTACGAATCTGCCATACTTTTTATCTTCTGAGATTTCTGCAACCTCAATGTTAGGTCTCTCAAAATCAAACACTGTAAATACCCTCCTTACAATAAAACTCTTATCTGTGTGAATTATATCTTATATTAATTATTTAGAATATAACTCGACGATAAGCATTTCGTCTACAGGTACATCGATCATTTCTCTTGCAGGAAGTGATTTCACAGTTCCTTTTAATCCTTCGATATCCTGATCAAGCCATTCCGGAACTAATCTTCCGCCTGTAACTTCCACGATATCTTTGTATCTCTGTAAGCTCTTAGACTTTTCTCTGATTTCGATCACATCACCTGCTTTGATCTGGTAAGATGGGATATTTACACATTTACCGTTTACTAAAACATGTTTGTGTCCGACAACCTGTCTTGCTTCTCTTCTTGTTCTTGCAAAACCAAGACGGAAGATTACGTTGTCTAATCTTCTCTCAAGAAGAACCATTAAGTTTTCACCGGTCTGGCCTTTCATCATATCAGCCTTTTCGTAATAGGTACGGAAAGGTTTCTCAAGCATACCATAGATGAATTTTGCTTTCTGTTTTTCACGAAGCTGAAGTCCGTACTCGCTCATCTTTTTGTTAGCTCTTACAAGCTGACGATTAGATTTTTTGTCATATCCAAGGTAGCTTGGCTCAAGACCAAGTGATCTACATCTTTTTAACACAGGAACTCTGTTTACTGCCATTTTAATTTCCTCCTAATATTGTTTACAGTGCATACTGCACTTTCGTCCAACATATCAATTTACAATTACTATAATAAAAATCCGAATCCAGTCTCAGTACATATAAGACTACACACGACGACGTTTCGGTGGGCGACATCCATTGTGAGGTACCGGAGTTACGTCACGGATACTTGTCACTTCTAGACCACAAGCCTGAAGAGCACGGATTGCTGCTTCACGACCTGAACCCGGTCCTTTTACCATAACGTCAACTGTCTTTAAACCATGTACTAATGCTGCTTTTGTAGCAGTCTCTGCTGCCATCTGAGCTGCATAAGGAGTAGATTTCTTTGAACCTCTAAAACCAAGACCACCTGCACTTGCCCAGCTAAGAGCGTTTCCTTCTGTATCTGTCAATGTAACGATAGTGTTATTGAAAGATGCCTGGATATGTGCCTGTCCGCGTTCAACGTTTTTCTTTACACGCTTTTTTGTTACTTTTTTTGCAACCTGTTTAGCCATAATTAAACTAACCTACTTTCTCTTAAACTAAATCCTTATGGATTATTTCTTCTTATTTGCTACTGTTCTCTTAGGACCCTTACGAGTTCTAGCATTTGTCTTTGTCTTCTGTCCACGTACAGGAAGTCCTTTACGATGACGGATACCACGATAGCATCCAATTTCCTGTAAACGTTTGATGTTAAGGGCGATTTCTCTTCTTAAATCACCTTCTACCATCTGTGTCTCGTCGATTACTTCACTGATTCTCTTTACTTCATCGTCAGTAAGATCTCTACAACGAGTGTCCGGGTTTACTTTTGCGTCTGCTAAAATACGAGTTGCACTTGTTCTACCGATTCCGTAGATATAAGTTAAACCGATTTCAACACGTTTGTCTCTAGGTAAGTCAACACCTGCAATACGAGCCATTTTCTTTTCCTCCGATTTCCGGGTACATTTGTACCGTAATTAAATTGTTACTAATTGATTGGGGCATAAACACAAAAATGCCCAACCGGACATGATCCGGTCTTTCCGATACTAAGCTTCTGAATTCTCGGTATCAATAAGCAATTTCCCGTAGGCTCACTACGTAAAATTATCTTAATCAGCATATCTTATGACGGTAAGAATGCTGTCAGCCGCTTTAAAATACAAGATTATTTCTGGTCTGTTAATATTAAATTAACCCTGTACCTGTTTGTGTTTTGGGTTTTCGCAGATAACTCTGATTTTACCCTTTCTTTTGATGATTTTGCATTTTTCGCAAATTGGTTTTACTGATGATCTAACTTTCACGTTAAACCCTCCTTTCAAAAAAGACCGTTTTACATTATAGCATAGCAAACCGCGGTTTGCAATACTTTCCTAAGTTTTTTATTTATCTCTCCAAATGATTCTTCCTTTTGATAAATCATATGGGGATAATTCTAATGTTACTTTATCACCAGGTAAAATTCTGATGAAATTCTGTCTCAGCTTTCCGCTGATATGTGCCAAAACCTTATGTCCGTTTTCAAGTTCTACCTGAAACATCGTATTTGGTAATTTTTCAACTACGGTTCCTTCGATTTCAATTACATCTGCTTTTGACATTTTACTCCTCCAATTCACTGCCAACTAAAAGTTTCATCGCTCTTTTTATTTCTTCATCTCTGACCGTCCCACCACTTATCAGTTTCTCTCTGATTACCGTAAGTTCCGGTGTCTGTTTCTTGCAGATCTGAATGTGCTTTTTGTTTTTTCGCTTTGGATGCTGCAACGTTTTGTATCTTCCGTCTGCCAGCCATACGCTGTCCTGCGTTTCTTCTATAATAATATACAGTTGGTTTTTATCATGCCCGGCTTTCGCCGTCGCTAACATTCCTACCATATCGTGCTTCCTTTTCTGCGCTATTTATAAAAGAGTCAGGATTTCCGGTTCTCCATCCGGTGTGATCGCGATTGTGTTTTCATAATGCGCAGAATACGTTCCGTCTTCTGTCACAACCGTCCAGTCATCATCCAGCCACTCCACATCACTTCGTCCGATATTGATCATCGGTTCAACCGCAAGCGTCATTCCTGCACAAAGTTTCAAACCTCTCTTTTTTTGTGCAAAGTTCGGTATCTGCGGATCCTCATGAAGTTTCTTTCCGATTCCGTGACCAACCAGATCAGTCACAATTCCGTATCCATACTGACTGATGTATTCATCAATCCGGTTGGAAATATCATACAGGTGATTTCCTGCGACTGCCATTTGGATTCCTTCAAAAAAGCTCTGCTTTGTTCGTTCAATCAAAAGCTTTGCTTCCTCGCTGATTTCTCCAACTCCATAGGTTCTTGCTGCGTCTGAATGATATCCTTTATAAATCAGTCCCGTATCAAGACTTACGATATCGCCTTCCATCAAGATTCTGTCTTTTCGCGGAATACCATGTACCACTTCATCATTGACAGAGACACACACAGAAGCCGGATAACCGTTGTAATTCAAAAAGTTCGGTGTACATCCGAAGCTACGGATGTATTTTTCTCCCAAAGTATCGATTTCAAGAGTCGATATACCCGGTTTGATTGCTTCCGCAAGTTTTTCATGTACTTCGGCAAGCATCTTTCCGGCGTCACGCATCAGCGCGAGTTCTCTTGCAGATTTTACTGTAACCGCCATTTCTTATTCTCCTAAGATAGCAACGATTGCTTCAAATACTTCATTCATCGGAACCGTTCCGTCTACCGTCTTAAGCACACCCTTCTTTGTATAGAAGTCGATGAGTGGCTGTGTCTGCTCATGGTAGATCTCCAAACGATTCTTTACTGTTTCCGGCTTGTCATCATCACGAAGAACAAGCTCTTTTCCACATCTATCACAAATTCCTTCCTGTTTTGGCGGAACATGTGCAATATGATAGGTAGCACCACATGCAAGGCACGCACGTCTTCCGGACATTCTGTTTATAATATTTTCATCCGGAACATTTACGTCAATTGCAAAGTCGATAGTCTCTCCAAGCTTTGTAAGCTCATTATCCAGCACTTCTGCCTGCGGAATTGTTCTTGGGAAACCATCTAAAACATAACCGTTCCGGCAATCATCCTGTGCCACACGGTCCAAAAGAATTTTCACTGTCAGTTCATCCGGAACTAAAAGTCCCTGATCCATGTATTTTTTTGCTTCCATTCCAAGCTCTGTACCGTTTTTAATGTTCGCTCTGAAGATATCGCCTGTAGATACGTGCGGAACATTGTATTTGTCAGCGATCATCTTAGCCTGTGTTCCTTTTCCTGCGCCCGGGGCACCTAACATAATAATTTTCATTTTCATCCTCCGAATAAATAGGTAATTAAAACCAATTCATGGGACAAGCGAATTTTCGCCTGCCCCAGAATGTTTTTCTACGCTTTACGAATTTAAAAATCCTTTATAGTTACGAACTAACATGCGTGACTCAATCTGTTTTACCGTCTCTAAGATAACGCTGACGATAATGATAAGACTCGTTCCACCGAACGATACGTTTGCACCGAACATACCATTAAAGAAGAATGGTAATACTGCAACAATAATCAAGCCAATCGCACCAATAAAGATAACGTAGTTCAGAATACCTGTTAAGTAATCTGTAGTTGGTTTTCCAGGTCTGATACCCGGAATAAATCCGCCCTGTCTCTTAATATTGTTTGAGATTTCCATCGGATTAAATGTAATGGATGTATAGAAGTAAGCAAAGAAGATTACTAAAAGTACATACACTAAAAGTCCGATGCTGTAAACAGGAATATCCGGATTACACCAGTTGTTTGAGTTCAGGCCCTTTAAGATTTCACCCCAAACTCCCGTTCCCTGATATCCGATAAGCTGACAGATAACTGTCGGGAACTGCATCAATGACGATGCGAAGATAATCGGGATAACACCTGCGGTATTAATCTTCAGCGGAATGTTCGCTGTCTGACCGCCATAGGTTTTGTTTCCCTGTACTCTTTTTGCATACTGTACCGGAATCTTACGAATTCCGCCGTTTAATAAGATTACAAGAACAATCATTCCAACAATAATTGCGATAATTACAACCGCTGCAATTACAGCAAGTGTAACGGTCTCAGCGCTTTTAACGAACTGATCGTACAACGCTTTGAGATCCTGCGGAATGCTGGAAATAATGTTGATCGTAAGTACTACGGAGATACCGTTTCCGACTCCGTGTTCCGTAATTTGTTCCCCTATCCACATAATGAATGCAGAACCTGCTGTCAATGCTGCAACTACAACGATGTACTCGAGCACCTTAGCATCTTTTTCCAAAAGACCGCTGCGACCGAATCCGATTGCCATGGCTGTAGATTCAATAAGCGCAAGCGCAACTGTCACATAACGTGTGATCGTAGCAATTTTCTTTCTGCCTTCTTCTCCATCTTTCTGCATCTCTTCGAGCTTCGGAATCGCAATCGTAAGAAGCTGCATGATAATGGAAGATGTAATGTATGGCGTAATATTTAATGCAAATACCGACATGTTCATAAATGAACCACCGGTGAAAGCGTCAAAGAAATTGAATGCATCACCCGTTTGGCTAGCAAACCACTGGGCAAAATAATTACGATCAACGCCCGGCACAGGCAGCTGACATCCAAAACGGATGACAACTAACATAGCCAGCGTAAAAAATAATCTGTTTCTAATATCTTTGATCTTAAAAGCATTCTTAACCGTAGTTAACATTAAATCACCTCTGCTGTTCCACCAACTGCTTCAATTTTTTCTTTTGCAGATGCGCTGAATGCATCAACTTTAACATTGAGCTTTTTGGTAATTTCTCCGTTTCCGAGGATCTTAACTCCATCACGTGGGTTTTTGATAACTCCTGCCTCTACTAATGCTGCAACATCTACTGTTGCTCCATCTTCAAATCTATCAAGTGCTGTTAAGTTAATAGCAACGATTTCTTTAGAGTTAGGGTTTTTGAAGCCTCTCTTAGGAATTCTTCTGTATAATGGCATCTGACCACCTTCGAAACCGATTCTCGGTGCGCCTGAACGAGCCTTCTGACCTTTGTGTCCTTTACCGGCTGTCTTACCATTTCCTGAACCGTGTCCACGACCTCTTCTAAAATTATCACTACGTTTAGAACCTGCTGCAGGCTGTAAATTTGATAATTCCATTTTGACACCTCCTTATGTTATTCTTATGCTTCTTCAACTTTTACAAGATGACACACCTGATTTACCATACCTCTTGTACATGCGTTATCAGGTAATTCAACTGTCTTATTTAATTTCTTTAAACCAAGTGCTGCTACAGTTGCTTTGTGCTTTGGAATCGCACCGATTGTAGACTTCACTAAAGTTACTTTTAACATTTTTTCTGCTGCCATTTCTATATCCTCCTTAAGCCATGATTTCGCTGACTGATTTGCCGCGGTTCTTAGCTACTTCTTCCGGAGTTTTCAGCTGGCTGAGACCTTCGATTGTTGCAAGAACAACGTTCTGCTTGTTGTTAGATCCCAATGATTTTGTACGAATATTCTTAATGCCTGCAAGTTCACAAACGACACGAGCAGGACCGCCAGCGATAATACCGGTACCTTCAGGAGCTTTCTTCAGAAGAACAGACGCACTTCCGAACTTACCAATGTTGTCATGAGTGATACTGTTAACATCGTCAAGTGCAACAGAAGTTAAATGCTTGATTGCATCTTCTTTACCTTTACGGATTGCTTCCGGAATTTCAGTCGCTTTTCCAAGGCCTGCACCTACATGTCCGTTGCCATCGCCTACAACAACAAGTGCTGTAAATCTCATGTTACGGCCACCCTTAACAACCTTAGTAACACGTTTAATGGAAACAACTTTTTCGTTTAATTCCATATTTGTTGTGTCAATGATTGTACGTTTCATGTGTTCTTTCTCCCTTCCTAAAATTCTAAGCCAGCTTCTCTGGCTGCTTCTGCTAATGCTGCGATTTTACCCTGGTATATAAAGCCGCCTCTGTCAAAGACTACTGTATTAATACCTTTTTCTAATGCTCTCTTCGCAATTACAGTTCCTAAATATGCTGCTGCATCAACGTTGTTAGTTTTCTCAAGCTCAGCTTTTACACTCTTTTCAAGAGTAGAAGCTGCAACTAAAGTGTTACCAACTGTGTCATCGATAATTTGAGCATACATATGATTGTTACTTCTGAACACTGCAAGGCGTGGTCTTTCCGGTGTTCCGGAGAAACGGTTACGCATCTTTAAGTGTTTTTTTACACGAACTTTCTGTCTTGATTCTTTACTAACCATCTTTACACTCTCCTTATCTATTTCTTACCAGTCTTACCAACTTTACGTCTGATAACTTCATCAGCATACTTAATACCTTTGCCTTTGTATGGCTCAGGTCTTCTCTTGTCTCTGATTTCAGCCGCAAACTGTCCAACTTTTTCTTTGTCGATACCTTTTACGATGATGAGATTCTGTCCATCAACAACAGTCTCAACACCTTCCGGATCTTCCATTTCAACAGGATGAGAGTAACCTAAGTTAAGCACTAACTTTTTACCCTGTTTTGCTGCTCTGTAACCAACACCGTTTACTTCAAGTTTCTTTTCATAACCATCTGTAACACCTACTACCATGTTGTTTAAGAGTGATCTTGTAAGACCATGTAAAGATTTCATTTTCTTTAAATCGTTTGGTCTTGTTACAACGATCTGTCCTTCTTCTAATTTGATTTCCATTTCTGCAGGAAGCACTCTCTCAAGTGTTCCTTTTGGACCTTTTACAGTCACTTTATTATTTTCTGCAATATCAACAGTTACGCCTGCCGGTACTGCGATTGGCATTCTTCCTATACGTGACATGCCCGTACCTCCTATATTGTGGTGGGTTTCATTACCAAACAAATGCAAGTACTTCTCCGCCTACCTGGAGTTCTCTTGCCTTTTTGTCTGTAACTACGCCCTGGTTTGTAGAAATAATTGCAATTCCGAGTCCGCCAAGTACTCTTGGAAGTTCGTCTTTACCAGCGTAAACACGAAGACCCGGTTTAGAAATTCTCTTGATTCCTGAGATGATTTTTTCATTCTTGTCTGCACCGTATTTTAATGTGATGCGGATTGTTTTGAAGTTACCGTCATCTACTAAATCGTATTTCTGAATATAACCCTCATCAACCAGAATGTTTGCGATAGCAAGTTTCATTTTGGATGAAGGAACATCAACTGTATCATGTTTTGCAGTGTTTGCATTACGGATTCTTGTAAGCATATCTGCAATTGGATCGCTCATTGTCATCTTGAATTGCCTCCTTCTTTCATTTTACCAGCTTGCTTTTTTAACGCCTGGAATCTGTCCTTTATAAGCTAACTCACGGAAGCAAATTCTGCAAATTCCGTATTTTTTCAAAACTGAATGTGGACGTCCACAAATTTTGCAACGTGTATAAGCTCTTGTAGAGAACTTAGCCGGACGCTGCTGTTTTACTTTCATTGAAGTCTTAGCCATGAATTTACCTCCTATTATTTTGCGAATGGCATGTTGAATAATCTTAATAACTCACGTGCTTCTTCATCTGTTTTAGCAGTTGTTACGAAGATAACATCCATACCTCTGATCTTGTCAACTTTATCGTATTCGATTTCAGGGAAAATGATCTGCTCTTTGATACCAAGTGCATAGTTTCCTCTTCCGTCGAATGCGTTAGGATTAACACCTCTAAAGTCACGAACTCGCGGCAGTGCAAGGTTTACTAATCTGTCTAAGAATTCATACATTTTTTCACCACGTAATGTAGTCTTACATCCGATAGCCTGACCTTCTCTGATTTTGAAGTTAGCAACGGAATTCTTAGCCTTTGTAACTACTGCTTTCTGTCCTGTGATAGTTTCCATATCCTTAACAGCGTTTTCTAACACTTTTGCGTTGTCTTTTGCTTCGCCAACACCCATGTTCAGAACGATCTTGTCAAGTTTCGGAACTTCCATGATATTTTTATAACCAAATTTCTTGATCATAGCGTCTACGATCTCGTCTTTGTACATATCTTTAAGTCTGCTCACGCTTACAGTCCTCCTCTCTTAGAATTAATCGATAATGTCTCCTGTGGATTTTGCAAAACGAACTTTCTTGTCTCCGTCCATTTTGAAACCAACCTTTGTCGGTTTTCCTTTGTGTAAATACATTACATTGGAAATATCGATCGGAGCTTCTTTCTCGATAATTCCACCGTTTGGATTCGCTGCAGATGGTTTTGCGTGTTTTGAAACTTTGTTCACGCCTTCTACTACAACTCTTCCGTTTTTACGGTCTACTGAAAGAACTTTTCCTTCTTTACCTTTGCATTTTACTGCATCGCCGACCATAACTTTTACTGTATCGCCTTTTTTAATCTTTGCTGTTGCCATGCTGAACCTCCTATAATACTTCCGGAGCTAAGGAAACAATTTTCATAAACTGTTTGTCACGAAGCTCTCTCGCTACTGGTCCAAAAATACGTGTTCCTCTTGGAGTTTTATCATCTTTAATGATAACAGCAGCATTTTCGTCAAATTTGATATAGGAACCGTCTTTACGACGAGCACCTTTTACTGTACGTACAACGACAGCTTTTACAACATCGCCTTTTTTAACAACGCCGCCTGGTGTTGCATCTTTAACAGTAGCAACGATTACATCGCCAATATTTGCATATCTTCTGGTAGATCCGCCCATAACACGAATGCAAAGGATTTCTTTTGCGCCTGTGTTATCAGCAACCTTAAGTCTGCTTTCCTGTTGTATCATGCTTATTCTCCTTCCAAATAATAGTAAAGACTATTTTACTCTTTCAACGATTTCAACAAGTCTCCATCTCTTATCTTTTGAAATTGGTCTTGTTTCCATTACTTTAACTGTATCACCGATGTTGCATTCATTGTTCTCATCATGTGCTTTGAGTTTGTATGTCTTCTTTACGATTTTGTTGTAAAGAGGATGTTTTACATGATCTTCTACAGCAACAACGATTGTTTTCGTCATTTTATTGCTCACTACCTTACCGGTACGTGTTTTTCTTAAATTTCTTTCCACGATCTATTCTCCTTCCTTTCGAGAATTATTCTGCAACTTTAGCTTTTTCTGTAATAACCGTCTGAATTCTGGCGATGTTTCTACGAACCTCTTTAATTCTTCCGGTATTGTCAAGCTGGTTTGTTGCGTTCTGGAATCTCAAATTGAAAAGTTCTTTCTTAGCGGAAACTAATTCTTCTGCTAATTCTGCAGCTGATTTAGCTTTTAAATCTTCTACATATTTATTAGTTTTCATTTGATGCACCGCCTTCCAAATCTGCTTTAGAAACAATCTTACATTTACATGGAAGCTTATGAGTTGCGAGACGTAATGCTTCTCTTGCCACTTCTTCATTGACACCTGCAATTTCGAACATTACGCGTCCCGGTTTAACAACTGCTACCCAGTATTCCAAAGTTCCTTTACCGGAACCCATACGTGTTTCTGCTGGTTTGCTTGTTACTGGTTTATCTGGGAAGATCTTGATCCAAACCTTACCACCACGTTTGATATGACGAGTCATAGCTACACGGGCTGCTTCGATCTGGTTTGATCTGATCCAACATGGCTCCATAGCCACGATACCATATTCGCCGTATACGATTGTGTTACCTCTCTGTGCCTTACCGGTCATAGAACCACGAAACTGTTTACGACGTTTTACTCTCTTAGGCATTAACATTATTTATCGCTCCCTTCCTTGTTTCCTTTAGTTGGAAGTACCTCGCCTTTGTATACCCATACCTTAACACCTACTTTACCGTAAGTTGTATCGGCCTCAGCGAATCCGTATTCAATATCTGCACGAAGTGTCTGAAGCGGAATAGTACCTTCGCTGTAGAACTCTGTACGAGCCATATCAGCACCGCCAAGACGTCCGGATACGGATGTTTTGATACCAAGTGCTCCGGATTTCATTGTTCTTCCCATGCAAGATTTCATTGCTCTACGGAAAGATACACGGTTCTCAAGCTGCTGTGCAATGTTTTCTGCAACAAGCTGAGCATCCTTATCCGGTCTCTTAATCTCTTTAATATCTACTAATACTTTCTTATCTGTGATTTTAGCAAGTTCTTTCTTTGTTACTTCGATCTCAGCGCCGCCTTTACCGATAACAACACCCGGCTTAGCTGTGTAAATGATAACTTTTACACGATCAGAAGCTCTTTCGATTTCGATTTTAGAAATTCCAGCACTTCTTAATTTGTTCTTTAAGAACTCACGAATTTTGTAGTCTTCTACTAAGAAATCTGCAAAATCGTTCTCAGCGTACCACTTGGAATCCCAGTCTTTAATAACACCGACTCTCAAGCCGTGAGGATTAACTTTCTGTCCCATTCCTTTTCCTCCTATCTTTCATCAAGCACAACTGTGATGTGGCTCATTCTCTTTAAGATTCTGTAAGCTCTACCCTGTGCTCTAGGTTGTACTCTCTTCATTGTCGGTCCCTGGTTTGCGTAGCACTCAGCAACGAAAAGGTTTTCTCTCTTCATACCGTTGTTGTTTTCTGCGTTAGCAACCGCTGACTCTAAAATTTTCTTAATTACGCCTGAAGCATAACGTGGGTTGTACTCTAAGATAGCGAGTGCTGTTTCCACATCTTTACCTCTGATGGCATCTAATACAAAACATGCTTTCTGTGCAGGGATACGTGCGTATGATAATTTTGCGCTCGGTCTTGTATCCTTGTTTGCATTTCTCTCTCTTTTAATCTGGGATCTATGTCCTTTTGCCATGGATGAAGCCTCCTTTCAAAATTATCTTACTCTTGATTTCTTTTCGTCTTTTCCATGTCCTCTGTAAGTTCTTGTTGCAACGAACTCACCGAGTTTATGTCCAACCATATCTTCGGTTACATATACAGGAACGTGTTTTCTTCCGTCATGAACTGCAATTGTGTGTCCCACGAATGATGGGAAAATTGTAGAACGACGTGACCAGGTTTTGATAACCTGTTTCTGTCCTGATTCATTCATA
>JAGAOK010000016.1 GCA_017623815.1 Lachnospiraceae bacterium
TGCCCCGAGGAATAACATCTACTCTCTGTTTTTACATATTCTTTTTTGAATATCTCTCCCCCATCCCGCATACAATGTATCAAGAATTGGGGAGGTTTTATATGAATATCACTTACAATAACATACATATGGACAGGATAAAGTGCAAAACGGTCAGCCAGCTAAGTCTCCAGGATGATATTAATCTTCCGGAAGCAAGTCCTGATTTAAGTAAAATCATTTTTCGGGAAGGGAATGTCGTACTTTCTGATGTAAAGGTATCCAAAGATCATGTGACACTTGGCGGAACGCTGGAAGTATTTCTTCTTTACCTTACGGAAGACGACAACGAGGAACTGGCCAGGATTGACGGAAAAATACCGTTTTCGGAGGCTGTATATGTGGAAGGCGCGCAGCCGGGAGATACAATGGATGTCAGCTTTAAGATAGAAGATTTATCCATCAGTGTGATAAACTCGCGAAAACTCAGTGCAAGGAGTATAGTTACCTTCTGCTTACAGTCGGAAATACTCTACGATGAGGAGGCAGCCTGTGATCTGGAGGACGGAGAGCATATTGAATATCGTCGTAAGCAGATGGAATTGGCACGTCTTGCAGTGTGTAAAAGAGATATCTACCGACTGAAACAGGAACTGGAACTTCCGTCTCATATGCCGAACATTTTTCGGATTATATGGCAGAGCGTTAAGATTTCTTCCATTGATTTTAAGCCGATGGATGACAAAATTGCAATCGGCGGAGAACTTTCCGTATTTCTCATGTATGAAAGCACGCAGGAAAATGACAATTTGCAATATTATGAAACAACCGTACCGTTTTCGGGCAGCATTGACTGCATGGGAAGCAGGGAGATGATGATTCCTGATATCCGTTACTGTATATCAGGCAGAAATTTTGAAGTGCGACCGGATTTTGACGGTGAAGAGAGAGGATTTTCCATGGAACTGGTGCTTGATCTTTGTATCAAGCTCTATGAAGAAGAAAAAATATCCATCTTAAGTGATGTATACGGAACAGAAAAAGATGTGGAGGCAGATGTTAAGAAAGGAACCTTCCGCAAGGTACTGGTACGAAATAACGGAACCTGCCGACTGAATGAAAAAATACATGTGGAGGGCAATCCGCAGATTCTGCAGTTGATACACAGCGAAGGAGAAGTCTATACGCAGGAGTGCAATATGACGGAAGAAGGTGTACAGGTAGAAGGTGTCATTTTGATGAAGTGTCTGTATGTGACAAGCGATGACAAAACACCGTATTCTTCGCTGGAGCAGACCATTCCTTTTACTTACCTTCTGGAGGCAAAAGGAGCCGGGAAGGAAACTATTTCCAGTATCCGGGTTACCCTTGAGCAATTGGCTGTCAGCATGCAGGATGCAAAGGAACTGGAGGCAAAGATTGCACTGGATGTTGCAGGAATACTCTTTGAAGAATTCGAGGAAGAACTGGTAACGGATATCCGCGAAAAAGAGCCGGATAAAGCGATGCGACGGAAATTACCGGGAATCGTGGTACATGTGGTAACCAAAGAGGATTCTCTCTGGCAGATTGGAAAAAAATACTATATGCCTGTAAACCGGATTAAGGAAATGAACAATCTTTCCGGAGATGAGCTCAGACCCGGTGATAAACTGCTATTGGTAAAAGAAAGAACATAAAGAAAGGACAGCGCCGGGGGCAGGACTCCCGGTTGCTTTTTTTGTGGTTTGGGTATATATTAAGACTATATATGTATAATGTATACAAAATGCAAGGTAGGTACAATATGAAGACAATCACCAGAAATGCGTATGCAAAAATTAATCTCGGACTTGATGTGACAGGCGTGTTACCGAATGGCTATCATGAAGTAAAGATGATCATGCAGAATGTCGGGATTTGCGATACGCTCACATTTACCGAAAGAGACGATGACCGGATTGTAATCGAGACGGACGAAGGAATTCTTCCGACCAACGAGGATAATCTCGTATATAAAGCGGTTCTTCTGTTACGAAAACTGACCGGAAATGAGCAGGGAGTAACAATTAAACTGACGAAGCGTATTCCGATTGCAGCCGGTATGGCGGGCGGAAGTACAGATGCTGCTGCGACACTGCTCGGTGTCAATGAACTTTTGGAACTGGGTCTTAGCAGAGAAAAATTGCAGGAAGAAAGCGTGGCTATCGGAGCAGACGTTCCGTACTGCGTTCTCGGGCAGACAGCGCTCTCGGAGGGAATCGGCGAAAAGCTTACACCTGTTGCATGTCCGCCGCAGGCGTACCTTGTTGTAGCAAAACCGGATATTTATGTATCGACTCCGGTTGTTTATAAAAAACTGGATGCGAAGGAAGACTATGAACATCCGGACATTGACGGAATGATAGAGGCACTTGAGAGAAAAGATCTGCAGGCAATTGTGGATCGTCTCGGTAACGTTTTGGAACTTGTTACCATAGAAGATTATCCGATTGTTGCACAGATCAAAAAGTTACTGGTTGACAACGGTGCACTCGGTGCACTTATGAGCGGAAGCGGTCCGAGCGTATTTGCCATTTTTGATAACGAAGAGACGGCAAAGAAGGCCTGCGAAAAGTTAGCACAGGCTGACCTTGCGAAGCAGTTGTTCGTGACCACATTCCAAAACGGAGAGAATGTATGAAAGATATAATGCAGCAAAATATGGATGAATATTTGCCACTTCGTGATGTCGTATTCAAAACACTTCGTCAAGGTATTTTGACGGGCGAACTTAAGCCGGGTGAGAGACTGATGGAAATCCATCTTGCAGACCGACTCGGTGTCAGTCGTACTCCGATCCGCGAAGCCATCCGTAAACTGGAGCTGGAAGGACTTGTTACCATGATTCCGCGAAGAGGTGCGGAGGTAGCGCAGATTTCGGCGCAGAACTTAAAAGATGTACTGGAGGTCAGACAGGCGCTGGATGCTCTCGGCGTTGAACTTGCCTGTGAGCGTATTACGGAAGAAGGACTTGCAGAGCTGAAGGAAGCGTGTGACCATTTTGCAGAGATGACAAAGACAAAGGATGCAACGACCATTACCAAAGCGGACGTAGCACTTCATGAAGTCATTATCCGTGCGACCGGAAATGAGAGACTTCAGCAGATGATTTCCAACCTTTCCGAGCAGATGTACCGCTATCGTTTTGAATATATTAAAGATGCTTCCTACCATGCGCTTCTGATCGAGGAGCACAGGAGAATCTACGAAAGCATTGCTGCGCATGACAAGAAACAGGCGGTGAAAGAGATTCAGGAGCATATCAATAATCAGCTCAATACCATTATGGAGCATTTAAATTTGAATTAAACGAAAAAAGTAGTGCATACTCCTAATAGATCGATCAAATAAATGATTAAGGAGTATGAGATGAGAGAAAACATAGAAAAGAAAATTGAGACGTTTGTATATGGCTTGCTGACCTTTGCATTTGCAGCGGCATTTTTCTTCGGAGTACTGTATCCTTCGCATGGTTTGTCGCCGAATGCCTTCCATAGGAGAGAACCGGAGTGCCAGGAAATAGTGATACCGGAGCAAGATACGAAAGGAACTGTCCGCGTTACCTTTCTGTTTTACGAACGTCTGAAAAACAGTTAGGAGCAGACTATGTCAGATTGTTTGAAGGATGCACCGATTGGTGTGTTTGATTCGGGCTTTGGAGGACTGACGGTGGTTCGGGAAATCATGCGCCAGATTCCAAATGAAAAGATCGTATATTTCGGAGATACGGCAAGAGTCCCTTATGGAAGCAAGTCAAAGGAAACCGTGACTCGTTTTTCGCGCCAGATTACTCATTTTCTGCAGACGCAGAATGTAAAAACGATTGTGGTGGCCTGTAATACAGCCAGCGCATATGCACTGGATGAACTGGAAAAAGAAATCGACATTCCGATGATCGGTGTTGTAAAGCCGGGCGCAAAGGTGGCGGCAGATGTGACCCAAAACGGAAAAGTCGGTGTAATTGCAACCAGTGCGACCATCGGTTCTGAAATCTACACTACATATATTAAGAAGTTAAAACCGGAAGTGAGTGTGACGGGAAAAGCCTGTCCGCTTTTTGTTCCGCTTGTGGAGGAAGGACTTTTGGAAGATCCGGTGACCGATGAGATTGCATCCAGATATCTGCTGGAGCTGATTGACATCGACATTGATACACTAATCTTAGGATGCACCCACTATCCGCTGATCCGTAATACGATTCAGAGAGTGGTCGGTGAAAAAGTGACGCTTGTCAATCCGGCGTACGAAACAGCGCGGGAACTTAAGCTTCTTTTGGAAGAGAAGGGAATTTTACAGGATAAAAAACCGGATCTGGGTGAAAACCGGTATCAGTTTTTTGTTTCTGACGGAGCAGAGAAATTCAAAACATTTGCCAATTCCATTTTGAAATACGGAATTCTGTCTGCCAAGACGATTTCGATTGAAGATTATTAAACCGGAGGAAAGGGAATGACAAAGGATGTACTTGTCCGTGTGTCTTCATTTCAGACTGCAGAGGAAGAGACCGAGCACATGGAAGTAATCAATAAAGGAAACTATTATAAAAAGAATGACTTTCATTATGTCATGTATGAAGAGATGATGGAGGGAATGGATCAGCCGATAAAAAGTATGATGAAGTTTAAAGAAGGTGCTTTGACGGTTACGAAAAAAGGCCCTTTAAATGTGAACATGGTGTTTGAAGAAAGTCAGAAAAACAATTGCTGCTATGCAACTCCGTATGGCGATATGATGCTTGGGATTGATACAACGGCGGTGGAACTGATTGAGGAAGAAGACCGGATTTTAGTAAATGCAAGTTATTGTCTCGAAGCAAATTATCAGCATCTGGCGGATTGTGAGATTCGGATGGAAATCTGTTCTAAAGACCGCGGAATGCAGTTTACCTCATAAGAAAAATAAAAATGCTCTTGTCCGGATGAATATCATCTGCAAACAAGAGCATTATTTTTTGAATTATTTTACCTGTGTAACTCCGGCTTTCTGCTTTGCAGCGGCCCATGCACGCTGGAATGCATTCTTTTTCACTTCCGGTTCTGCAGTTTTATTGCTGCGGATACCTTTTACATCGATGATGTAAATTCCGCTGACAGATGCTTTTACTTCTTTTTTCACAGGAATCTTGTCAAAAATCTTTTCATCACATACAAGAGAAAGAATCTGCGGACCGATCTTTGCCTTAACAATCGGCATTTTAGCGCCGCGGGCAATCTTCGGTGTCTGTGCGATAACCGCTTGCGGAAGTCCCGAATCCTTGAGCTTCATCCGTTTTTTGTCAATAATCAGCATCGAAACGGTCTGTTTGGAACTTTCCATAAGAGCTGCCTGCTCTTCCTGCTTTTTCTGGGTCTTTTTTCCTACAAAATATAATGCAACAATAGCAATAAGTAAAATTACTATAATCACGAGAGATACAATAGCACCGGTACTCATAACCATAACCTCCTAATCTTTTAGAACATAGGTATTGTATCATTCTTTTTGAGGAAGTGCAAGAAAGTATGAATTCTTTATGAATTTTTTTCAAACTCTTTATCGCAACTTTGAAATGTGGTATAAGTATAGAGATGCTTTATGACAATCAAAAAAAGAGGAGATATACATTTATGAAAAAGAAATTATTGGCAACTCTTCTTGCTGTGAGCATGGTAATGTCACTTTGTGCATGCGGTCAGGGCAAAGAAGGAGAGAAAACAGAAACAACAGAAACGACAGAAACATCGGATGCTACAGAAGCAAAAGCAGGAGTTGTTTCCACAAAAGACTACAATCCGGATGACTATGTAACAGTCGGTGACTATGAAGGTGTTGAGGTTACGGTAGATGTCGTAAACTTTACAGATGCTGACGTAGAGAAAAGTTTTAACGAAGAAGTGGAATATTATGTGGATTACGCAGGTCTTTATGAATATGAAGCTACAGATAAAGAGGTAGTTGAGGAAGGCGATATCGTAAATATCGACTATGTAGGTAAAAAAGACGGCGTGGCTTTCGATGGCGGAACGGCACAGGGACATCATCTTGAGATTGGTTCCGGTTCTTTTATCGATGGATTTGAAGATGGTCTGATCGGTAAAAAAGTCGGTGAGACAACAACACTTAACCTGACATTCCCGGAAGAGTATCACAGCGAAGAACTGGCAGGGGCAGCGGTTACTTTCGATGTAACCATTCATTCGATTGATACCGGAAAAATGCCGGAAATTACAGATGAACTGATTGTGCAGATGGAACTTGGATTCGATTCTATTGCGGCTTATAAAGAAGACATTCGTTCTTATTTACAGGAAAGCTGCGAAGAGACAAATGAATCTGAGAGAAAAGCAAAGGTATGGAATGCAGTATATGATCTTTGCACCATAAAAGAGCCGCCACAGGAGATGGTGGATGACATTGTTGCAACAATCAAACAGAATGCTGCTTCTTATGCAGATTACTACGGCGTGGGACTTGATGAGTTTGTAACAAATTACATGGGATATACCATGGAAGAGTACGAAGAAGAATGTAAGCAGGAAGCAATCCAGAGTGCGAAGCAGAAACTGACGGTTGCCGCCGTAGCCAAAAAAGTAGGCATTGAACTGACAGATGATGAAGTTAAGAAGACGGCAGAAGCAGAGTATGAAGGATACGGATACGAGTCTGCAGATGCTCTTTTAAATGGTATGGGTAAAGGTGCATACTATGATTATCTTTTATCAGATAAAGTGTATGAATATCTGGAAACATGTGTTACAATCAAAGAAAATGCTCCGGTTTCCATCCTTGCAGATGAGGAAGAGTTAGACGAAGAAGAAATTTCGGATGAGGAAGACGGAGAAGTTATAGTACTTGATGAGGAAGATGTAGAAGTTATTGAGGGAGAAGAGCTTGAGGAAGAGGATCTGGAAGAAGAGCTTGAGGAAGATCCGACAGAAGAACTCATTCTGCAGACAGAAGAATAAGATGGTGGTTTCATGAAAAAAAGAGTGTTTGGTCTTGTACTTGGTATGATATTGGCTTTGGAGATAGTGGTTCCCGCAGGGGCAACCACTATTTCCGGTGTAAGAAATCAGCGTAGTCAGACCCAGCAGAATTTAAATGAGGTAAATACTCAGATTACAGGAATACAGGCGCAGAGAGATGCGCTTAATACAGAGTTGCAGACCATGAATGATCAGCTGGTGGAATTGCTGACCAGTATCGATATTCTGGAAGATGAGATTAAGCTTAAGCAAAAAGAGATTAATATTGCCCAAAGTGATTTAAAGAAAGCGGAAAAAGTAGAACAGAAGCAATACGAAAGCATGAAAAAGCGTATTCAGTTCATGTATGAGCAGGGGAATATGGTTTACATGCAGGCACTTCTTGGCGCAGTCAACTATTCAGATATGATGAATAAAGCTGAGTACGTGGAAGGCATCTATAGTTATGACAGAGAACTTTTGAATGAATTCGTGGAAACGCGTGAGGGAATTGAAAATCTAAAAAGTACATTAGAAGATGAGCAGTCCCAAATGCGTACAGCGGAATACGAACTTGAGGGAGAAAAGAAAAACCTTGAGATGCTGGTAGCAATAAAAAGACGTTCTGTGGAAGACTTTGATGCACAGCTTGAAGATGCAAAAAAGAAAGCAACTGCATATAAGACTCAGCTTCAGCAGCAGACAGAGCGCATCCGTAAAATGGAAGAAAAAGCTCGTAAAGAAAAGGAAAAAGCAGAAAAGAAGAGACGGGAAGAAGCAAAGAAGGCACAGGGAAGTGATACTGACGGCGATGGTTCTACAACAGTAGATATCAATACCGGAGAGACCGAAGGCGGCGGAGATTCTGATGATTCCTATGATGATCCTTCTGATGATTTCTATGACGATTCGTATGATGATTCTTATGACGACGGTTCCTATGATGGAGATTCTTATGACGGAGGTTCCGGATCTTCACTCGGACAGCAGGTCTGCAATTATGCATGTCAGTTTGTAGGGAATCCGTATGTATACGGAGGTACCAGCCTGACAAACGGAACGGACTGTTCCGGATTTACACAGGCGGTATATGCGCATTTCGGAATATCCATTCCACGTGATTCCTACAGCCAGAGAAGTTGTGGTGTCGGAGTGGCGTATGAAGATGCCCAGCCGGGAGATATTATCTGTTATGCAGGCCATGTTGCACTTTATCTCGGAGACGGACAGATTGTTCATGCGAGTACGCCGCAGACAGGAATTGTTTACGGATATGCAACCTATCGTACAATCCTTGCAGTCAGACGTGTAATTTAACCAAAGAGGGAAGATATATGTTTCAAAAGAAAGATTACATATACAGTGAGAGTATGGGCGTATGTCTTGTGGCAGATGTGACAAACCTTGCTCCGAAAAAGGGAAATGCGGTTTCCTATTATGTACTCAAATCGGTTTATCAAAAAGATAAAGTCGCTTATATTCCGGTGGAAAACCACACGGTGGAACTAAGACCATTGATTACACCCGATAAGGCCCGGGAAATTTTAGCCGGATGGCAGTTGCCGGAAAATGAGGAGATGAGAAA
>JAGAOK010000017.1 GCA_017623815.1 Lachnospiraceae bacterium
GCCCATCGGAAATCCGCAAAATCTGTATTTGTTTGACTATGCAGGATATACACTTTCGGGATTTTTGACAGTGATGTTACCTGCCTGCATCCTTTCGCTTTTATTGCTGGCCGTCAGTTGCTTTTGGATTAGCAGAGGTGAAGCGATGGAGGATATTTCCCTTCCGGCGATACAATACCGGACCGGAAAAAGAATGATGCTGATTGGGATGTATACCGCCTTGTTTTTGGTGAGCATTCTTGTTGTAGCTAAGGTGCTGTCTTTTGCGGCTGCGCTGGCAGTTACGGTACCACTGGTGCTTATTACCGATAGAAAAACGCTTGGAAGTGTGGATTATTGCCTGCTTTTTACATTTTGCGGATTCTTTATTTTTGTCGGAAATATGGGAAATATACAAAGTATAGCCATGCTCTTGGAAAACCTGATGCAGGGGAGAGAGTTTATAGTAGCAGTGCTGACCAGTCAGGTAATCAGCAATGTTCCGGCCGCGCTTCTTTTGTCGGGATTTGCATCGGATCTTAAGGCACTTCTTCTGGGAGTGAATATCGGCGGACTCGGAACCCTGATCGCTTCCATGGCAAGCCTGATTTCCTACAAAGCATTTGCCAAAGCCTATCCGGGACAAAGAGGCAGATACACGCTCGCCTTCACCGCCATGAATGTGCTGTATTTACTTGTGTTTATCTTATTTTACTTTCTTTTTTATCAGAAGTAGAATAAGAATGTTGTTTTATCAGTGTATATATCCTTCCCGAAGGGTCTTGAAAAACGTCGGTCCTTAGAGGGCATGCGTCAGCATGGCCTCTTAGTACCGTTACGTTTTTCGCGGAGCGAAAGCGTCCCTGAGGAAGGATATATACGCTGATATATAAGAGATTTTATATTTATAAAAAAGAAAGGACCACCTATGATTACCCTACCAAAAGACGTAGCAGAAATCATTCATATATTAGAGGAAGCAGGCTATGAAGCCTATGCTGTCGGCGGATGTGTCAGGGACAGCATTCTGGGAAGATGTCCGAATGATTGGGACATTACGACCAATGCGCTTCCGCAGCAGGTAAAAGATTTGTTTTCCCATACCATCGATACAGGTTTGCAGCATGGAACCGTGACAGTCATGAAACATCACGTGGGCTATGAAGTGACAACGTACCGCATAGACGGAGAATATGAAGACAGCCGTCATCCGAAGTCTGTGACATTTACCGCAGATCTGGTGGAGGATTTGATGCGCCGCGATTTTACAATCAATGCCATGGCATACAATGACCGAACCGGAATTGTGGATGCATTCGGCGGAATGAAGGATCTTGAAAACAAGGTTATCCGTGCGGTTGGAGATCCGAAGCAGCGTTTTACAGAAGATGCGCTCCGTATTATGCGGGCAGTCCGTTTTGCGGCGCAGCTTGGCTATGAGATTGAGGAAAAAACGAAGGAAGCAATCGGAGAGATGGCACAGGCGCTGAAAAAGATCAGCGCTGAGAGGATACAGGTGGAACTTGTCAAACTTGTTACGTCCGACCATCCGGAACACATGCGACTTCTTTATGAGACCGGTATTACGAGTGTGATTTTGCCACAGTTTGATCGCATGATGGAGATGGAGCAGAACAATCCGCACCACTGTTTTAGCGTGGGTGAACATACTATCAAAGCGATGCAGGAAATAAAACCGGACAAAGTGTTGCGACTTACGATGCTGTTTCATGATATGGGAAAACCGGATACGAAGACGACAGATGCGGACGGAATTGATCATTTTCACGGACATGCTGTATACTCGGAGAAACATGCGGAAAGCGTACTAAAACAGTTGAAATTTGACAATGATACCATTTGCAAGGTAAAAAAACTTACTTATTGGCATGACTATAAAACTGCGCCGGGGAAAAAAGGTGTCCGCCGCGCGCTCAATAAAATCGGCGAAGGGTTATTTTTGCTTCTTCTTGAGGTAAAAAGAGCAGATACAATGGCGCAGAGTGCATACAAGCGGGAGGAAAAACTTAAGGAACTGGAGCAGCTTGCGCAGATATACAGCCAGGTCAAGGAAGAAGGAGAGTGTTTTACCCTAAAAGACCTTGCAGTGACCGGACAAGATCTGATAGCACTTGGTATGAAGCCGGGACCGCAGCTGGGAGAGCAGCTTGGAAGGCTGCTTGAAATTGTGCTGGATGATCCGGAGAAAAATGAAAAAGAAAAATTGCTTTCGATTGCGGCAAAAAGCATTTTTTAAGAGAACCCTTCATAAGATAAATAAGACATTCTTATGAAGGGGATTTTTTTATGAATGACAGAGCGGTTTCACTGTTTGAAAAATATGATGTTACGATAGAAAAAACAAGGAAAGGAAGAGGTGCTATCATTGCAGAGACAGAAAAGGGAACGCTGGAACTGGTTGAGTACAGCGGCCCGATAGAGAATCTGGCGATGGAGGAGCGCCTGCTTAAAAATGTTGCCAAACGATTTGCCTGCCCGCTTGATCTGATTCTGAAAACCTCGGAGGAGGAACTTTTTTGTACGGATTATGAAGGGAAAAAGTATATCGTTAAGCGCTATATCGACGGAGCGGAATGCAATGTGCTGGAGGAGAGTGCATGTATCGAGGCTTCCTCGGCACTTGCCCGTCTTCATGTTGCCATGAGAAATCCTGATTTTGAGGGGGGAGATGAAGTCGGCGGGAAAAGAGATAATCTGTTGGAAGATTTTGACCGGCGTACGACGGAACTGATACGTACACGCAATTACATAAGAAAGAATCCGAAAAAAGAAGAGTTTGAACTTATGTTTTTGCATTCTTGCGACAGATATCTGGAACAGGCGGCGCTTGCATGTTCTTTTCTTGACGGAGAATGCCTGCAGGCTTTGGGGAAAAAACAGGAAGCTGAGCGGATGATGGTACATGGAAATTGTACGCATCATAATGTGTTGTTTACCAAGCAAGGTGTTACATTTGTAAATTTTGAGAAAATGGGAGCACATTTGCAGACAAAAGACATATATTTGTTCATGCGCAAAATCTTGGAGAAAAATGATTGGTCGTACGAACTGGGAAGGGAAATGCTTGCCGCCTATGAAAAAGAACTGAAACTGGAAAAAGCGGAGAAACGATATCTGTATGCGAGATTTTTGTATCCTGAAAAATTCTGGAAAATTGCAAACGGATATTTAAACCGCAGAAAATCTGTGCCGGCGAGACGACAGCAGGAAAAGCTGGAGGCATTTGAGCAGAAGGAGGAGAAAAGACAGCTGTTTTTAAATAAATGGCTGGAAACATGCAGATAGTGTATGCTATACTTAGCGCAGAAAGGAAGGCCTCATATGAGAAAACAAAGAATGTGGCTCTTTATTTTCTGCGCGCTTTGTCTGTTGATGTGCGGGTGCTCTCAAGGTACGGCAGAGACCATGCAGGCGCCGCCGGAGGAAGTGACTTTGGACTGGTCAGAGGAAAGTCTTAAGGCTGCGGATTCACTGGACCGGGCAATCATACAGAAAATAGAAGAAACCAAACAGCAAATTACATTTTATAATAGCATTGTCGAAAAAAGCTATACACTTACTTATGACAATGCCACCGGAATCAAGAGCCGTCACAATGAAGAACTTGTGGTTGGTCAGCTTCAGGTCGGAGATGTCGTGGAAGTGACTTTTATAAAAGATGAAAAAAGAGCAATAAACATATGGCTGGACCAATCGGTGACCATCACGGAAGCGGTCACGGATTTTAAGATAAACCGAACGGCGAGAACATTTGAGATGGATGGCGTGGAATATGCAATTGACTCGGCGGCACCGGTTTTATCAGACGGTGACGTGTTTGCCCTTATGGATATTCATGAAGTGGACACGCTTCGGGTTGCGGCGCAGGATCGCACCATTAAAAGCATTACCATTACAAATGGTCATGGGTATGTGCGTTTGGTCAATGCAGATGCCTTTGTAGACGGATGGGTGGAATTTGGACAGTCCATTATCCGCAAGGTGGAAAAGGATATGCTCCTTTTGATTCCGGCAGGTTCTTATGAAATGCTTATTTCTAATGAAGGAAATGTCGGAACCAAGCCGGTAACGGTCACAGCCAATGAGGAGACGCAGGTGGATGTTTCCGATCTGGTAAAAGAAGAAGCAGACGGAGACAAAATCGGCGGAATTGTTTTTACAATCGTTCCGTCTGATGCGACTCTGAAAATTGACGGAAAACAGGTCGATTACAGTGGCGTTATCAATCTTTCGTACGGAATTCATCATATGGAAGCGAGCAAGGCCGGATATAGTACACTTTCGCGTTATATTAAGGTGGGGCAGGAGATGGCAAACATCAGTATCAATATGGAGAAAGCGAAAGATAATGAGGAATCTGAGGAGGATTCGGAAAGCAAACCGGACGATAAAGAGGATACATCTGTAAGCGGAAACTCTGCGATATCTCCGTCAGAGGAGGATGCGTATAAGGTGTATATTGATGCACCGGAGGATGCACAGTTGTACGTGGATGGCAAATATATCGGAACGATACCGACATCATTTGCAAAGAAGCAGGGGACCTATACGATTTCGGTGCGAAAGAGCGGTTACAAAACACGCAGTTATTCGTTGGAAGTAGACGATGAGGGGAAAGATGTACGCTATTCTTTTTCGAGCCTTGAGAAAGAAGAAGAAAACCAGTAAAAATGCCTTTTTTACCTTGACAATACTATGAAAAAAGGATATAAATAATATTAGGCATTTTCCCGTGATGGAAAATGGTAGCAAAATAAAAATACTCAGTAAGAGGAGGAAGTTCAAATGAACAAAGCAGAATTAGTTGCAGCTATGGCTGATCAGGCAGGATTATCTAAAAAGGATGCTGAAAGCGCATTAAAAGCTTTCACAGATGTTGTATCTGAAGAATTAAAGAAAGGTGGCAAAATCCAGTTAGTAGGTTTTGGTACATTCGAAGTTTCTGAAAGAGCAGCTAGAGAAGGAAGAAACCCACAGAGTGGTGCACCTATGAAGATTGCTGCTTCTAAAGCACCTAAATTCAAAGCTGGTAAAGCTTTAAAGGATTTAGTAAACGCTTAATCAGATTAGAGGTAAAAAAGAGTAGGAGCTTTTATCCTGCTCTTTTTATTTTTGCAATAAGTAGAAAGGGATGGATATTATGAGGCTGGACAAATACTTAAAAGTGTCGCGTCTTATCAAACGCCGCAGTGTTGCAAATGAGGCGTGCGATGCAGGGCGTGTTATGATTAACGATAAGGTGGCAAAGGCCGGCACAGAAGTAAAAGTCGGAGATACGATTACCATTAACTTTGGAAATAAAGATGTAAAGGTAGAGGTTGTTACGGTACAGGAAACAGTTCGGAAAGAAGAGGCAAAAGAGATGTTTCGTTATTTATAACGAGCATCTTTTTTTGCATAGTTTTTCCGCCGGGGTCATATATATAGATGGACGGAAGGAGGAAAAAACTATGGATGAAACAATGAATGTAAAACAAAGATCCCATAAATTTATGCTTACGAACAGAAGGACATGTCTGGTAAGCGGCGTTTGCGATGTGCTCTCCTTTGATCTGTCTGAAATTCTCTTGGAGACAGATCAGGGGATGTTGATGATTAAGGGGAGTGATCTGCATGTAAACCGCCTGACACTCGAGAAAGGAGAAGTGGATATCGAGGGAAAGATAGATTCACTTACTTATTCGGATGTGGCAAATTATGGAGGAAAGGGAGAATCCATTTTAGGACGATTGTTTAAATAATGAGTTTAGAGATTATGAATGAAAGCATATTCTGGATTTATTGTTTGCTGACCGGAATCGCGATTACGATAGTCTACGATGGTTTGAGAGTTGTTCGCAGAGTGATAAAGCACCCGTATATGGTGATTGCTCTTGAGGACTGTCTTTTTTGGGTGTTTGTCTCAATTCTTCTCTTTTTGCTTCTTTATCACATGAATAACGGAACACTTCGCTGGTTTGCAGTCTTTGGTCTGTTTGCCGGAATGTTGCTTTATAAAAAAATTTTTGGAGATTTTTTGGTAATTTTTATGTCAACAGTATTAGGACGGATACTACATCTAGTGGTGGCGGTTGTGGAGACCCCACTAAAACTTGTGAAAGCCGCATTTATTAAGGGGTTTCGAGCTGCGGAGAGAGCGGGTTGTGGGTTAAAAAACAAGTTGACGGGCAACATAAAAGAAGTTAAAATTGTCTTATGTAAACGCAAGAATGTGAAAAAGAGGGATCAACATGAGTCGGATGAGACGTCGTAGTAAAAGACAGAGTCGGTTCGATTTTGCTCTTGTCCTTTGCGTTCTGATTGTTTTGCTGGGGCTTGTTGCGGTGGCAGGAAGGGATCTTCAGAAAAAACAGGACGCATATGCATTACAGAAGGCTGAACTTCAGTTACAGATTGCACAGGAGGAGGAAAGAGCACAAGAACTGGAACAACTGAAAAAATATGTGCAGACAGACTCCTATGTAGAAGAGGTTGCGCAGGACAAACTTGGTCTGGTACATAGTGATGAGATTTTATTTAAACTACAAAAATAAAGTATATTTGCCGCAAAAGCAGGTATGCTTTATTTTTTTGTCGCAAATTTTATAGAGATAAAGTCTCTGCTTTGACAAATTCTGAGCGAGGTTTTAGTTATACTTTACCATGAAAAATAAGGACAGGACCTGAGGCCTGAAGGAGTCGTTGCTAT
This sequence comes from Lachnospiraceae bacterium, assembly GCA_017623815.1. GTDB lineage: Bacteria > Bacillota > Clostridia > Lachnospirales > Lachnospiraceae > SVFI01. The sequence continues at coordinate 6,689 of JAGAOK010000017.1, forward strand.
GGAAGAGTTTACAAAAAATCGTATGGCTTTGTACGCAAATTTGTTAAGAGATATTGCGGATGTTTATCTGCCGCAGACGCAGACAAAGGAAGGGACATATACAAGCAGGGCTGATCTGCTTGCAGACAGAAAGATACAAAGACAGAGGGAAGTATTTTCGAAATTTGTGATGAATGCGTCAGGACAACTGATGCAGATGACAAAAGATACGATTTCGGATACAGGGCTTTCTTTAAAGCAGGAAAAAAGAATAAGGAAAGAATTATCGACAGCAGGAATCAGCGTAAAAGAATATTATCGAAGGGAAAATCGCAATGGATATACGGAAATCGGACTGCTTGTCAAAGCACAGAGTGGTATTTATTTTGAAGTACATGACATTGCGGACTTGATTTCGGAGATTACGCATCTGTCTATGCTGCCTGTTGCGGAAGGACCGGCCTATGTGCGGGATGAGTGGATTGCGGTGTGTTTTCAGGAAGAAACGCACTTTCGTGTGTATGGAGGGTTTGCGAAAGTCACAAAGGAAGGTGAAGCGGTATCCGGAGACAATTATTTAATGCGTGAGTTTGATGAAGGAACCTATATTGCTGCGATTGCAGACGGAATGGGAAGCGGTCCTGAAGCGTGTATAGACAGTGAAAATTTGTTGACGCTTGTGGAAAAGCATATTGAGTCAGGGCTATCTGTCAAAAACTGTATCCATGTCTGTGATGAACTTTTGTATGTGCAACATGGAGGAGAGAGAAGTGTTTCACTCGATCTTATGGAACTGAATCAATATACCGGGGAGTGCAATTTTTATAAGAATGGAAGTGCGCCTTCGTTTTGCATCCGTGGAAAAAAACTGAGGGAAATTGCGGCGGACCGATTGTCGCTTGGTATCAATCCGAGGGTGGAGGGGTATAAAAAGACACTGTATTTACAGGATCAGGATGTAGTACTGCTTGCATCGGACGGGGTGATGGATTTGTTTTATGACAATATGGAACTGTTTGAGTCTTATGTGACGGGACTGATTGGAATGACGCTTCCGGATCTGACTGCTAATGTGCTTCAAATGGCAATCCGGGCAGGTGGAGGAATCGTTCGGGATGATATGACCATTCTGGCTATCGGTATCTGTGAAAAAGAGGGATTGCCGGTTGCATTTTAAACTCAAAAACGATATATTGTGACTATGGGTAAATTGGATGAAAGCAGACAGACAGAGGAAATGGTGTCTGCATATATAAAAAAATTTCATATGATAAGTACAGGGGAAAAAATCCTGATTGGATTGTCCGGAGGAGCGGATTCGGTATGTCTGTTTCGTATATTACTTGCTTTACGAGAGAAACTGGATTTTTCACTGGAGGCAGTGCATGTGAATCACTGCCTAAGGGATACTGCAGCGCGTGATGAGGCTTTTGTGCGGGCTCTTTGCGATAGCGAGCATGTTTTACTTCATGTGTATTCGGTGGATGTAAAAGCGCACGCAGATGAAAATGGGATGTCTGAGGAAGAAGCAGGAAGAGAGCTTCGCTACCGATGCTTTACGCAGACGATGAAAAAATCGGGAGCAACTAAAGTGGCCGTGGCACATCACAAAAATGATCAGGCAGAGACGATTCTGTTTCATATATGCAGGGGGAGCGGACCGAATGGACTGTCCGGAATGCATCCGGTCAGAGATGTTGTGATTCGTCCGATTCTTTGCTTAAGCAGAGATCAGATTGAGAATTATTTATCTGACGGTGGGCAGGAGTATGTCGTTGATGAGACGAATGAAAGTACACGATACAGCCGGAATCGTATTCGTCTTGAAGTAATGCCGGTGCTGGAAGAGATTTGTCCGGGCGCCGGGGAGCACATTGCGGCGGCCGGTGAGAATATGGAACAGCTTGCCGGCTATCTTAAGCAGCAGATTCAAAAGGCGATGGAGGAATGCGTGGAATGGACCGGACAGGCAGGAGATGTCATGAAGCTATCCTGTCAAAAAATTGCTGGATTACATCCGTATCTGCAGGGAGAAGTCGTGCGAGAATGTCTGTTTGTGCAGGCCGGACAGAAAAAGGATATTTCCCGGATACATGTCGAGTCGGCGCTTGGGCTTACCGATATGCAGGTGGGGCGAAAACTTGATCTTCCCTACGGAATAGAAGCTGAAAAAAGTTATGATATGCTCCTTTTTCGAAAGAAAGATTTGACAGAGGAAAAAGAAACGGAGTTTTGTGTTGAGGTGTCAATACGGGAAATCAAGGGAGAAAAAGAACTTCTTTTACCGGATGGAAAAAAGATGAGACTACGCCGGTTTGCTTACGAAAGGAATGCACAGATTCCGACAAAAGCATATACGAAATGGCTTGATTGTGATAAAATAGGAGAAATGGTCACGATTCGTTCCCCTCAGGAAGAGGATTTTTTCTATTTCAATGATAAAAACAAAAAATATGTCAAAGATTATATGGTGAACGAAAAAATTCCGAAAGCGGACCGGAGTAGAAGTATCATAGTAGCGGAAAGAAATCATATGCTGTATTTTGTGGGAAGACGGATCAGCAATGCGGTACTTGTGGATGAAACGACGAAAAATATACTGGAGATAACAGTTGCGGGAGGATAAAAATGGCTGAAAGAATAAGAGTGATGTATTCTGAAGAAGAGGTATCGGCGAGAATACGCGAAATTGCAAATCAGATTAACCGGGATTATGAGGGAAAAGAAGTACATCTGATAGGTATTCTTCGAGGCGGTAGTTTTTTTATGTGTGAACTGGCCAAGAGAATTACAGTTCCGGTAACGATTGATTTTATGTCTGCTTCCAGTTATGGTATGTCAACAACATCCAGCGGAGTTGTTAAGATTGTCAAGGATCTGGAAGAACCGATTGTCGGAAGAGATGTCATTGTAGTGGAGGATATCATTGATACAGGCCGGACACTTAGTTATCTTTTGGAGATGCTTAAGGAAAGACAGCCGGAGTCTTTGAAACTCTGTACATTGCTGGACAAACCGGATCGCCGTGTGGTAGAGGTGAAAATCGACTATAACGGATATTCAATCCCGGATGAGTTTGTAGTGGGATACGGACTTGATTATGCACAGAAGTACCGCAATCTTCCGTATATCGGAATTGTGGAATTCGAATAATAAAGAAACAGAAAGGTTTACAACATGAACGAAAACAATAAGAAAAGAGGACTGGGAGGATATTTTATTTTCATTCTTGTCCTTTTGGGATTTGCAATCTGGATTGGTACACTTCGCAGTAATGTGACAGGTTACAACTGGAACAATTTTATGGAGGACTTTGAGGCGAAAAATATTGTATCAGCTTCGATTGCGCCAAATAGTGAAGTGCCGACAGGTACGGTGTACCTGGAACTGAAAGAGGGACTAGTGAAGGAGATGTATGTCTCTGATGTGACAAAAGTGGAAGCGGTATTATATGAAGCAGGTATTCCTGTCATTATGCAGGATATGCCAAGTGAAAACTGGTTTATGTACTATGTACTTCCGATGCTTGTGATTTTTGTTATATTTATTTTCTTTTTCTCGCTGATGAACAGTCATGGTGGCGGTGGTGGAAATAACCGGATGATGAATTTCGGAAAATCCCGTGCGCGTATGACAGGAATCGGTGAGGGAAAAATTACGCTCAAGGATGTTGCGGGGCTTCGGGAAGAAAAAGAGGAGCTTGAAGAAATTGTAGATTTTCTGCGTGACCCGATGAAATTTACTAAGGTCGGAGCACGCATTCCGAAAGGAGTTCTTTTGGAGGGACCTCCGGGAACCGGTAAAACACTTCTTGCCAAAGCGATTGCAGGAGAAGCAAACGTTCCGTTTTTCTCGATTTCCGGTTCGGATTTTGTGGAGATGTTTGTCGGTGTAGGAGCATCGCGAGTCAGAGATCTTTTTGAGGATGCAAAGAAAAATCATCCGTGTATTGTTTTTATCGATGAGATTGATGCGGTAGCCAGACGTCGCGGAACCGGTATGGGGGGCGGCCATGATGAGAGAGAGCAGACGCTCAATCAGCTTCTGGTAGAGATGGATGGTTTTGCGGAAAATGAAGGTATTATCGTGTTGGCGGCGACGAACCGTGTGGACATTCTTGATCCGGCGATTATGAGACCGGGGCGTTTTGACCGCAAAATTGCGGTTGGAAGACCGGACGTCGGCGGAAGAGAAGAGATTTTGAAGGTACATGCAAAGAATAAACCGCTCGCAGAGGATGTTGACTTGAAACAGATTGCGCAGACGAGTGCAGGATTTACAGGTGCAGATTTGGAAAATCTTTTAAACGAGGCAGCGATTATTGCGGCAACCCAGAATAAAGCCTATGTGCAGAGCGAGGATATTAAAAAGGCATTTATCAAAGTTGGAATCGGCACGGAGAAAAAGAGCCGGATTGTTTCTGACAAAGAGAAAAAAATCACGGCTTATCACGAGGCTGGACATGCAATTCTGTTCCATGTTCTTCCGGATGTCGGACCTGTGTATACAGTATCTGTGATTCCGACCGGTGTCGGGGCAGCGGGATATACAATGCCTCTTCCGGAAAATGATGACATGTTTATGACCAAAAGCAAAATGCTGCAGGACATTATGGTTTCGCTCGGCGGTCGTATTGCAGAGGAACTCATATTCGGTGACATCACAACAGGTGCTTCCAGTGATATTAAAAAAGCAACAGGCGCAGCCAGAAGTATGGTGACACGTTTTGGTATGTCAGAACTGATTGGAACCGTGAATTATGATGATGACAATGATGAGGTATTTATCGGAAGAGACCTTGCACATGCTAAAACCATGAGCGAAGAGGTGGCAGGACAGATTGATCAGGAAGTAAAGCGAATTATTTCAGAGTGTTATGATGAGGCAACCGGTATTATCAAGGAGCATATGGAGGTGCTTCATGCCTGCGCAGATCTGTTAATTGAAAAAGAACGAATTTCAAGAGAAGAGTTTGAGTCGCTGTTTTCTGGTAAAGCAGTGTAGTGATTTGGTAAAAGTTCACAACAAAACACCTAAAAGACGCGCATTCTATTGACGCGTCTTTTTGCGTATTGGTAATAGTGAACAAAAAAAGATAATATCGTTTGTTAATTTTGTGAAATCTGGAACTGGACAATACGTACCTGCTTTGCTAGAATACACTTGTAACCCCCCAATACATTACATAGTTTTTTGCTATACCCCATAAGAAAGAAATACCTTCTCCGAAAGGCCTGTTAACTTAGTTAACAGGCCTTTCGACCATTTTAAAGAAAAACGTATTGAATAAAAAAAACATATACTATAAAATATAGAAAATATGACGCGTAGGAAGCGTGGAGGTTTATGTTATGAATGACAAGCAGCTCTATCAGATAGAACGAAATTTAAAATATATCACTTCTATGAGACCTGTCTTTAATAAAAAAGCTCTTTTTTCCGACATGACTGTGGATTATGTTAATCCACCGGAGCCGGAATTGTTTTCGACCGTTAAGATTCGTTTTCGAACAGGCAAAAATAATGTCGATCATGTTTTCTTTGTTCTGGGTGAAGAAAAGATTGTGATGGACAAAGTTGAGCAGACCGATGAGTTCGATTTTTATATAACAGAGGTACAGCTTAGTGATAAAAAAATAGAATATTACTTTGAGGTGCACAATGGCAGAGTATCCTGCATATATGATATGCGTGGTGTGGCAAAAGAGGTACAGGATTATTACAAATTTACACTCGTTCCGGGTCAACATACACCGGACTGGGCCAAAGGTGCAGTTATGTACCAGATTTATGTGGATCGTTTTTACAACGGTGATCCGACCAATGATGTATTGAATGATGAATACAACTATATTGGTGAGCATGTCAATCAGGTGACAGATTGGTACAAATATCCGGCGATGATGGGAGTTCGTGAATTTTACGGCGGAGACCTTGCCGGGGTTATGCAGAAGATGGACTATCTGCAGCAGCTGGGGGTAGATGTTATCTACTTTAATCCGCTTTTTGTTTCGCCATCTAACCATAAATACGATATTCAGGACTATGATTATATTGATCCGCATTTTGGACGAATTGTGGATGATCAGGGGGAGTTATTACAGCCACACGAGAAGGAAAATCGTTTGGCAACCCGCTATATTAACCGTGTAGCAAACAAAAAGAACCTGGAGGCTTCCAATCAGCTTTTTGCGGAGCTTGTGGAGGAAGCGCATAAACGCGGCATGAAGGTCATTCTTGACGGCGTGTTTAACCACTGTGGTTCGTTTAATAAGTGGATGGATCGAGAGGGGATATATGAAAACTTTGAGGGATATGACAAAGGGGCTTATGTGGCAGCGGATAGTCCGTATCGGAATTTTTTTCATTTTTATGATGAAAATAAATGGCCATACAATCCGACTTATGACGGGTGGTGGGGACATGATACATTACCGAAGCTCAATTATGAGGGATCGCAGGAACTCTATGATTATGTTCTTGAAATCGGACGTAAATGGGTGTCACCGCCTTTTAATGTGGACGGATGGCGTTTGGATGTGGCGGCGGATCTTGGACACTCGCCGGAGATGAACCATCGTTTCTGGAAAGATTTCCACAATGCAGTAAGAGAGGCAAATCCGAATGCGATTGTTTTGGCAGAGCATTATGGTTCGCCGAAGGAGTGGATTGAAAACTGTGAGTGGGATACGGTGATGAACTATGATGCGTTCATGGAGCCGCTCACATGGTTTTTGACCGGAATGCAGAAACATAGCGATGACTATCGCGAGGATTTGTATGGAAATGCCGACAGTTTCTGGGGAGCAATGATTCACCATGGAGCCGCGTTTACAACACCGGCACTTCAGGTTGCAATGAATGAGCTTTCGAACCATGATCATTCCCGCTTCCTGACACGTACGAACAAAAAGGTCGGTCGTGTCAATACCATGGGAAGCGAAGCGGCCAACTGGGATGTAAATAAAGCGGTTATGCGTGAAGCGGTTGCCGTGCAGATGACCTGGCCGGGGGCTCCGACGATTTATTATGGTGATGAAGCCGGACTTTGCGGCTTTACGGATCCGGACAACCGACGCAGCTATCCGTGGGGCAGAGAAGATTATGATCTGATTAATTTCCATAAAGAGATGATTCGCATTCATAAAGAGAATCCGGAGCTCAAAACAGGATCTTTGAAAAAATCAGTTTCGGATTACAATTTTATCTCCTATGCTCGGTTTAATAAAGCGGAGCAGACGCTGGTTATGGTAAATAACAACCATCATGAGATGACAAAAGAACTTACTGTATGGGAGTTTGGCGTGGGACGAGAGACAACGATGGAGCGGCTTATGCTGACCCATGCGGGCGGTTATACAACAGAGAAGATGGAGTATCCGGTAACTGCGGGTAAAGTACAGGTTACGCTTCCGCCGACTTCGGTACTGATTTTAAAGCATAGAAATTAAAAAATTGCTTGATTTTTAGCAGATGTTGTGCTAATATTTCATATTGTCAGAGCGATTTCGCTCTAACATGGGTGGATTCCCGAGTGGCCAAAGGGGACAGACTGTAAATCTGCTGGCAATGCCTTCGAAGGTTCGAATCCTTCTCCGCCCATTTTAGTAAAAGACCGAAAGGTCTTTTGCTGTTTATAAAGAGCCCGCGTGGCGGAACTGGCAGACGCGCAGGACTTAAAATCCTGTTGTAGCAATACAGTACCGGTTCGATTCCGGTCGCGGGCACGAAAGAGAAGCTGATCAGGCTTCTTTTTTTGTGCGGAGTGTGATAGAATGTTGCCATAAAAATTCGGAGGGAAACGTATGACAGATACGAATTTATCAGCAGGCAGAAATTTTCGCATTGCCGAGTATGACATTATAAAAGGGATCTGTATTTTCCTGGTTGCAGTAATGCATACAGGACATCCGGTATATTTTTTTGAATATGGTTTTTTGTTTGCGTTCTTTTTTGTGTCGGGTGCTACTTTCCGCAGAAAGCCTTTTGGGAAGTTTTTAAAGTCGAAACTGTTGCGGATTTATATTCCGTTTGTGTTGGCTAATTTTGCAGGGTATTTTATCGGTAAGTTTTATTATAGCTTGTCAGGATATGGCGGATACGGATTTTCGTTTCCGGAAGCGGCAAAGCGTATTTTCACCTTTCAGATTGCAGAGAATATCATGTCGCCGAGCTGGTTTTTGCTTCCGATGTTTCTCGTGGTGTTTGTGTTTTATTTTTTGCATTGGGCTTTGGACAAATTAAAATACAGAGATGAGATATTGCTCGGAGGATCGTTTGTAGTCTTTCTTTTGGGGCTTTTTTTTCGGCAGTCGCTGGCGACCATTATTTGGAATAAATGCTCTGTAGTGTATGCACTGACCTATGCATTATTTTTCTGTGCGCTCGGATATTATTATCATAATCATCCGCAGGTGGCGGGGAAAGTTATTTCCGGGAAATATTCACCGGTGATTTTCGTTCTGAGTGTGGTTGGTTTAAATGAGATCTGGAGTCACTATAACTATACACTCAATATAAGATACGGCGAAACGAGTTCCGGTCCGGTCACGATTGTTGTGTCGATTGTTGGCGTTTTTGTGATTTTGTATCTGGCAAAATGGATGACAAAAGTACCCGTATTTGACCGGTTGTTTTGCATGCTGGGGCGTCATTCGCTGGCGATTATGCTGTTTCACATTATCAGCTACGGAGCGGTGACGATTGTGCTGCACTATGTGATGGGCTGGGAGTATCCGGCAACGTGGGCATTTGGATACTATAGCGAGAAGATTTCATATGTAAATGCGTTGGCGGGAGTGCTGATTCCGACAGTGGCAGCAGAAGGGTATGCGCAGCTGAAAAAGAAGATAGGTAAATAGTTTATTCATAATTGACGGAGATTTAAGGGAGTTGATGAGAATGAAAGAATTATTAGAACTATTTGTGGTCTTTTTTCGAATTGGCGGTTTGACATTTGGCGGCGGACTTTCTATGCTTCCGATGCTTAAGTATGAGCTGGTGGAAAAGAAGCACTGGCTTTCGGAAGAGGATCTTTTGGATTGCTATGCGATTGGGCAGTGTACGCCTGGTATTATTGCGGTAAATACAGCGACCTATGTCGGATACAAACGAAAAGGTGTAATTGGCGGGATATTTTCTACGCTTGGAATGGTGACGCCGTCACTTCTCATTATTACCGCGATTGCTCTTTTTTTAGAACAGTTTATGGATAACAAATGGCTGGGACATGCTCTGATGGGGGTGCGAGCAGTTGTCTGCGCATTGATGCTTAATACAGTTGTTACATTGGCAAAGAAAAGCCTTGTCAGCCCGTTTTGTGTTGTGGTATGTGTGGTCGTTTTTGTTTTGGCGATGTTTACGCAGGTACCGACCATTCTTTTGGTGATATTGTCTGCGGTGTTGGGAATTGTGACAATGTTGTTTTCTGAGAGGAGGAAAAACAAATGAGAGAATTGGTTTTTCTTCTTTTTGGAGAGTTTTTTAAAATAGGACTGTTTGCAGTGGGCGGAGGGCCGGCAACGCTTCCGTTTTTGATGGATTTGACAGAAAAGTATGACTGGTATACAATGCAGCAGCTTACCAACATGGTGGCAATCAGTGAGTCGACTCCGGGGCCGATTGGTCTGAATATGGCGACATACGCCGGTGTGCAGACGTTAGGAGTATTTGGTGGTGTTGTTGCAACAGCAGGACTTGTAATGCCGAGTGTTATCGTGATTACGATTATTGCAAAGTTCATGGAAGGATTTAGTGAAAATCGTTTAGTGAAAGCCGCATTTTATGGAATTCGCCCGGCAGTAACAGCGCTGATTGCTTCTGCTGTCTGGGGAATATGTAGGGTCTCGCTGTTTACGCAAAGCGAAGGCCGGATGGTTCCGGCATTGAAAACGATTGTGCTTTGCGTTATGATATTCGGATTTTTACAGGTTAAGAGATTAAATAAATTACACCCGGCGGTATGGATTTTGGCAGCGGCGTTTATCGGGGTAGTGTTTCGTTTTTGATTATGATATAGTGAGAATGCAGAATTTATAAAAAAGAAAGAGTGAGAAAATATGGGAGTAGGAATTGCGACAGAAAATAATATGGATTTAAATCAGATAAAAGAAGATACACGTTTGGTTGTGCGTGGCTTACTGAAGGAGGCGGAGCTGGAAGGCGGTGATGCGCTTGTAGTAGGGTGCTCATCCAGCGAAGTGGCAAGTCATCAAATTGGTTCTTATTCGAGTGAGGAAATTGGGAAGGCAATTTTTGACACGTTGCAGGAGGAACTTCAAGGAACTGGCGTGTATTTGGCGGCGCAGTGCTGCGAGCATTTAAACCGTGCTCTTATTGTAGAAAATGAGTATGCAAAGGCTAACCGGTTAACTATGGTTAATGTGATGCCTGCACTGAAGGCAGGAGGATCTTTTGCGACAGCTGCTTATCATGGATTCCGAGAAGCAGTTGCCATCGAGTCCATTCAGGCACAGGCGGGTATTGATATAGGGGATACGCTGATCGGAATGCATCTGGCACCGGTTGCTGTTCCTGTCCGCCTGCAGCAGAAAACCATCGGGAATGCGCATGTTGTGACAGCTCGTACGAGATTAAAATACATTGGCGGAGAAAGAGCACAGTATAAATAATTTTAGGTTCTGCAAACCTGTTCTGATGCATATATTGTTTATTGAGTGTAAAAATATTTGCATACGGAAAGGGTGAAAGCAGGGATGCTCAATGAAGAGATTTATATGTGCGCTATATTATATGTAAAGACACTGGTGGAAGCATATGAAAAAGAGTGCATCAGCATGTGTGGCAGCAGTCCGATAAGGCTGATTGACTACCGAATCAAATCTAAGGAAAGTATTGCGAAAAAGCTTGAAAAAAAGGGCTACTGTGTATCGGATAAAAATGCGAAGGAGCAGCTAAATGATCTGGCGGGCATTCGTGTTGTGTGTGTCTCGGTAGAGCAGGTATACCGGTTGCAAAAATTTTTGGAAAAGCAAACGGGGATTGAAATCATAAAAGAAAAGGATTATATCAGATTTCCGAAGGAAAATGGCTATCAAAGTCTGCATCTGATTGCGGAGATGAGGGATTCTGTCATGAGAAGGAAATGTAGATGGCGGGAGGCGGATTCAGAGAGGATTCGCATTGAAGTGCAGATTCGGACAGAAGAGATGCATAGGTGGGCTCAGAGAGATCACAAATTATTTTATAAAAATGGATAGAAAAGATTTTGGCCATGTATTTGATATCTTTGTATTTTGATGAAAAAACCAATAGAAAAATCCGGGGGCTGATGAATAGCGTTGCAGAAAAGTCCGGTAATACAGATATGACAGAGAAAAATATTCCGCCGCATATCACATTGACGGTATTTGAGTCGAGGGAGAGCGAGGATGTTTTGGTCAGGTCACTGGATGCAGTGTTTGGTGAGTTGCCGGCGGCTGATTTGACCTGGGTGTCGGTGGCGGCCTTTTTCCCCCATGTGCTTTATCTTGTACCGGTGCAAAATGAGTGTCTGCATCAATTTTCGGTGAGTGTCTCGCAGGCGCTTGAGAGTTGTAGTGGTACAAAGATTCAAATGTGTTACAAACCGTTTTGCTGGCTTCCGCATACGACGGTGGCGCGAAGACTTTCTGCTGAGCAGATGAGGGATGCATTTGCAGCACTTCAGACGGCTTTTGTTCCGTTTGATGGAATGGTCGTGCGTGTCGGGTTGTCAACCGGATCACCGAAGCGGGAAATTAAAACATGGAATTTGGTGTAAAAGGAGTAAGAGAAGATGAAAAAAGGATTTTTGGCAGTGTTACTTTTGTCTGTCGCATTACTGACAGGATGTGCCGCAGAGCAGAAACTTAAAATTAATGCAGATTTTTCATCGGCGGTTGATATGGACATGTATACAACGTCGCAGGAAGAGGAAGCAATTATGCAGTCTTTGTCTGATATGGGGATGACAGAAAATATAACAAGTTATGCAGATTTGATGGAGGGGATGGAGTTTACATATCGCGGAGCACAGATGGTAAACGGTGTGCTGAATAATATATATACATCAAAGGATACAATGAGTGCACAGGAGACAAAAGCTTCTTTCCTGGAGCTTAGCATGGAAAGAGCTGTCTATGATATTTCAGGTCAGGTTGAGTCGGCGGAAAATCAGGTGGAAGGCGTAACAGACAATGATATCAATGACATGGAATTTTTTTATATGACAATTACCTATCCGTTTGCAGTGGGCAAAGCAAATGGTGCGATTCAGGCGGATGGTTATACGGTAAAATATGATATAAAAGCTTTGCAGCAGCAGAAGGCAAACAGGCTTTATGCGGTGAGCAAATCGGCGCTGGCAGCGGCAGATAAGATTACCATTCGCGGCGCGAAAGACAAAAAGGCATATAGAAGAGCGATTACACTTCAGGTTGGTGCGCAAAGCGCAATTACTACCTTTACCATAAATGGCCGGCAGCAGACAAGTAATCGATTCTCGACGAATCAGGATGGAAAGTATAAGGTTGTGGTGCAGTCCGCGACAGGCCTTACCAGACAAATGTCATTCTGCATCGACAAACAGAAGCCGACCACAAATATCAAGAATAAGAAGACTTATAAAAAGGCGGTCAGGATTACATTTAAGGATAAGATTTCCGGAGTGAAGAAAGCAACCTTGAACGGTAAAAAAATTAAGTCCGGAAAGAAAGTAAAAAAGAACGGAAACTACACCTTAAAAATTTATGACAAAGCAGGCAATGTAAAGAAGATTAAGTTTACAATTAAAAAATAAAATGAAAATGGTTCATCAGGACTTCGAAACGCTGAAAAGTTGTCCGGCTGAACCGTTTTTTTTACGTCTTAGCAATGAAAATTAACCTCTTACTTTCATTGGGTTTACAATTTTGAAAATTACGTTAAAATGAGATTTGTAAAGAGGAGATAAGTAAAATCAATGAAAATTAAGATTGAAATTGATGAAAACTTAACAGAAGAAGAGATTGTCATCCGGGGAAGTTCTTTGACAGAGGAGATGGCGGCGGTGCAGAAAGCAGTGGCAGATGTGTTGCTTCGTAAGCAGACGCTTACCTTTTACAAGAACGAGACGGAATTTTACATACCGCTTGATGAGATTCTCTTTTTTGAGACAGAAACCGGAGGTATCAGTGCGCACACAGCCGGGGAGGTCTACGCGGTAAAGTACAAACTCTATGAACTTGAGCAGGTTCTGCCGAGAAATTTCATCCGTGTTTCTAAATCTACGATATTGAATACAGCGAAGGTATATTCGGTGGAACGGAATCTGACAGCATCAAGTGTGGTAGCGTTTGCGGGCACTCATAAACAAGTGTATGTCTCAAGGTATTATTACAAATCTTTGAAGATTAGTTTGGAAGAAAAGAGGTTTAGGTAGATGAAAAAAGATAATTTGTTTTGGGGATTATTTCTGATTGCAGCAGCGGTGCTTATTCTGGTGGCAAAACTCGGCGCGTTTCCGGATGTGAGCATTTTGAAAATATTCTGGACGCTTGTATTTGCGGTGGTGCTTGTAAACAGCTTGGTAAATCTGGCATTCCCGGGAGTGTATTTTAGTTTGGCGTTTCTTGGAATATTATATGATACGGAACTTGGTATTACGGCAATCACGCCGTGGACGATTCTTTTTGCGGCGCTTCTTTTAAGCATCGGCACCTGCATGATTTATACACCGAAGAAAAAGAAAAAGATTAAAAATCATGAGATGGATGGAAGTGATTTCGTAGTCTTTGATGAGGAGGATGGCAATCAGTTTGATTTTTCTTCTTCTTTTGTAGGCAGTGTTAAATATGTAAATTCCGATAATTTTGAATCGGCGAACATCGATGCAAAGTTTGCGGGGATGAAGGTGTATTTTGATAATGCAAATATCAGGAACGGTCATGCGACCGTAAATCTAAATGTTTCCTTTGCAGGCGTAGAACTCTATGTTCCGAAAAATTGGCGTGTTGATAATCAGATGAGTGCTTCGTTCGGCGGTGTGGAAGAGAAGAACCGAAATAATGGAGCGGATGGTCCGATTCTTACCTTGCGGGGGAGTGTAAACCTTGGCGGTGTAACAATATTATATGTATAAGAGGTAACAAAGTACCCCCCTTTATCCGATACGGGTAAAGGGGGGTAAAAATGTATCACAAATTTTTTAGCATAACATTGTGATTATCGGAAAAATATAGTAATATAGAAATATCGCAGGTTTGGATTTTTAAACAATCTGACCTGTAGGCGGAAAGAGAAAACAGACACGGGAGGTATGCTTTATGAAGAGAATCGGAATGTTAACCAGCGGTGGCGACTGCCAGGCATTAAACGCGGCGATGCGCGGTGTTGTAAAGAGTATCACAAATGCGGAGAAAGATGTTGAAATTTACGGATTTTTAGATGGATATAAAGGACTTATTTATGGTAATTTCCGTATGCTGACAGGCAAAGATTTTTCGGGTATCCTGACCAAAGGCGGAACGATTCTCGGAAGTAGTCGTACTCCTTTTAAATTAATGCGCGAGCCGGATGAAAATGGCTTGGATAAAGTGGAAGCGATGAAACAGAATTATCACAAGCTTCAGCTTGACTGTCTCGTGATTCTTGGTGGTAACGGAACGCATAAGACTGCGAATCTTCTTCGTGAAGAGGGACTTAATGTTGTAACGCTTCCGAAGACGATTGACAATGATCTCTGGGGAACGGATATGACATTTGGTTTCCAGAGCGCAGTGGATATTGCAACGGATGCCATTGACTGCATTCACACCACGGCGGCTTCCCATGGACGTGTGTTTATTGTGGAAGTGATGGGACATAAGGTTGGATGGTTGACGCTCAATGCCGGTATGGCGGGCGGTGCAGATATCATTCTGATTCCTGAAATTCCGTACAATATTGACAGTGTGGTTAAAAAGATTGATGAGCGTATGAAAAACGGAAGTCGCTTTACGATCCTTGCGGTAGCAGAGGGCGCGATTTCCGAGGAGGATGCGAAGTTATCTAAAAAGGAATATAAAGAAAAATTGAAAAAGACACCATATCCGTCTGTGTCTTATGAAGTGGCGGCACAGATTCAGGAAAAGGGCGGCTATGATGTGCGAGTGACGGTTCCGGGACATACACAGCGAGGAGGAAGTCCGTGTCCTTATGACCGTGTGTTTGCATCACGTCTCGGATCCGAGGCGGGCAGATTGATTTTAAATGGTGAATATGGCTTTATGGTTGGTATCAAAAACCGAGAGATTATCAAGGTTCCGCTGGAAGAAGTGGCAGGAAAGCTCAAGATGGTTTCGCCGGATGCGTCCATTGTTCAGGAAGCAAAGATGCTTGGTATCTGTTTCGGAGATGACTAAGGAGCCAAAACTAGAATAGAAAAAGGGGATTTTTATGTCCTATCAGGCGTTATATCGTAAGTTCCGCCCGGACACTTTTAAAGATGTCAAGGGGCAGGATCATATTGTTACAACTTTACAAAATCAAATAAAGGCAGAGCGAATCGGCCATGCGTATTTGTTTTGCGGGACACGCGGTACCGGCAAGACAACGATTGCAAAGATTCTGGCAAAAGCCGTGAATTGTGAAAATCCGGTTGACGGGAATCCGTGCGGTGAGTGTAAGATGTGCCGCTCAATCGCAGCGGGAACCAGTATGAATGTCATTGAAATTGACGCAGCGTCCAATAATGGTGTGGACAACATTCGCGAGATTGTGGATGAAGTTTCGTTTTCGCCTGCAGAAGGCAAATATAAAGTGTATATTATAGACGAGGTTCATATGCTCTCCATCGGTGCGTTCAATGCACTGCTTAAGACGCTCGAAGAGCCGCCGTCTTACGTCATATTTATCTTGGCGACGACGGAGTCGCATAAAATACCGGTTACGATTCATTCGCGTTGCCAGAGATACGATTTTAAGCGAATTTCGATTGAGACAATTGCGGATCGTCTCCGTGACCTGATGGAGCAGGAAAATGTGGATGTGGAGGAAAAGGCGGTTCGATATGTTGCTAAGACGGCAGATGGCTCCATGCGTGATGCGCTCAGTCTTCTGGATCAGTGCATAGCATTCCATTACGGAGAGACTTTGACCTACGATATGGCACTGGATGTGCTTGGGGCGGTAGATAATACAGTCTTTAGTAAAATGCTCCGCATGGTGGTAGACAAAAATGTCCTCGGGGCAATCACGCTTCTGGAAGAAGTGATTTATCAGGGGCGTGAACTGACGCAGTTTGTGACGGATTTTACATGGTATTTGAGAAACCTGCTTTTGCTGAAAAGTTCGGATGGGATAGAGGATATTATCGATGTGTCAGGAGATAATCTGGCGCTTATGAAAGAAGAAGCGGAACTTGTCTCTGCAGGGGCTATCATGCGTTATATTCGTATTTTTTCGGAGCTTTCCGGACAACTTCGATACGCTACTGCAAAACGTATTATGATTGAGATGGCGCTTATTAAACTTTGCAGACCAGCTATGGAAGTGAAACAGGATGCGCTGATTGAGCGGATTCGTGATCTTGAGGAAAAGCTTGAAAGTGGAAATTTTACAATAAATACGAATGGCAGTGCGGGAGGAGCGGAGCCTGAGGCTTCTGCGCAAGGAGCACAGCCGAAGCCCAGAGTAGCGCTTCCGAAAGCAGTTCCTGAGGATGTACAGCAGGTCGTGAAACGCTGGGGCGAGATTGTGCAGCGCACCGGTCAGCCGATGCGGACGTATCTTTCCGGAAGTAAACTGAGTCTCGGAGGTGACAATCGCCTGCTGATTGTGATTTCGGATGGCCTGAATTCCGATTATTTCACAGCACATCCGGAGAATATGGAGCTGTTGAAAAACTGTATCAGCGACGCAATCGGAAAAGAAATTGAAGCGGAAGTTAAGCCGTTGCAGAAGGAGCAGAATTTTGCTGCCAGTTATGTTGATCTTTCGCAGATCATTCATATGGATATAGAAGAAGAATAAACCAGGAGGAAATAAACATGGCAAAAAGAGGTGGTTATCCGGGCGGAATGGGAATGCCGGGAAACATGAACAACATCATGAAGCAGGCACAGAGAATGCAGCGTCAGATGGAAGAAAAACAGCAGGAACTTGAGGAAAAAGAATTTACAGCGACAGCCGGCGGCGGAGCGGTCGAGGTTACTGTTACGGGTAAAAAGACGGTATCCAAGGTGAAACTTGATAAGGATGCGGTAGATCCGGATGATGTAGAAATGCTTGAGGATCTTATCATGGCAGCTATGAATGAAGCGCTCGGCAAAGCAGAAGAAGCAAGTGCAGAGCTTATGTCAGGTGTAACAGGCGGCCTTGGAGGATTTCCGTTCTAATGGATCTTTATAGCGGATATATCAATAAATTAATTGAAGAATTTTCGTCGCTGCCGGGAATCGGGCATAAGTCGGCGCAACGCCTTGCGTTTCATATTGTAAATATGCCAAAAGAGCAGGTGGAGCGTTTGGCAACGACAATTGTGGATGCCCGCAATAATGTATGCTATTGCGAGGAGTGTTTTACACTCACGGATAATAAACTTTGTCCGATTTGTGCCAACCCAAAGCGTGACCGAAGTACAATTATGGTTGTAGAAAATACGCGCGATTTGGCGGCATATGAGAAGACCGGGAAATACAAAGGTATATATCACGTGTTGCATGGAGCGATTTCGCCGATGCTGGGAGTGGGGCCTTCGGATATTAAATTAAAGGAGCTTATGACAAGATTGCAGTCCGACGAGGTGGAAGAAGTAATTATTGCGACTAATTCCAGTCTGGAGGGAGAAACGACAGCGATGTACATAAGCAAACTGATTAAACCGACAGGAATCAGAGTGACACGAATTGCCAGTGGAGTTCCGGTCGGAGGAGATTTGGAGTACATTGACGAAGTGACACTTTTGCGTGCGCTGGAAGGTAGAATTCAGTTATAGGAGGCGCAGCAGTGACTGAATAAGGAGGATTATATGATTACAGAAAAGAAATTCGGGAGAACTCTCGATAAACAAGAAGTGGTTCTGTATTCCCTGAAAAATGAAAACGGAATGCAGGCAGATATCATGAACTATGGAGCGATTTTGGTTAATCTTTTTGTTCCGAATAAAGCGGGAGAAGTGGCGGACGTAGTTTTGGGTTATGACCGCGTAAAAGATTATTTTGTAAATGGAAGTTACTTTGGAGCAACGGTCGGACCGGTGGCAAACAGAACAGAAAAGGGATGTTTTGAAATCGATGAAACCATTTATAATCTTGTAATCAATGATAATGATAATAACCTTCATACAGATGCAACAGCAGGTTTTCATAAAGTTGTCTGGAGTGCTGAGAAAAATGAAGAAGGCAATGAGGTTGTATTTTCATATCGTGCAAAAGATGGTGAACTTGGTTTTCCGGGAAATCGTGAGTTTAAAGTAACGTATAAGTTGACATCTGACAATGCATTAGAGATTCACTATTATGCGTCGACAGATAAAAAGACACTTGTCAATCCGACCAATCATTCCTATTTCAATCTGAAAGGACATGATTGTGAGCAGACAATAGAGGATGAAAAACTCTGGCTGAAAGCATCTCACTATACGAAGGTTCGTATGGGTGCGATTCCGACCGGAGAGATAGCGCCGGTGGCAGGAACTCCGTTTGATTTCACGCAGATGAAAACGGTTTCGCAGGATATCGGAGCGGAAAATGTGCAGCTTGCGCTTGTAAAAGGCTATGACCATAATTTTGTAATTGATGATTATGAAGAAAGTAAGGTTCAGAAGATTGCGGAAGTGGTAGATGAGAAAGCGGGAAGAACGATGGAAGTTTATTCTGATCTTCCGGGAGTACAGTTCTATTCCGGCAATAATATGGTTCCTGAATTTGGCAAAGAAGATGCTTACTATCCGGTAAGAGGCGGTCTTTGTCTGGAAACACAGTTTTTCCCGAACTGCGCAAATCAGGATGGCTTTATTAAACCGGTAATCGGTCCGGAAAAACCGTTTGCTTCCACAACCATTTACAAATTTATCTAGGATTGTAAAAGCGTTTTAAGGTTGGATGAATAATGGAAAACAACAACAATATTTTGAAAAAAACGACGGCGATGAATCTCTATCTGCGTATTTTTATCGGTGGTTTTTTGATGTATCTTGCTTATACCCTCGGAGTGGAACTGGGGAGTATGACGGGAAATGATAAAATCATTATCGGAGCAGCAGTGATACTGTTTGCTGTTGCGGGTGTAATTATTGTAGGATGGTCGATTTTCAGGTTGGTGAAAAAAGATTATTATGACCCTATGACAGATATGACGGAAGACTCCTCAGACGCGGAAGAAACGAAGAAAGAATAGAACGATTTTTTGTCGCGGAAAGTGATCTTTTTCTATAGGAAAAGAAGTTCAAAAACAGAATATGTTGGCTGAAAAAGACGAGAAAGAGGTTCTCGTCTTTTTTTGTGCGTCTTTTTGTCGGATAAAATTTTGCTGTGGATGTCTTTTTTCGATAAAAAGTATAAAAGCCCTTATGTTATATGTATAAAAAACAGAAAGAGGGTATGAACTATGATAGAAGTTGTAAAAGAAGGTAAAACACCAAAAAATATCCGTCAGATTGGACAAGTATCAGGGAGCCAAAAGGTATACTTAGAAGATTATGTGATTACATATTTAAAGCAACCGCCATCGCCGGATGAGACCATGCGTGTCGTGATTTTATATGGGAAAAAAGAAATGATGGGGGATGAACTGTGCTGGTTTGTAAATGGTGCAGTTGGGGCAGAAAAAGATTTCTTTATGGAAAAGACAGTGATTGATCAGGAGTCATGGCAAAAGGTCAATGATCTGGCGGGGCGATTTTTCCCGGAAACATCCGTGCTCGGTTGGGCGATTGTGGGAAATGATTCGATGAAAGAAATAGAAGAACAGATTTTACGTACGCAGAAGCAGTTTTTTCGTTCGGACCAAAAGCTATATTTTGAATATAACACGGAGGAAAAAGAAGAGTATGTCTACTTGTTTGAAAAGGGGAAAATGCATCAGCAGAGTGGATATTATATTTATTATGAAAGAAATGAATGCATGCAAAATTACATGGTTTCTCTGCGGGCGGCAGAGCGCCATCCGGAAGAGTTTGAGGCGGATCGCGCGGCCCATCAGTTCAGAGAGAGGACAAGCGAAAAACGTCAGGAAATTCATCGCAGGCGTTCGGCTGCGCTGATGACCTGTCTTAGTCTGGCTCTCATGCTTGTTATTATGGTTATAGGGATTGCGATGCTGAATAATTATGAGAAGATGCAGAATATGGAACAGGTTCTGTATCAGATTTCCGGAAAAATAGATCAAAATGGCGAGGTGGAAGAGGCGGCACAACTCAGGGAAGTGGCCTTGGCGGAAGAGCAGGAGACGGAAACGTCGCAGGCGGTCGATGAAGCGGCGCCGTCCGTCAGCCGCGAGGATTTGGCGCTGAAAACAGAGGAAGAGGAGCAGCTGAAGCCGGAAATGGCAGAAGCGGAGCCGGAAGAAGAACAAAGAGAAACTGAAGAGGAAACACAGCAGGAAGTGCAGCCTGAGCTGACAGATTCTACACAGGAGGCTGAGATTCCGGAAGAATCACAAGAGGTGGCAGAAATAGAAGCGATTCAGGAGGTTGCGACTCAGGCTGCTTCGCAGCAGACGGTTTATGTGATTCAAAAAGGGGATACGCTTGCCAAAATATGTATGAAATATTATGGAAATCTTGCCCGTATGGATGAGATATGTGAAATGAATCAGATTGTAGATAAAGATAATATATTATATGGACAAAAAATAATACTTCCCTGAAAAAATGTGTTATACTAAAAAACGAATATGAAATCGAAAAGAAAGTACAGGTGGAAAAATGTTTAAAAACAAATTTGCCGAAGAAGATTACAGAGATAAAATTTTTAAACACAAATTACATGTAGTATATCGTGTGGGCCTGATTATTGCACTGGTTCTTGTAGCGGCAGTTTTCCTTAAAATACAGGCGGAAAACCGCGTTTATACGCAGTATGAGATTGTGAAAGAGATAAAGAAGGTCGGGACGCAGACCAGTACATTCCGGAATTATGACGGAAATATGCTGGTGCATAGTAAAGACGGCATAGCAGCATATAATCAGGAAGGGGCACAGCTTTGGAACCAGTCTTATGAAATGCAGGCACCGATTGTGAAAAACAATGGTTCCTATGTGACGGTCGGTGATTACAAGGGGACAACCTTATACATAATAGGTAAAAAGGGAACAATGGCTGAAGTGGAGACGAATCTGCCGATATTGGCGTTGGACGTTTCGGCGCAGGGGATTGCAGCGGCGTTGCTTCAAGATAAGGAGGTAACGTGGCTGCGGTTGTATTCAAGCAAAGGGGAGCTGATTTCTGAGGTTAAGACAACGATGCGAAATAGCGGATATCCGGTAGCGTTTGCCATTTCGCCGGACAATATAAAGCTCGGTGTTTCTTATGCGAAAGCAGAAATGGGAAAGGTGAATACGAGTCTGGCCTTTTATAATTTTGGAGGAGTCGGTCAAAATGTGACGGACAATCTTGTCAGTGGATATGAATATGAGAAACAACTTTTTCCGTTGCTTCTATATTTAAATGAATCAGATGCGATTGCGGTCGGAGATGAAAGGCTCTTGCTTTTGAAAGGGAAACAGAAACCGACACTGGAAAAAGAGATCACTTTTGAACAGGAATTACAGAGCGTATATTCGTGTGAGACGGGGTTTGCGCTTGTGTTTCGCGATTTGGAGGGGAAAGGACAGTATGATGTTAAGATTTACAATAATGAGGGTGAGTTGAGATTGGAGCACAAAATTGGATTTGAATTTACCGAATTGCTTTTGGATGATAAAAAAGCAATTATATATAATGAGGCGAATGTGCTGGTATTGGGTTTGAATGGTGTGGAAAAATACAATGGAGATTTGGGAGGAAATATTCAGGTTCTCATTCCGACAGATGCAAATGATAAAGTGCTTGCGGTTTACCGGGATGAAATTAAACTGATAAAGTTAAGATAATGGATATTTGGCATATTGGAGGACTTTTGCTTATTGCGATTTGTGCAATCAGGGGATGCAAAAAAGGATTTGTGAATACACTGGGAGAAATGCTTGCAGCAGTTTTTTCGATAGCATTTGTCTATTTGCTCCATACATGGGCTTTTGATGCATTGTTTTTAACATTATTAAAAGATCATACAGTGGTAATTGTAAGGGTATTGTTGTGTGTTATTTTATATGTAGTGCTTTATTTTGTTTTAAAAGCGATTATTCTGTCTCTGCGCATATTTACCGGGCTTCCGATTGTCAGAGGGCTAAACAAGTTGCTTGGATTTGCAGTAGGAATCGTGTATGGTATAGTGCTGGTTGGAATTATATTTGCTTTTTTTCCTTTTTTGCTAAAAGGATATTGACAAAGGAAAAAACGAGTGATAAGATAAAAACCTACCGCAAAAAGCGGTAAAAAAACTTTTAAAAAAAGGTGTTGACAGAGTGAGAAACGCATGGTATTATATCAGAGTTGCGTCAAACAAAGTCAATGCAACAGAACCTTGACAAATAAACAGCAATGCAACCCTGAAAATTCTAAAAAGAATTGTTCAGAGAACAAAACCTAAACAAAGTAAAAACGGTTAAATTAGCCAAGCTAAATTTTGACCAAGGAAAAA
>JAGAOK010000018.1 GCA_017623815.1 Lachnospiraceae bacterium
CAGTCGGGGTTCCGCTTTATGTTTGCGGAGGTGGTACCATACCGATTCTTAAGACGTGGCTCGCAAGTGGTATGAGCCTTGGAAGTGCTGCGGCATTTATGATAACGGGACCGGCCACCAAGATAACAAATCTGGGTGCACTTAAGATAGTGCTTGGAATCAAACATTTCCTTTTATACTGGGCTTTTGTTATAATATATGCCTGTTTGACAGGGATATTGATTAATGTATTCTTGTAGAGGATGATATTCGACACAACGGAATATGATTTGGACAGTGAACATACAGTAATGTGGTTAGATGATAACCGGGAATATCGGGAGAAGGTTGAAGAATTATTGAATTATATTTGCTTTTGTTATATTTATTCCGGTAGTGTTAGGCTGTAATGTAGGAGTACCTTGCAGACAATGAAAAATAAAAAGGCAGATGCCTTTGGCAACAAGCGAAAAATGTTGCCAAGGGTCATCTGCTTTTCTTTTTATATCGGAATCCATACACTGACGGATTTTTCGCAGACAGGAAAATTGCCATGTCCGGTGTCATCAACTGCGATAATCTGTCGCTGGTTCCATGTGACATCGAAAAATTTCTGCCCCGCGTGCGACGTTCCGACATACATGCGTTTGCAAGCAGCATGGCCGGTAGAAATCACACAGGCAAGTCCTGTTTCGCATTCCTTTGTTTTATCGGCGCCGGGGTTACCTTCACGTGTAAAACCGATGCATTTCGGATCGTCAAAATAGTCGTGCTGTTTTCCGTAGGCATGGGTGCGACGTACGGAGAGTAGGTTGGTAAGCGCTTTTCCGACGGGTTTTATTCCGTGAGTAGGAATTCCGTAATAGTCACCGTAAAATACACAAGGATAACCACTTTCGCGAAGCAAGATCAGTGCATAAGCGAGCGGCTTAAACCAGTCGGCTACAAAAGACTGCAAAGCCTGTCCCGGCTGTGTGTCGTGATTATCCACGAAGGTCACGGCATGGGTCGGATCGTCCGAAACTAATGTGTTGTCAAAAATAGTTCGAAGATCAAAACCGTCCGGATGGCAGGAAGCCTGATGGAACTTGTAGTGCAGCGGCACGTCAAAAAGACTGAGGCAGTGGTCGGTTTCAGCCAGATATTCCTTCAGTGCGCCTAAATCGTGGTGCCAATATTCACCGACGGTAAAAAGTTCCTGTTTTGCATGTGCACGCATGGAAGGAATCCAGTGCTTGTAAAATTCTGATTTAATGTGTTTTACAGCATCGAGACGAAAGCCGCTGACACCGGTGGTATCCAGATACCATTTTCCCCAGGTGTCAAGTTCTTTCAGAACCTCTTCGTTTCCGAAGTCAAGATCCGCGCCCATCAGATAGTCGTAATTTCCGTTTTCTTCGTCAACATTCTCTTCCCACGATTTTCCTTCGAATAAATAGATACTGTTTTTGCGGGCGGTATTGTCCCAGTCCACACCGTCAAAATGTTTTGCGTTCCATGTAAAATTCGAATATTTACCGCCTCGTCCCGGAAAGGTAAATTTTGTCCAGGCAGTAATCGTAGATTTTTGGGAGGAAATCTGATCGCGGTTAAAGCCGGCACATTCATAGGCGTTTAGTGTCTCCGGTTCATCTGCGCCTGTTTTATGATTCAGGACGATATCCGCGTATACATCGATGCCTGCTTTCTGACAGGCTTTGATGGCCGCAAGATACTCCGTGCGTGTTCCGTATTTGGTGGCAATGCTTCCTTTTTGGTTGAATTCACCCAGGTCATACAAATCGTATATGGCATACCCTACGCCGCCCTGTCCGTTGGCATCTTTGTACGCCGGTGGGAGCCAGAGTGCGGTGATTCCGCTCTCAGCAAGTGTCTGCGCTTTTTCGGAAAGCTGTTTCCATAGGGAGCCGTCCGAAGGCAGATACCATTCGAAATATTGCATTAAAGTTCCGTTCGTCATAAAATTCACCTCTTACTCATGATTTGTGGCAGTATATTATATGAAATGATATTACTATTTCCGGCTCCAGCGTCCGCTTGCGCCGCATGGAAGTACGAGTCCGTTTTCGCGTACCGGAAGTCCGATTTCCTGCGCCTCGACGCTTCCGCCCAGTTTTGGGCAGAGGACTGTGTTTAGCATATAAGAAAGTACAGCCGGCTGAAGTCCTGTTGTATAGGAGTTGATGAGGAAGAATTCTGCATCTTTGGAAAGTACCTTTGCCGTAAGTTCAATAAACGGAAAGATGCTTTCTTCAATTTTCCAGATTTCGCCCTTCGGTCCACGGCCGTAGGACGGCGGATCCATGATAATACCATCGTAAGTATTCCCTCTGCGGATTTCGCGCTCCACGAATTTCACGCAATCATCTACAAGCCAGCGGATGCGGTCTCCCGGAATGTTGCTGGAAGCGGCATTTTCTTTCGCCCAGGTTACCATTCCTTTGGAAGCATCCACGTGAGTGACTTTGGCTCCGGCGTTTGCGGCGGAGATGGTGGCACCGCCTGTGTAAGCAAACAGGTTCAGTACCTTAAGCTCGCGACCGGCATTTTTGATTTTCTCAGCGCACCAGTCCCAGTTGACCGCCTGTTCCGGAAAAAGTCCGGTGTGTTTAAAACTAAATGGTTTTAAATGGAAGGTCAGGTCGCGGTAACCGATCGTCCATTCATTCGGAAGGTCAAAAAATTCCCATTCTCCACCGCCTTTGCTGCTGCGGTGATAGTGTCCGTTTTTTCGCTTCCATTCCGCAGCATCGTGCGGGGTGTTCCAAATGACCTGCGGGTCCGGACGCACCAGAATATAATCACCCCAGCGCTCCAGCTTCTCACCGCCGGAGGTATCTATTACTTCATAATCTTTCCAATTGTCTGCAATCCACATAGAAAAATCTCCTTATATCCTTATATGTTATATATAGAAAATGTAGCTGTTTGTGAGTTTGGAAAGAGAATGTTGGTTGTAGTTGTTCTGTTTGGAAGGTACTCAAAAAACGTCGGTTCTTGGCGAGCGGTGCACAAGTGCATCGACGAGCCTAGTACCGCTACGTTTTTTGCGTAGCGAGAGCGTGCCTCCAAATAGAACAACTACAACCATATCTTTTGAACTCACAATCACTGCATATACAATGTACAATATTTTCAGGCAATAGTCAAAGTTATGTTCTTTTACATATACATGAAACGGACGGATTTTCCGCTTGTGCTGGAAATCGAAGTGTGATATTATGACAGCAATAGTTGCTTTTATCAATTAAAGCGTTAAAAGAGAGGAGAAACACATATGACAACAGCAGCAATGGTGATTCTGGTTACGATCATGGTATATTTGTTTTGCATGCTCATAATCGGATTTGTATGCTCAAAGAAAACTGAAACAACAGCGGACTTCTATTTGGGTGGAAGGAAGCTTGGACCGTTTGTTACAGCGATGAGTGCGGAGGCTTCCGATATGAGTAGCTGGCTTTTAATGGGACTTCCTGGAGTGGCGTATCTGACCGGTCTTGCAGACGCATTCTGGACGGCAGCAGGTCTTGCTATCGGTACCTACGTAAACTGGCTGATCGTAGCAAAGAGACTTCGTACATATACGGTAAAATGTAATAACTCAACTACGCTTCCGGTATTCTTTTCCAATCGTTACAGAGATGATAAAAAGATTCTTTCCGTGCTTGCAGCGATTGTGATTATTATTTTCTTTGTACCATATACGGCCAGCGGATTTGCAGCATGCGGTAAATTGTTCGCGACCCTATTCGGAATGGACTATTTTGTGGCAATGGTAATCAGTGCTATAATTATCGTGGGATATACAGCGCTCGGCGGATTCCTTGCAGCCAGCACAACGGACTTTATGCAGAGTATTGTAATGACGATTGCAATTTTTGTTGTACTTGGATTTGGTGTGGTAACAGCAGGAGGCATGGGCGAAGTTATGGATAATGCAAACAGCCTTGCCGGTTACTTTAGTCTGACAGCTATCCATGATCCGGCCACAAAGACAGCCGGTGATTATGGTATCATGAGTATTTTCTCTATGCTTGCATGGGGACTCGGATATTTTGGTATGCCACACGTTCTTCTTCGTTTCATGGCAATCGAAGATCCGAACAAATTAAAATTATCCAGAAGAATTGCTTCCGTATGGGTTGTGATTTCACTCGGTGTGGCAATCATGATTGGTATTGTCGGAAGTGCTATGACAAAAGCGGGAGTGATTCCGGCGCTTGAAGATGCAGAGACGATTATTGTTGTGATTTCCGACGTAATCAGCCAGCATGGTATTTTTGCGGCGATTATAGCAGGTCTGATTCTTTCCGGTATTTTGGCTGCTACTATGTCAACGGCGGATTCACAGCTTTTGGCAGCATCCTCAAGTGTGTCTGAAAATATTATCAAAGAAGTGTTCTTTAAGAACCTGACGGAAAAGTCAGCGATGATTATTGCCAGAGTATCAGTGGTTATTATTTCAGTGATTGCGGTATTTATCGCAAAGGATCCGAACAGTTCCGTGTTTGATATTGTATCCTTTGCATGGGCAGGATTCGGAGCAGCATTCGGACCGGTTATGCTTCTTGCACTGTTTTGGAAACGCTCTAACAAATGGGGAGCACTGGCAGGAATGTTTGCCGGCGGAGCCATGGTATTTATCTGGAAGTTCATGATCAAACCAATCGGTGGTGTTTGGGGAATTTATGAACTGCTTCCGGCATTCCTTGTGGCACTTTTGGTAAATGTAATTATCAGTCTTGTGACGAAAGAACCGTCGCAGGATATGGTAGATGAGTTTGAGGCAGTAAAGGCAGAATGTAAATAAAGGAAAAAGAGATGAAAAAGACAGCACCGATATTTGTGCTGATAGCCGGTTGTCTGTGGGGCAGCATGGGGATTTTTGTCCGCGGACTCAGTTTATATGGATTTACATCTTTAGAGATTGGAGCGCTCCGGGTTTTCGGAGCGCTGCTCTTTTTGGGAACGGGTATCTTCCTATATAATAGAAAGATGTTTCGTATTCGCCTAAAAGATCTCTGGTGTTTTTTCGGAACGGGCATTGTCAGCATTGTATTTTTTAATTATTGCTATTTTACAACAATACAGCTTACGTCACTTTCGGTGGCAGCTGTTCTTTTATATACGGCTCCGGTAATCGTGACGACGCTCAGTATCTTCCTATTTAAAGAACAGTTTCATGCAAAGAAGTTGCTGGCACTGGTTATGGCATTTACAGGATGTGTACTTGTGACCGGAATTCTTTCGCAGAAACTGACCTTGACGACCGGAGGGATATTACTTGGACTGGGGGCAGGGTTTGGGTATGCCATGTACAGCATCTTCGGCAGGTACGCCATTGAGAGAGGATACGAGAGCCTGACAATATCGTTTTATACCTTTTTGTTTGCCTGTTTCGGATTCTTTCC
The DNA here is from genome assembly GCA_017623815.1 of Lachnospiraceae bacterium. Taxonomy (GTDB): domain Bacteria; phylum Bacillota; class Clostridia; order Lachnospirales; family Lachnospiraceae; genus SVFI01. The sequence continues at coordinate 5,391 of JAGAOK010000018.1, forward strand.
GCTGATTGATATAAAGCATTTGGCGGAGTGCTTTGAGCCGGAGTGGAGACTGGCAGGTTTGCTGGCGGGGCTGGTGATGCTCAATACGGTAATTGCTTATTTGACCTATACCATCGGTCTTACTTATATGGAAGCGGGACGTGCATCGATTCTTGCATCCATTGAACCGGTAGTAGCAAGTGTGATCGGTTTCTTCCTATATAAAGAGCGTTTGTCTATGGTGACACTTTTGGGAGTGGTTTTGGTGCTCGGATCGGCGGTAATCGTGAATTTAGAGATGGAAAATGGCAAAAAATGATGAAAAAATGGATTGTACCGAAAAAAATACAAAAATTTTTCTGTTTTAAGAAATTTTTTCAAAAAAAGTGCTTGCAATCCCATTATTCCTACGTTATACTAGGTTTTGCTGTGGCATGATAGCTATGAAGCGTGAGGTTGCTGCAAGAAATTGCAGGTTTTCCGTGGAGCGAATGTCAAGTTAGGAAACTGACGACAAGTCACTGTACCAAGTAAACAGTCTATCAAATGGTAGAAACGACGTGTGAAAGTCAAGGACACACACGGGAGAGTGTACAGTCACTACTTGTCGTACTAAGAAACAAAAGTACGAAAAGGAGGGACTTTTTTTATGGCAAATCAGCAGGTGATGAGAATCACATTGAAAGCCTACGATCATCAGTTAGTAGATGCATCGGCAAAAAAAATCATCGAAACAGTGAAAAAGAACGGATCTCAGGTGAGTGGACCGGTACCGCTTCCTACTAAAAAGGAAGTTGTTACAATTATTAGAGCGGTTCATAAATACAAAGATTCCCGTGAGCAGTTCGAGCAGAGAACTCACAAAAGACTGATCGATGTAATCGCGCCGACACAGAAAACTGTTGATGCACTGCAGAGATTAGAAATGCCTGCAGGTGTTTACATCGGAATCAAGATGAAAAACAACTAATTAATCAAACAGATTAGATCCTTATTAAGGTTTATATAGAAGCAACACAAATATGTTCCACTTATATTTACCGATTACCCGGATCTAGAATGAACGACGAGGCGAAAGCTTATGACTCGTTCCGCTGTAGAAACAAGGAGGTAACAAAATGAAGAAAGCTATCTTAGCAACAAAAGTCGGAATGACTCAAATCTTCAACGAAGACGGTTCTTTAATTCCTGTAACCGTACTTCAGGCAGGACCTTGTGTGGTAACTCAGATCAAAACAGTTGAAAACGATGGTTACAGCGCAGTTCAGGTCGGCTTTGTAGACAAGAAAGACAAAATTGTCAACAAAGACAAAGCAGGAAAGAAAGAAGTTTACAACAGACATGGTGTAACAAAAGCAGAAAAAGGACATTTTGAAAAAGCAGGTGTTTCTTCAAAGAGATATGTCAGAGAGTTCAAATTCGAGAACGCTGATGAGTATGCTCTTGCACAGGAAATCAAAGCAGACATCTTCGCAGAAGGCGACAAGATTGATGCGACAGCTATTTCAAAAGGTAAAGGATTCCAGGGCGCGATCAAGAGACATGGTCAGCACAGAGGACCTATGGCTCACGGTTCTAAATTCCATCGTCATCAGGGTTCCAACGGTGCATGTTCTTCTCCTTCAAGAGTATTCAAAGGAAAAGGAATGCCGGGTCACATGGGTAGCGTAAAAGTTACAGTACAGAACCTCGAAGTAGTGAAAGTAGATGCTGAAAAGAACTTACTTTTAGTAAAAGGCTCAGTACCGGGACCTAAGAAAGCTTTAGTAACAATCAAAGAAACAACTAGAGCACACGCTTAATTAGGATGAAAGGAGGACCATTCAGATGGCAAACGTATCTGTTTATAATATGGAAGGCAAAGAAGTTGGAAAAATGGACTTAAGCGATGCAGTGTTTGGCGTAGAAGTAAACGAGCATTTAGTTCATCTTGCTGTAAAGCAGCAGCTTGCAAATAACCGTCAGGGTACACAGAAAGCAAAAACACGTTCTGAAGTATCCGGTGGTGGAAGAAAACCTTGGAGACAGAAAGGAACAGGTCATGCAAGACAGGGTTCTACAAGATCTCCACAGTGGACAGGAGGAGGAGTTGTATTTGCTCCGACACCGAGAGATTACTCTTTCAAATTAAATAAGAAAGAAAAACAGTTAGCACTGAAATCTGCTTTAACAAGCAAATTACAGGATAGCAAATTAATCGTTGTAGACGAATTAAAATTCGACGAGATCAAAACTAAGAACTTCAAACAGGTTATGGATAACCTCAAAGTAGAAAAAGGACTTGTAATCCTTGCAGATAACGATCAGAACGTAGTTCTTTCTGCAAGAAATATGGCTACAGTAAACACTACTTTGACAAACCAGATTAATGTATATGACATTATGAAGGCAGGAACTGTAGTTCTTACAAAAGACTCCGCAGCAAAGATTGAGGAGGTGTACGCATAATGGCAGCGTTAATGTATTATGATGTAATTCTGAAACCGGTAATTACCGAAAAGAGTATGGAAGTGATGGGCGAAAAGAAATATACTTTCTTAGTTCACCCGGAAGCAAACAAAGCTCAGATTAAAGAAGCTGTTGAAAAAATGTTTGATGGCGTAAAGGTAGCAAAGGTTAACACAATGAACTGCGACGGCAAAAAGAAAAGACGTGGTTTAGTAATTGGTAAAACTGCTAAGACAAAGAAAGCAATCGTACAGCTTACTGCAGAGAGCAAAGATATTGAAATCTTCGCAGGTCTGTAAGATGCAAATTTAAACGCAGTAAAGCGTGATAACAAATCGAAATTCGAAAGGAGAAACAACCATGGGAATTAAAACATATAACCCATATACACCTTCCAGAAGAAATATGACTGGATCTGATTTCTCTGAAATTACAAAATCTACACCGGAAAAATCTCTTTGCGTAGCATTACCAAAGAATTCCGGTCGTAACAATCAGGGTAAAATCACAGTAAGACATCGCGGAGGCGGTGCAAAGAAGAAATACAGAATCATCGACTTTAGAAGAAATTCAAAAGACGGTATTCCGGCAACAGTAATCGGTATCGAATACGATCCGAACAGAACAGCAAACATTGCTCTTATCTGCTACAAGGATGGAGAAAAAGCTTACATCCTCGCTCCGGAAGGATTAACAGACGGAATGACAGTAATGAGCGGTGCAGACGCTGAAGTAAGAGTTGGAAACTGCTTACCACTGGCTAACATCCCGGTTGGTACACAGGTTCACAATATCGAGCTCTATCCTGGAAAAGGCGGCCAGATGGTCCGTAGCGCAGGAAACAGTGCTCAGCTCATGGCAAAAGAAGGTAAGTACGCAACACTTCGTTTACCTTCAGGAGAAATGAGAATGGTTCCAATCGTTTGCCGTGCAACTATCGGAGTTGTAGGTAACGGAGATCACAGCCTTGTTAAGATCGGTAAGGCAGGACGTAAGCGTCATATGGGTATCCGCCCAACAGTACGCGGTTCTGTAATGAACCCGAATGACCATCCGCACGGTGGTGGTGAAGGTAGAGCACCGATCGGACGTCCGGGCCCATGTACACCTTGGGGCAAACCTGCTCTTGGTCTTAAGACTCGTAAGAAGAAAAAAGCTTCTAATAAGTTGATCGTAAGACGTAGAGACGGTAGAGCAATCAAATAGTTAAGGAGGAGACGAAATGGCTAGATCACTTAAAAAAGGACCATTCGCTGATGCAAGTTTACTGAAAAAAGTAGACGCTATGAATGAATCAGGACAGAAACAGGTTATCAAAACCTGGTCACGTCGTTCTACAATTTTCCCATCATTCGTGGGACACACAATTGCAGTTCATGACGGAAGAAAACACGTTCCTGTATATGTAACCGAAGATATGGTTGG
>JAGAOK010000019.1 GCA_017623815.1 Lachnospiraceae bacterium
AATGGAACAATATAAGGTGGAAATTACAAAAGAGGCATTACAGGATATGGAAGATATCTATAATTATATTGCATTAGAACTACTTTCTCCTGAGAATGCAATGGGGCAATACAATCGGATTGCCGATGAAATATTAACCTTAAATACGTTTCCGCAACGTTATAGAATTATGGATTCAGAACCGGAAAAACAGATGGAATTGAGGCGAATTCTTGTAGATAATTATTCCGTGTTTTATATAATTCTTGGTGATAAAGTTATTGTGACGGATGTTTTATACACACCATCAGATATTGAAGCACGACTTCGCGGTATATAATGTGTTTGTTAACACATACGATCAGCTGAAGTTTATGAATTGATTTATCAGGGAATACGGGTTTGAAATCCAATTTAGTGATAATTTGAGGTAAAAAGGTGCCCGTTCATTTATTGAGAAATAAATGGACAGGTACCTTTTTTTTCTCTTAAATATAATTGTCGTTCACTCTTCCATGTCAGAAATAGCAACTTTAATGTTTGTATACGAATCCGGGCCATGATCTAAGAAAAAGGTATGAAAACCAAGGTTGGAATAGGTCACATCCTCTGACATGCATTTCTTGCGGTAAAGCTGTTTGCATTCCAAAAGTTCCAGATATCCGCCATAGTAGGTCAGATAGGTTCCGGGCTCATTGATCAGATAGGAGTAGATGTTTTCGATATCGGATGGCTCGCGGATTCCGATGCGTGCAAGGTAAGGCGAAATTTCCGTAGCGCCGGCGCCGCCGTCATGGATACGGATATCGAGTATACAGAGCAGGCAGAGCTGGATTTCTTTCGACAGTCGGAGCATTTCCAGATAGGCAGGGTCACCTTTTGCATAAGAAAAGGAGAGCATTTCCGTGTAAAAAGCCCATCCTTCGCTGTAGCCCGGAAAATCCATGCAATAGCGGAGTACATTTTTTTTGTTTACGCCCTGTGAGGCAAGGAAATAGACATTTTGATACATATGACCCGGATATCCTTCGTGAGCCAGTGTGGTAAAGAGGGAAACCGGGTCATTTTGTGCCTCGGAGCCGACATAGATGATATTTTCAACGGACTCCGTATTTCCTTTTCTGCAGGCGGTAATGCTCGGTGTGAAATAATAGGCAGGCGCCGTAAAGTCGGAAAGAGAGGCCGGAATCTCCTTGATGATGACCGAGGAAGACCAGCCCGGCGAAGGGAAAAGTTCCTTCATTTCGGTCTGAAGCGCAGGCAGACACTGCTCGGCAGAAAGTGACTTTGGTACTTGTGTATGCGTGGTTGCAGAGCTTTCTTTGGCAAGCTGTCCAAGCTCTGTATACAGATCCTCCAGACGGACATAAAGTTTTTCGGCGATTTCCTCCGTGGAGGCATCGGTACCTATTTTTTTTTGAAGGAGATATTCATAGTATTTGCGGCCATGCTTATACTGACACAGGCCCTTTCTTTCTTTTCCGGATTCTTTCAATAAAAGAATAGAATCGGCTAAGGAAGCATAAGCGGGAAGAACCATTTTTTGCAGGATGTCTGAGTGTTTTTGTGCATAGGATTTAGCAAGATCTTCCCGGCCTTCGAAGACTTTTTCCTGCATTCGAAGGAAACAGTCTTCGAAAAACTCTGTACCCTTTTCGGAAGCAAAATATTCACACTGCGAAATGACAAGGTCCGCATCGTCCGAAGCCATGAACATTCCGGCGGCGGCTTTGTCCGATTCAAACCGGGCAATGCTCTCAAAATAGGAAGGAAGAAGCGACAGCACGGAAAGATAGCGGTCGACATCTTCCTGCGTATCTGTCGGAAATTCAGCCAAAAGCACGGGCAGGGAAATATGGATACCGCTTGTGGAAGAAAGCGGCTCTTCATAGTAAGGAAACTGCGAGCCTTTCTGCTGCATTTGAAGATAATCACACAAAATCTCATAGGTAGGACGTGCATCATCGGACAGATGCGAGGGATGAATTTCTGTCAGCGCGTGTAAGGTATCTGTCAGTGACTGTGAGGCGGAAAGATAATCCTTTCGGTCATAAGAAGGGAGCGCACAGGGTTCCTCGGAAAGGCCGAATTCCCGCGGGTTTTGGAAGGAAAATTGCATGCTGATGGTATCCGGATGGAAATTATTTTTCAAAATGGCGTTGGAAATCTCGACAAAATGCGGGTCTTCCCCACCGCGGCTGAGGCAAAAAAGTGCAAAGATAAAAGCGCCGGTCAGAAGCAGACAAAAGATCGGAGAAGTGACAATTTTTTTCATAGTTTCGTGCCTTAAATTAAGTTTCTTCACATTATATGTGGCAAACATGCATGGTATGCGGGAAGTTTGGACAAAGTAGAATTGACATTTTCAGGGGAAAGTGTTAATCTGTCTTTAACTTGAAACAGAAAAGAAAACGCAGTGAAGAAGAGAGTACATCTGTTTTAAATTTCCAGAGAACATCCTGTTTCTGCATCGCAGAATCGCTGGGAGGGATGAATGGCGGACAGATCGAAGATGGCTTCTGAGCAGCGCACCGAGCATGATTGGCCGGCTGATGTGAAAAGAAACTTCGGCGAAGACATGTTAGGCTGCGACAGGTTCCGCCTGTTATAGCGGAGGAGTATAAAGAGACGGCTTAAAGGAGCTGTTTTGGAGTACTTGACGAGGTCTTTGCCGCAAGGCAGGGATAAAAGGAAGTGGTACCACGATCATACATCGTCTTCCAGGCTTACGGGCTTGGAAGGCGTTTTCTTTTTCTGGGGATAAATGAAAAAACAGGCAGGAAGACTGCCGGAATGGAGGAATGTTATGATAAACAAAGGTAAGTATTACATGACAACGGCGATTGCCTATACTTCAGGCAAACCACATATCGGTAACAGCTACGAAATCGTGCTTGCAGACAGTATTGCACGTTTCAAACGCGCAGACGGATACGATGTATTTTTCCAGACAGGAACCGATGAGCATGGTCAGAAAATTGAGCTTAAGGCGGCGGAAGCAGGTGTGACACCGAAGCAGTTCGTAGACGGTGTCGCGAAGCAGATTCAGGATATCTGCGATATGCTGGATACTTCTTACGACAAATTCATCCGTACTACAGATGATTATCATGAAAAACAGGTACAGAAGATTTTCAAAAAACTTTACGATCAGGGCGATATTTACAAAGGCGCATACGAAGGAATGTACTGTACTCCTTGCGAATCTTTCTGGACAGAATCCCAGCTTGAGGACGGCAAATGTCCGGACTGCGGACGCGAGTGTAAACCGGCAAAAGAGGAAGCATATTTCTTTAAAATGAGCAAATATGCAGATCGTCTGATTGAGCATATTAATTCCCATCCGGAATTTATTCAGCCGGTGAGTCGTAAGAATGAAATGATGAACAATTTCCTTCTTCCGGGACTTCAGGATCTTTGTGTTTCCCGTACTTCGTTTAAATGGGGTATTCCGGTAGATTTTGATGACAGACATGTCGTTTATGTATGGCTGGATGCGCTTACCAACTATATTACAGGTATCGGATACGATGCAGACGGCAACAAAACAGAGCAGTACGGTCAGCTTTGGCCGGCAGATCTGCATCTGATCGGAAAAGACATCATCCGTTTCCATACAATTTACTGGCCGATCTTCCTGATGGCGCTCGGCGAGGAGCTTCCGAAGCAGATTTTCGGACATCCGTGGCTTTTGCAGGGTGACGGTAAGATGAGTAAATCAAAAGGTAACGTAATTTACGCAGAAGACCTTGTAGATTTCTTCGGTGTGGATGCGGTTCGTTATTTCGTACTTCATGAAATGCCGTTTGAAAACGACGGTGTGATCAGCTGGGAGCTGATGGTAGAGCGCTTAAATTCCGATCTTGCAAACACACTCGGAAACCTTGTAAACCGTACGATTTCCATGAGCAACAAATACTTCGGCGGTGTTGTGGAAAACAAAGGCGAGAGCGAAGACGCAGCGCAGGCAGCCATCGATGCAGACTTAAAGGCAGTTGTGACAGGAACTTATGCGCGTGCAGCAAAGAAAATGGAAGATCTTCGAGTGGCAGATGCAATCACAGAGATTTTTGCCCTGTTCAAACGCTGCAACAAATACATTGACGAGACGGAGCCATGGGTACTTGCAAAGGATGAGGCAAAGAAAGACCGCCTTGCAACCGTGCTTTACAATCTTGTAGAGAGTATCACCATCGGAGCATCGCTTCTTGCACCGTTTATGCCACAGACGGCAGAAAAAGTCGTAGCACAGCTTTCTGCAAAGATCCGTGATTTCGAGACTCTCGAGACATTTGGTTTGTATGAAAACGGAAGTAAGGTAACGGAAAAACCGGAAATCTTATTTGCCCGTCTTGATGTGGAAGAAATCGTGGCAAAAGCGGATGCTATGTTTGAGCAGAGGAAAGCGGAGGCAGGTATTGTTGATGAGCCGGCGGAGGAAGAGGATGTCATCGATATCGAGCCGAAGGAAGAGATTACATTTGATGATTTCGGAAAAATGCAGTTCCAGGTAGGTCAGATTATTGCCTGTGAAGAAGTACCAAAGAGCAAGAAGCTTCTTTGCTCCCAGGTAAAAATCGGAAGTCAGGTAAAACAGATTGTTTCCGGAATCAAAGCGCATTATACGGCGGAAGAAATGGTCGGCAAAAAGGTTATGGTACTCGTAAACTTAAAACCTGCAAAGCTGGCAGGCGTACTCAGTGAAGGTATGCTTCTTTGCGCAGAGGATGCGGAAGGGAACCTTGCTCTTATGACACCGGAAAAACCGATGCCTGCAGGAGCAGAAATTTGCTAATTTCTTTATAAATATACGGAAAGACCCTTAAGAGGGTCTTTTCCTGTCAAGAGGAAGAATATGAGAAAAGAAGAATTTACATTTGATTCCCGGGACGGAAAAACAAAAGTGTACGCTTGTGCGTTTTATCCGGAGCAGGAACCGATTTGTATCCTGCAGATTGTGCATGGAATGAAAGATCGCATTGCCAGATATGAAGAATTTGCCCAGTATTTGACGGATCGAGGGGTTTTAGTGGTTGGGAATGACCATCTCGGACACGGGAAAACCGTCAAAGAAGGAGATATCTATGGGTATTTTTGTGAAAATGATCCGGCGACTGTCTTGGTGCGCGATGTTCACAGGCTGAAAAAGACCATGGAAGAGAAGTATCCGACCATTCCGTATATTATTTACGGTCACAGCATGGGATCGTTTATTGTGCGCAATTATATGGCCCGCTACGGAACCGGCGTGGAAGGTATCATTCTTGCAGGAACGGGAACACCGACAAAGGCAGAGCTTTTATTTGGAAAGTGTTTGACCGGTGTAATAGGCAAAGTGAAGGGAACAAAATACGTAAGTAAACTTGTGGATAATATTTCCACGAAAAGTTATATGAGCGGAATCGAAAATGCAAAAACAGAGCATGACTGGCTTAGTAAAAATGAGGAGACAATTGCTGCTTTTGTCGCCGATCCGCTTTGTTCCGGATATACCTTTACCGTGAACGGATATGATACGCTTTTTGAACTGGCACTTCGTATGCAGAAAAAAGAAAACCTGTTCAAAATACCAAAAAAACTACCGATTCTGATCGTATCCGGAACAGAGGATCCGGTCGGAAACAAGGGCCTTGCACCAAAGAAACTGTATGATGATTACCTGAATTTGGATTTGACGAAGACAGCGCTGAAATTATATAGTGGAGTGAGGCATGAAGTTTTAAGAGAAAAGAATAGAGATACTGTTTATACAGATATATATAACTGGATTGAACGGATTGCAATGGAAGATGCAAAGAAATGATTTTCTCAAGGAGGTAGTGTATGAAGAAATTAAGGATTTTTCTGGCGACAATGGCTGCGCTTTTTACTTTTTTGACGGGAACAATGCAGGTATGTGCGACGGCGAGTGAGCTTCCGGAGCCTGTGGCGGATGTAGTAAATCCGGAAAAAATTGTAAATATCGATGCAACAAAGTCCATCCTTGCACTCGGTGCGGATTTATCGGATGAGCAGAGAGCGTCGGTTCTTACGCAGATGGGACTTACGGAAGCAGATCTTCCGTCCTTTACCTTAATAACGATTACAAATGAGATGGAGCATCAGTATCTTGGCTCCTATATGGATGCATCCGTGATTGGAAGTAAGTCTCTTTCGAGTGTGCTTATCACTCCGAAGGAAAGCGGCGGTGTCGTGGTTACAACAAAAAATATCAACTATTGTACGACAGGAATGTACCGAAACGCGCTTCTTACGGCCGGTGTTTCCGATGCGGAGATTTTGGTGGCAGCACCTTCTCCGATGTCCGGAACCGCAGCACTTATCGGAGCAATTAAGGGCTACGAGGCAATGACAGGAGTGGCGGTGGAAGAGGTAACGCTGGACACGGCAATGGATGAGCTGATCACAACGGGAGAGATTGCGGAAGATATCGCTACGCAGACCGGTGGTGACAGCGAGCAGATAGAAGAGCTTATTGCCTTTGTAAAGGCAAATGTGGCAGCAGGCGAGCTGAAAACGGAAGAAGATGTCCTTGCGGTAATTGCAGAGGGCGAGAAGAAGTTTGAAGTTACCCTGACGCAGGAGCAGAAGCAGCAGATCGTGGATATCATGATGAAAATCAATGAACTCGGTCTGGATCCGCAGATGCTGATTGAGCAGGCGGAGGATTTGTATGGCAAGTTCGGAACAGATTTCTTTCAGGATCTTAATATTAATCTGGATGAGCTGAATTTAGACAATCTCAACCTGGACGGTCTGGACACGGAAGCCATTGAGGAAGAAATATCCAAGCAGGTGTCAGAAGGATTCATAGCTAAGGTTGTGAATGCAATTAAAGAATTTTTTGCGGGAATTTTCTCGTAAGGGACATCCTGCGGCGCTTTTGCACCGCATGGCAAACAAACACATTTCTAATCCATTTTAAATCATAGTTCTACCGGCAGTTTTGCTTCTCCGGGCGGCGTGACCGAGTCATTTGCTCTGCAGAATTTGATTCCGGGCACTGCCGGTAGGATAAAATTTTCAATTTTTCTATTTTTATCATGGAAATTAACAATATTTAGGCAATGATTTCTTGCTTGTGGGGTCAATCAGAGTATATTTGCTGGATAAATTCTCAACATTTCAATTTTTTATCCAGGGAGGACTCAAATCATGAATCTATTACATTACCAAATGACAAAAAGAAAAGAATATTTAGAAGGTCTGAAGAGACAATTGGAACAGGAGATGGCGAATTTTCCGGAGGGGAACCTCAGAGTATGCAACGACAGAGGAGTTGCGCGTTATTTTCATGTAACAAATCAAAATGATACTCGTGGAGAGTATATTCCGAAGGAAAATATGGATCTGCCCTGTCAGTTGGCACAAAAAGATTATGATAAAAAACTATATAAACGGGTTCTGGCAGAACTGGCAGACATGAACAGATATCTTGCCCGTCATAGTGCGGACGAATTGGAGCAAGTGTATACCGACATGAATACATATCGGAAAGAATTGATTATACCCAAAGCAATTTCGGATGAACAGTTTGCAAAGGAGTGGGAGAAGGAAAACTACAATACAAATCCTTACTATCCGGAGCAGAACTTGTCTTGAAAAACGGAAAGAAAAGATATCCGGATTTTACACTGCTAAAAACTGGAAGAGTACAGAAAACATGGAATATACATAGGAAAAAATCTGATTCTGACATATGAGGCGGAAGGACATTATTTGAATATCAAAGATGTAAAAAAATATGTGAAAGAAATAATTAAACTACCATAATAATAAAAAAACGACTTGAAACCGAAAATGATTCCAAGTCGTTTTGTTTTTTAAAAAGAATTAATTTGAAAGCGCATCAAGTAAAGAAGAAGCAATAGCCGTCTTTGAACCTGAGGATGCAGTATGTACGGTACCGGAAGATGTAATTCCGCCGCTGCTTAACGGAGCTACGAGAATCTTTCCTGTTCCTCTGTATACATTAACTAATCCTTCGCCCGAAGCTGCAGATCCGATTAAGGATTTGCCGGAACGCTCTACTGTAAATGCAAGACTCTTTGACCAGCAGATGGCATTGTTTCCGTCGATTTTAATACAATCGTTTTCAAGGTTGATTTCATAGAGTTCTTTCATAGGGCATGCGCTGCTTAACACAGCGTATCCGGAACCTTCCAGACTGAGATTAAAAAGACCTTCTCCGCTGGCAATTGCAGTGCCGAGGTCACCTCTTGCAACCACTTTATCCTTCAGTTCATCGTCGCAGCAGATAAACATACCGTCATCACAGACAATAGCTCCGCCCCACTCATCGGTGTTGATAATGATAGGAAATGCAAAAGTAGGCTCTGTAAGAACCTGACCAGTACCTCTGTAGACAGGTTTGATGGCATTGTCACCGGTTACTTTTGCTTTTAATGCTTTGCCGATAAAATCGCCGGCGCCTTTTATGCCTGTATCCTGCGACACATTTCCGAGCATCATCTGCATGGCACCCGGTTTCAGACGAATTGCATCATCTTTTAATGTGATCAGAACCTGTTTCGCCGTGCAGCCCATTTTTGACATAAAATAACTTGACTGCGCACTCATCGGTGAAACACTCAAATCCTGAATATGTTCAAAAACCGTAAAGTTTCCTTTTTGCTCCAATACATTTAAGTTTGTGTTACTCCCCAAAAAATTGTTGATTTGAATCATATAAAATCCCCTTTCGTTTTTTTTCATTATATAATAATTTCTCAGATAATCAAACGGCAATTGCAAATAATACTTCCTTTAGTGTATATTTGTATTTGGAAAATAGAGCGAAAGCATCCCCCAAGGAGTCACTTATGAAAGTCAGATGTGTTGATTGCAGAAAAAAATTTGATTATGAATTATACGGTGGTGTTTGTCCGAAGTGCGGAAATTACATGAGGATGACCGAAATGGAGACATCGGAAAATGAAAATTGTGAGATAGAAAGCAGCCATGTGCATGTGGATAGAAAGTATGCGCCGGGTGATGCGCAAAAGGTAACCCCCAGTGTTATAGTTATTACGATTCTTGTGATATTGATACTTTTGGCAGGAATTACATGTATGATTTTTGTGATAGCTGCGCAGAAACGAGGTTACGAAGCTGTAACAATAAAGGAAGATATTTCTATAAAAGTGCAGCAGACAGATAGGATGCAACTGCATGAGCATGGCAAAGAAAAAGAGTATATTGAAATAGCACTTCCGAAGGAATGATACTTATGATTCAGACAGAAATAAGATATTTAAAACCGCACGAATGGGACGATGCCATGGCACTTGCCTGGAAAATATTTCTCCGGTTTGAAGCAGGAGAATATACAGAAGAGGGAATCCGCAGTTTTTTGGATCTGATATCCGATGAACGCCTGAAACGATTGTTTGAAATGGGAGAGTATCCGGTATATGCGGCTTTTGATAATGAAAAAATGGTGGGAATGATTTCTCTGCGCAGCATAAATCACATTTCACTTTTGTTTGTCGCGGATGAGTATCACAGGCAGGGAATCGGGAGACGACTGATAGAGACGATGAAGGAACACGTCCGCAGAGACGGCCGCAGAGAAACGATTACGGTTAATGCAGCCCCGTATGCAGTGGACTTTTATCATATCGTCGGATTTGTCGATACAGATAAAGAAACAAAGCAGAATGGGATTATATTTACGCCGATGGAATCCGGATTATACTTAGAACCGTGAGAGAGTTCCCGCTATATGGAATTTATAAAAATTTTATTTTTTGTCGGAAATGATTAGGCAAAGTGTATAAAAATATCACATAACTTTGTGTATTTGTGGCATAGGAAAAAAAGAGCCTTTCGTTTATACTATTCCATAGATGGCAGCTTTGCTATGCTAAACATAATTTAGGAGGAAAATTTAATGGCTAACTTATCATTAAAAAACGTATGTAAAGTATATCCTAACGGATTTGAAGCAGTTAAAGATTTCAATCTTGAAATTGCAGATCAGGAATTTATTATCTTCGTAGGACCTTCAGGATGTGGTAAATCTACTACACTTCGTATGATTGCAGGTCTTGAGGATATTTCTTCCGGTGAACTTAGAATCGGAGAAAAATTAGTAAACGATGTTGAACCTAAAGATAGAGATATCGCGATGGTATTCCAGAGTTACGCTCTTTACCCACACATGACAGTTTACGATAACATGGCTTTCGGTCTTAAATTAAGAAAAGTTCCGAAAGAGGAAATCGACAAAATGGTTAAAGAGGCAGCTAAGATCCTTGACCTTACTCCACTTCTTGACCGTAAACCGAGAGCTTTATCCGGTGGTCAGAGACAGCGTGTTGCTATGGGTCGTGCTATCGTTCGTAATCCTAAAGTATTCCTTATGGATGAGCCTTTATCAAACCTTGATGCAAAACTTCGTGTACAGATGCGTATCGAGATCGCTAAATTACATCAGAGATTAGGTACAACTATCATCTACGTTACACATGACCAGACAGAGGCTATGACACTTGGTACAAGAATCGTAGTTATGAAAGACGGTATCATTCAGCAGGTAGATACACCACAGAACTTATACGAAAAACCATCTAACCTTTTCGTAGCAGGATTCATGGGATCTCCTCAGATGAACTTCTTAGATGCAGTTGTTGAAGTTGTTGATGACACAGCAGTATTAAAAGTAGCTGGTCACTTCATTCCGCTCCCACCTGCAAAATCTAAAAAATTAATTGAAGGTGGATACAACGGAAAGACAGTTACATTCGGTATTCGTCCGGAAGATGTATATGATTCAGAAATGATGGTTGAAGCATCTCCACAGAGCACATTCGAAGCAACTGTTAAAGTTTACGAGTTACTTGGTGCAGAAGTATTCTTATACTTCGATTTAGATGACTTCCAGATGACAGCAAGAGTTGATCCTCGTACAACAGCTAGACCTGGTGATGTTGTTAAATTCGCTATTGATGTTGAAAAGATTCATATCTTTGATAAAGAAACAGAATTAGTAATTACAAACTAGTCTAAGATTAGTTGGGGAGATACGATGCGTATCTCCCCTTTCTTTTTATATATTAGAAAAAAGAGGTGTAAATGTGGTAACAACACAAGTAATTCAGAATTGTTTAGAGGAACTTAAGAGCATAACAAAAGTAGACCTTGCAGTTGTCGATGTGGAAGGTGTACTTATTGCGAAAAACTCAGATCGATTTGAGATTGTTTCTGAGAGAGTTACTGAATTTGCGATGTCGGCAGCGGACAGCCAGGTTCTCATGGGATGTCAATATCTCAAGATTTATGATGATGGAGATCCTATATATGTGCTGATCTGTGGCGATACAAGTGAAGAGTATATGATCGGAAAGGTTGCTGTTTCAAACATTCAGAATCTGATTGTCGCATATAAGGAGCGATTTGACCGCAACAACTTTTTCCAAAATTTGATTTTGGACAATTTGCTTTTGGTCGATATCTACAATCGTGCCAAAAAGCTTCATATAGAAATAGAAAAACCGCGTATTGTAATGCTTTTGGAAATCCAGTCCGGAAAAGAAAGCTATGCCATGGAGTACTTAAGAGGTATGTATACGCCAAATACCGGAGATTATGTAACGGCGGTAGATGAGAAAAGCATTATTGTGATTAAGCAGATGGAGTCTTTGACGGATTATGAGGCGGTGGAAGAGACTGCCAATATGACGGTTTCCATTATGAATACAGAGGCAATGATCAATGTAAAACTTGCTTACGGAACGATTGTTTCAGAGCTGAAAGAGGTATCAAAGAGTTACAAAGAAGCAAAGATGGCGCTGGATGTCGGCAAGATTTTTTATGCGGAAAAAGATGTGATTGCATATGGTACACTGGGTATCGGACGTCTGATTTATCAGCTTCCGGTGAATCTTTGTCAAATGTTTATAGAGGAAATCTTCGATGAGGGAGTTCCAAATGAGATGGATGACGAGACGCTCATTACAATAAATACGTTCCTTGATAATAACTTAAATGTTTCCGAAACAGCACGTCAGCTTTATGTGCATCGTAACACGCTTTTGTATCGACTGGAAAAACTGGAGAAATTAACCGGTCTTGATATCAGAATATTTGACGATGCACTGACACTCAAGATTGCGCTTATGGTGGTAAATTATATGCGATATCTAGAAAAAACAGAATATTAATAGAATAGAAAATCCCGGTTTCTCATATATTGTACGGATGCGACATTGGTATATGTGAGGAGTTGGGATTTTTGTATTGGCAGGAAAAAAAGTATGTAGTTTTAGCAAAAGAGGGAAAAAAACTGGCAGATGCGGGACTTTATAAAGTAAGTGTTTGGGAGCACAAGATCTGTGTAGAGTATTTTTTGAATGCCCTTCCCATTCGTTACGATATGGAAGCAGAGTGCGAGATTTGCTTTCGACGGAAAGAAGGAATATCTGAAGTACAGAAATGGAAAAAGAGGTTGTCCCGGGAAAATTCACATTATGTTTTTTCGCTGCCTCTGCAAACGGAAGTAGCGGAAATTGTGGATTGCCGCCTGATACTACAGGGAAATCAGATGATTGTCGAAAATGAGAGCATGTCTTTGAAAAAGAAGGGACAGTCCGAGCAGTCGATGGATGGTAAAACGGAAGAAAAACCTGTAAAGCTGCAATACATACGGGACTTGGAGAAATTAAAGGAAGGAAATGAAGAACTGCGTGAGTTATATTACAATAGCTTTCTGCTTCATGGATTTTATCAATATCGTTATGTTGTTCTGGGGAAAAACTTTATCGGAGTTCCGGACCATTTTTATGAAAGGGAAGCCATTGCCGCAAGAATGATGGGTTTTCCTTATTTTGTAGAAGCAGAATTTGTGGAAAACTGCGAGATTAGCGGTCAAACCAGAAGTGAACTCCCTAAACAGGGAAGTTTTGGCTATTATCTGCGAAAGCTTGGAGAGACAGCGGGTTTTAGTCCACTCCGCGCAGCGAAACTGACGGAATCATAGGGCGTAAAAAGTCTGCGAAGCCTTCCAGCTCAGCTTTGGAGTATGCGTGAAATCCCGGACAGAGTACATGTTCACTATCCTTGTAGGACTGCAGATAATAGCGGGAAGCGCCCTTAATCCAGGTTCCGATTTCCCGAAATGACTCAAGACTGTGCAGTTCGCGGACAACAGTGGTACGAAATTCATAGGTAAAACGGGAAGAGTCGGTTCCGTTTATGAGAAAATCGACACTTTCCCTGACGTTTTTAAGGAGATTCTGTCCGGAGGCAGTAAAGATGGAATCCTCTAGTTCTAAAAATCCTGCCACACGAGCATAGTCTGAAGGACCGCTTTTGATATCCATTGCAATGTAATCAATTAAATGGGCATCATAGAGGCTTTTTAGCATGTCCGGATTTGTACCGTTGGTATCCAGTTTGATTAGATAGTCAAGATCTTTTATCCGAGCCAGAAAGTCCGGAAGATTCTTGTAAATGGTCGGTTCGCCGCCGCTTACACATACACCGGAGAGCATGGAGCGACGTTTTTTTAAGTGATTAAAAATATCTTCTTCCGTAAAAGTGGCAAAATCTGCAGGGTTTAACAGAAGGTCACGGTTCTGACAAAACGGGCAGCGAAAATTACAGCCACCTAAGAATACGGTCGCTGCCACATGCTCCGGATAGTCGAGTAATGTTGTTTTGTTAAAACCGCAGATCAGCATATTTTTACCTCCATATCTATCATAAATCAGAACCGGAAGCGTTGCAAGAGTGTGGTTGACTTGCTATACTTGTATGGGTAAGAAAAGGCGGTAGAGAAAATGAGAGAAATGACCGAAAAGCAGCTTCTGCGCCGTGAAAATCGTCTTCGTGCAAAGGAAGAAAAGAGACTTGCCGAGGAGGCGAAAGCACAGAAGGCGGCGCAGGAACAAAAAAAGCTGGATGAAAAATATATGGGACAGGCCTTAAAGCTTGCAAAAAAAGCGGCGGAGCTTGATGAAGTACCGATTGGTTGTGTCATCGTGCATGAGGGAAAAGTGATTGCGAGAGGATACAATCGTCGAAACACAGATAAAAGTACGCTTGCACATGCGGAGATTGCAGCGATTCGAAAGGCAAGTAGGAAGCTTTCTGACTGGCGTTTGGAGGAGTGTACGCTTTATGTGACACTTGAGCCGTGTCAGATGTGTGCAGGTGCGATAGTGCAGGCACGAACGTCGCGAGTGGTGATTGGTGCGATGAATCCGAAGGCGGGATGTGCGGGATCGATAGTGAATCTGCTTGAGATGAAAGAATTCAATCATCGCGTAGATGTAACAAGAGGTGTGTTAGAGGAACAGTGTTCGCAAATCTTGAAGGATTTTTTTGCAGGCCTGCGCAAAAGAGTAAAAGAGGAGAATACAAATGAAGATAAAATGTGATTATTGTGATAATTATATAGAACTGACCGATGAGAAGTGTGAGTGCTGCGGTGCTCCGAATTCTCAATATAAACGTACCGCCAATTCGCAGCCGGAAACGATAGAACAGCTGAAAGACTGGTACGCGGCACACAATCTTCCAGATGAAGAAGTGACCCGATTTTTTATCGGAAAAAACTATCGGGGGGCAAGAGCCTTCGGTATTTATCAGGATATAAACGGTGATTTTGTTGTATACAAGAACAAATCCGATGGTTCGAGAGCAGAGAGATATCGCGGAGATGATGAGGCTTTTGCGGTAAATGAGTTGTATCAGAAGCTCCGTAGTGAGATTGCGAATCAAAAGGCAAGAAACGGAAAATCAAGTTCATCTTCCATTTTGAATGAAACGATGAAGAAATTGAATAAAGCGATAGGAATATGGTTTGTGATATTCTTTGGGACTGCTTTTATCAGTGTATTTTTTGTCAATATGAAGGACAATCACAAAGAAGGCTATTATCGTTATAACGATACATATTACTATCATTATGACAATCATTTTTACTATTATGATGATTACGATGATGAGTGGTCGAAATATTCCGGTGATTTTACAGAAGAAGTAGATGATTATTACGTGGACGAGGATGTTCCGACCGATGTCGATAGTTTTAAGAGTTCGCAGGCTTATGAGAAGGCCTATCAGGACTATGTTGAACGTCAATCTTATGATGATGATGACTGGGACAGCGGTTCTTCGTGGGACAGTTCGGACAGCTGGGACAGCGGCTCAACAGATTGGAGCAGTGACTGGTAAGAAGGAGACGAAAATAAACATGGCAGCAAAGAAATATTATGCAGTAAAAAAAGGGCTGACACCGGGAATATATTTAAGCTGGCCGGAGTGTCAGGCGCAGATAAACGGGTATTCGGGTGCGATTTTTAAAGGCTTCGCGACCAAGGAAGAAGCTTTGGACTTTATGGGTGGTGACGCAGATGTTTTCGGACAGGCAGAGCAGATGACATTACCATTTGTAAACGAGAAAGAAAGCCTGGCCCAAAAGACTGTGCAAACGGATACCGAGGCAGTTGCTTATGTAGACGGAAGCTATGATGTGACAACCGGTAGTTTTTCGTACGGAATGGTATTTTTCCATGATGGGAAAGAAGAACATTTTTCAAAGAAATTTGAGGGAAGCGATCTGGCTTCCATGCGAAATGTGGCCGGAGAGATAGAGGGCGCGCGTGCAGCGATGCAGTTGTGTCTTGACCGCGGAATAAAGAGCGTCACGATTTATCATGATTATATCGGAATTGCTGCCTGGTGCACTGGGGAGTGGAAGGCAAAACAGGAAGGGACGATCGATTATGCATTTTTCTATCGGGCGGCATCACTTCATGTCGACATCCGTTTCCAAAAGGTGAAAGGACATTCCGGAGATACGTACAATGAACTGGCAGATAAGCTGGCAAAAGAGGCGCTAGGGATTTGACAAAGTGCCAAAAACCATATATACTAAAATCCGTGCAGTCGGCATAGGGCTTTGGCTTCCATAGCCGCCCTTAATAAGTGGCGTTGACGTCTGGGTCTTACGCAATGGGAACTGTGAACCGTGTCAGGTTGGGAACAAAGCAGCACTAAGCAGTCAACCCCATGTGCCGTAAGGGTGCCTGGGCCGAGTTAACTGTTAAGGTAACGTGTGGAAGTGTCACCCTATGCCGGCTGTGCTTTTTGTGGGAGGAATCGTATTATGAATGCACAAATGCAAATAGCAACAGAAGCAATGAGTCAGTGGCTGGCTCATCCAAGTGAATTAGGAAAAAAGCCGAGTAAAATAGAGTGCGTCAAAGAATTCGACTTACATGACATGCACTACTATGTGTTCCGCTACAAAAAGGGATTGTTCGGAGATTGGCTACTGGGTGTCTGCGGAGGATATGAAGGTGATGAAACAGAGCATTGTGGACATGTTTTCAGCAATATGGAAAAATACAATGATGCGACGGCTGTGGAAAAATCGATTGAGATGGTCGAGCAAATCCGCGCATATTGGATGAAGCGTGCGGATGAACAGGAGAAAGCACAGGAAGCCTTTGAAAAGAATTTGAAATATATCAGTCAAACCGAGCTGGATGCAGAACTGATAGAGAAACAGTTTGTGCGTTCACAGACACGTTTTTATCTGACAGTCGGGGAAATTGACTGTCCAACCGGAAAAATTGTCGTTTCCGATCCGCTTTGCTACCTTGCCGCAGGAAAGCATTGTCCGCAGATGGAGATAGAAGTAAATCCGGGTACATATCCAGTGGAGGTGTCTATTTGCAGAAATCCGGTTATGGGACTTCGCATGTGTAGTGCCCGTATGAAACTAAATGATAAAAAAGCTGTGCGTTATGAAAATGCAGCTTCCACAAGAGAAAGCGCCGCCGCTGTATTTGAAGATGGTGTTATGAACGGTTTTCCGGTCGAAGCTGGAATGATGTCATTTTGTGATGCGCAGGTTGCAAAAGAGTATTGTGACTTTTTGGAGGATTGGGAGAAAAAGAATCCGAACAAAAACCATTATGATGATTATTTTGCGAAATTTTTTGCACAGAGCGCGCAGAAGCTTCCGGCTTATCAGAGAGACGATGGTGATTTTATCGAATGGGCAAATCCGATGACAGGGAATAAACTTGTTATGATTGCGTCAGGTTTTGGGGATGGATTTTATCAGCCGTTCTGGGGATACGATACAAATGGCGAGATTTGTGAGTTGATTGTTCCTATGGTAAATGCGGATTTGATGGATGAGGTTGTAGTGGAGTAACATGAAAAGAAAAAACAATTCAAACGTCAGCATTATCGGTGACCCTGACGGACCTACAAGTGTGTTTTTGGTCGAGAAATCCGACAAAGGTTCTTTAAAAGATCGCGCAGACAGTTATTTTTATGGAAAAAGAAGAGACCGTGTGGCGAAGACAATTACGCCGGGAGCACATTCTTTGGAGGAAGTGGTTTCTTATTTAAGAGAACAATATGGTGCGACGGAAGTTTCGGAAACTTCGCATCAGTACATAGAGCAAAAAAAGGAGTTAAAGGAAAGCCTTATTATTCAGAACCGTCCGGATTTACTCGGGGATATGGCAGAGATTCAGCCGCCGGAAGACATGACAGAAGAAGCGGTAAAGCAGATGTTTAAGCAGATAGATGAGAGAAGTCGTTTTATCGAGGCGATTCCGGATGAAGAAATGCCGATGGATTATCATGTGTTTAAGTTACGTGTTGGTAAGGGAAGAATGGATATCGAAATAGATTTTAAATGGGATATTTTGAGTTGCTCGTACAGCGGAAATAAAAAGGAAATGAAACAGCTCCGGGACATTTGTAGAGAAATCTATATATATTACGGAGTGACAGAATATGACATTCAAAACAACACAAAGCGATATTCGTCATTGCTTACAACCCTAAGCTCCGATTAAATCTAAATGGATATAAATATAACACCCCTTGGGACAAAAGTTCTGAGGGGTGTTTATTTTTAATCCAAATTCTCTTTAATCCGAATATCGACAGCCGTATAATAATACTCCTGGCTCGGTGCTTCGCCGGTTGCAAGATATGTAAAAAGAATGTCAAGAGGTTTGCTGCCCTGAATAAAAGGCTCCTGACAGATGGTTGCCGAGATAACATCTTTGGCGAGCATCTCTTTTGTGGTTGCAACCTGGTCAAAAGTGATAATCGTGATATCTTCTACGCGATTTTGTGCAATGACGGATCTGCATCCGCCGTAAACTCCGCCGGCAGCAAAATACAAGGCATTGATTTCCGGGTGAGTTTTTAAAAGCTGTGAAGTCATATCATAACTGATAAAATCATCATCATGATTCATGATTGTTTCTATCACATTCATGTGCTCATATTTTTCGATAGCCTGCTTAAATCCGGCAATGCGGTCCGTGTGACAAAGAATCTCGGAAGAACCTGCAACAATTCCGATACGGACATCGCTGCCTTTTGCCATCAGACGCATCAGTCCTGCGGCTGTGGCTCCCGACTGGTAATAGTTACTTCCCACAAAAGCGAGGCGCTTACAGTTTTTGATATCCGTATTCAGTGCTACGGTCGGAATACCAAGGTCATACAATTCATTGATTTTATCTGCCAGACGAATGTCATTGATAGGAGAAATGGCAATTCCGTTGACGCCTTCCTCAACCAGCTCGTCAATGGCCTGAAGCTGTTCGTCGGTATCTACTGCGACGCGCTTAATACAGATGCTGCAGTTATAACAGGCAAGTTCCTCTTCCTTGTGGCGTATTCCCTGAATGACTTCATCAAAAAAAGGATTGCCTTCGCCGAACAGAACAACTCCGAGTTTTAAGTTTTTTTTCTGAGCCGCAAGTACCAGACCTGCGCGATTCGGTTTGTAATCCAGTGCCTGTGCAATTTCAAGTATTTTGGCAGCCGTCTGTGGATTGACGGAGCCTCTTTTGTTCAAAACACGGTCAACAGTACCTCGTGAAACCCCGGCAAGGTCGGCGATTTCTTTAATTGTTGCCATGAAAAATCCTCCTTTTACCTATGTGGCTAGTCTATATTCAATAACCTAACATATACATATTGTAAAGTCAAACAAAATGTGCTACGAGCACGCAATTTGTAACAATGTCCCAAAAGCGTTTGTATAACACCTAAATAATGCGCGTAACATTAGTGAAAATCAACAAAAACAGAGATGTTGAAAAAATAGATATTGCAAATGTAGACAATTCATATTATGATATAAATGTGCACGAGCACACGAAACCAACAGAAGGTATTAAAGGAGGATGGATATGTTATATATCGGAGTCGATTTGGGTACATCCGCTGTAAAGCTTTTGCTTATGGACGGAGAAGGTAACATTAAAAACATCGTATCAAAAGAATATCCGCTTTATTTCCCTCATCCGGGCTGGAGTGAACAGAAACCGGAAGACTGGTATGAGCAGGTTATGGCAGGTATCAAGGAACTGATTGCAGATGCTGATAAATCACAGGTAGCAGGTATCAGTTTCGGAGGACAGATGCACGGACTTGTTATTTTGGACAAAGATGACAACGTGATCCGCCCGGCTATTTTATGGAATGACGGTCGTACAACAGAAGAGTGCGATTATTTAAATAATGTAATCGGTAAGGACAAACTTTCCGAGTACACGGCAAATATTTCCTTCACAGGATTTACAGCACCGAAGGTACTCTGGGTAAAAAATAAAGAGCCTGAAAACTTTGCAAAGATTGAAAAGATTATGCTTCCGAAGGATTACATAGCATACAAATTATCCGGTGTACACTGCACAGACGTTTCTGATGCATCCGGAATGCTTCTTTTCGATGTAAAGAACAGATGCTGGTCTAAGGAAATGTGCGAAATCTGCGGCGTAAAAGAAGAGCAGCTGGCACAGATCTTTGAATCATACGAGACAGTAGGAACCGTTCTTCCTGCAGTGGCAGCAGAGCTTGGTATTCCGGAAACCTGTAAAGTAGTTGCAGGTGCGGGAGACAATGCGGCAGCAGCAGTAGGAACAGGAACTGTAGGCGACGGAATGTGTAACATTTCTCTCGGAACAAGTGGAACTATTTTCATTTCTTCTGAGAAATTCGGAGTAGATAAATTCAATGCACTTCACGCATTTGCACATGCGGACGGTCATTATCACCTGATGGGATGTATGCTTTCTGCAGCAAGCTGTAACAAATGGTGGATGGATGAAATTATCCGTACACAGGATTATGCGGCAGAACAGAAAAATATTGATAAACTCGGTGAAAACCATGTATTCTTCCTTCCATATCTGATGGGAGAGCGTTCACCGCACAACAACCCGAACGCAAGAGGAACTTTTATCGGTATGACTATGGATTCTTCCAGAGAAGATATGACACAGGCAGTGCTTGAAGGTGTAGCATTTGCACTTCGTGATTCTTTAGAAGTTGCAAGAAGTCTCGGAATCGACATCAAGCGCACCAAGATCTGCGGTGGAGGAGCTAAGAGCCCACTGTGGAAAAAGATGATCGCAAACATCATGAACCTTAAAGTGGACGTGATCGAAAGCGAAGAAGGTCCGGCGCTCGGCGGAGCAATGCTGGCAGCAGTTGCAAACGGAGAGTTCGCAAGTGTGGAAGATGCAGCAGCTAAGATTGTGAAAATTGTTGATACGGTAGAACCGGAAGCAGAGCTCGTTGCAAAATACGAAGAAAAATATCAGCAGTTTAAAGAGATTTACCCGGCTTGCAAACCAATTTATGACATTATAACGAAATAAAATAAAACAAAAAGAAAGGAGACATATCATGCAGATTTATGACGTAACAGATCCAAAATTCAAAAAGTACGGAAAAGTTGTGACAAACATTGATTTTTCCGGACTGGTAGAGGCTATGCAGAGCACTCCTCTTCCGGAAGGCGTTGTGTACGAGCCGTCGGTAGCTGAGCTTGAGGCACTTCCTGTTATGGATGAGCTTAAGACAAAGTTCCACGGTGAATTAGATGTTCAGATCGGATATTGTAACGGACATAATGTGATGCTCAATGCTGTAGAATATCACAGAAGTTCAGAGCTTAATATCGCTGCAACAGATGCAGTTCTTATGCTCGGATGCCAGCAGGATATCACAGATGACTTCACATATGACACATCTCTGATGGAAGCATTTAAAGTACCGAAGGGTGTAGGTGTTGAACTTTACGCAACAACACTTCACTACGCTCCGTGCGATTTGAACAACGAAGGATTTAAAGTATCTGTTGTTCTTCCGAAAGGAACAAACTATCCGCTTGATAAGACACATGCGGAAGGAGAAGACAAACTGATCACAGCAAAAAATAAATGGCTGATCGGTCATGCAGAAGGCGGACTTGATGCAGGTGCGCACATTGGTCTTGTAGGAAAAAACTTAAACTTAAATGAGTAGGTTTAGGAATAAGGTCTAATAACAAACAACGAAATGGAGGATTAAAAAATGATTAACACACCAGTAGCAAAAATTGGTATTGTAGCAGTATCTCGTGACTGCTTCCCGGAGAGCTTATCCGTTAACAGAAGAAAAGCATTAGTAAAAGCTTACGCTGACAAATATGGTATGGATGACATTTATGAATGTCCGATTTGTATCGTAGAAAGCGAAGTACAGGCAGTACAGGCAGCAAAGGATTTAAAAGAGCAGGGATGTAACGCACTTTGCGTATACCTTGGAAACTTCGGTCCTGAAATTTCTGAAACATTATTAGTTCAGATCTTCGATGGTCCTGCAATGATCTGTGCAGCAGCAGAAGAGAGCCAGGCAGACCTTATGGATGGCCGTGGCGATGCTTACTGTGGAGTATTAAATGCAAGCTATGCTATGAAATTACGTAATGTAAAAGCATATATCCCAGAGTACCCGGTTGGTACTGCAGAGGAATGTGCAGATATGATTCATGAGTTCGTACCTATGGTTAGAGCACTTGTTGGATTAAAGAGCTTAAAGGTTATCTCTTTCGGTCCAAGACCTTCCAACTTCCTTGCTTGTAACGCTCCGATCAAACAGCTTTACAACCTTGGTGTTGAAATCGAAGAAAACTCAGAGCTTGACTTATTCGAAGCATTCAACAAACATGCAAACGATGAAAGAATCCCGGCAAAAGTTGCTGAGATGGAAGCTGAGCTTGGCGCAGGAAACAAGAAACCGGAAGTACTTGCAAAACTTGCACAGTATGAGCTTACATTACTTGACTGGGTAGAAGAGCACAAAGGATGTAAAGAGTATGTTGCTATCGCAGGAAAATGCTGGCCTGCATTCCAGACACAGTTCGGTTTCGTACCTTGCTACGTAAACAGCCGTTTAACAGGTATGGGTATCCCTGTATCTTGTGAAGTAGATATCTACGGTGCATTATCAGAGTTCATCGGTACATGCATCAGCCAGGATGCAGTTACTCTTCTTGACATCAATAACTCTGTACCTGCAGATATGTACAAAGAGTCTATCGAAGGCAAGTTCAACTATACACACAAAGATACATTCATGGGATTCCACTGCGGAAACACATGCTCTTCTAAGATGGCATTCTGTGAAATGAGATATCAGAAGATTATGGCTAGAAACCTTCCGATCGAAGTTACAAACGGAACTCTCGAGGGAGATATTATGCCTGGTGATATCACATTCTATCGTTTACAGTCTACATCTGACTGCAAGCTTCGTGCTTATGTTGCACAGGGTGAAGTACTTAACGTAGCAAGCAAATCATTCGGAGCAATCGGTGTATTTGCTATTCCGGAAATGGGAAGATTCTACCGTCACGTACTCATCGAGAAGAACTATCCGCATCATGGAGCAGTTGCTTTCGGACACTTCGGAAAAACACTTTACGAAGTATTCAAATTTGTTGGTGTGGAAGTGGATGAAATCGGATACAATCAGCCGAAGGGTGTATTATATCCAACAGAAAATCCATTTGCATAAGATAAAAATGTCCCAGCGTAAATAAAATCACCCGACATATCTTGCAAAATGGTATGTCGGGTAGATTTATGTATGTTAAATATCCGGAAAATCAAACAAAGATTTCCGGATGCAAACACAATATTTTATATGGAGGAAGTCAAATGACAAACTTAGAGCTTCAGAAAACAGCAAACGAAGTTCGTAAAGGTATCGTTACTGCAGTACATAGTGCAAAAGCCGGTCATCCGGGCGGATCATTATCTGCAGCAGATATGTTTACGTATCTTTATTTCGAAGAAATGAACATTGATCCGGCGGATCCGAAAAAGGCAGACAGAGACCGTTTCGTATTATCCAAAGGACATACGGCACCGGGATATTATTCTGCTCTGGCAAACAGAGGATATTTTCCGGTAGAAGATTTAAAAACACTTCGTCACTTAGGTTCTTACTTACAGGGACATCCTTGTATGCAGGAAACACCGGGCGTTGATATGAGTTCAGGATCTTTAGGACAGGGAATCTCTGCAGCCGTTGGTATGGCAATGGCAGGAAAACTCGATCAGAAAGACTACAGAGTATATACACTTCTCGGAGACGGAGAAATTCAGGAAGGACAGGTTTGGGAAGCAGCGATGTTCGCAGGCGCAAACAAACTTGACAACCTTGTTGTAATCGTAGATAACAACGGTTTACAGATCGACGGACGCGTAGAAGACGTATGTTCTGTTTATCCGATTGACAAAAAATTCGAAGCATTCAATTTCCAGACAATCAATGTAGACGGACATAATTTCGATGAAATCCGTGCTGCTATGGAAAAAGCAAAAGCAACAAAAGGAATGCCTACAGCAATTGTTATGAAGACAGTTAAAGGAAAAGGTGTTTCCTTCATGGAAGATAATGCAGGATGGCATGGAAAAGCTCCGAACGATGACGAGTATGCAACAGCAATGGCTGATCTTGCAAAGATTGATGAAGAACTTGCAAAAGGAGGTAACGCATAATGGCAGATGTTAAGAAAATTGCGACAAGAGAAAGTTACGGAAATGCTCTCGCAGAGTGCGGAAAAGATTTTCCTAACTTAGTTGTTTTAGATGCGGACCTTGCAGGTGCAACAAAAACAGGTACATTTAAGAAAGCATTCCCGGATCGTTTCATCGATTGCGGTATTGCTGAGTGTAATATGACAGGTATCGCAGCAGGACTTGCTACATGCGGAAAAATTCCGTTTATCTCATCCTTTGCTATGTTTGCAGCAGGACGTAACTTCGAGCAGGTTCGTAACTCTATCGGATATCCGCGCCTTAATGTAAAAATCGGTGCAACACATGCAGGTATCACAGTAGGAGAAGACGGTGCAACACATCAGTGTAACGAGGACGTTGCACTCATGCGTACCATTCCTGGAATGACAGTTATCGTACCTTCTGATGATATCGAAGCAAAAGCAGCAGTTCGCGCAGCACTTGAGATGGAAGGTCCTGTATACCTTCGTTTCGGTCGTGCAGCTGTTCCGGTAATCAACGAAAGAGATGATTACAAATTCGAAATCGGAAAAGGTGTACTTCTTCGTGAAGGAAAAGATGTGACAATCATCGCTTCCGGTATCTGTGTAGAAAGCGCACTCGGTGCAGCAGAAAAACTTGCAGCAGACGGAATTGATGCAGAAGTAATCAACATCCACACAATCAAACCTCTTGATGAAGAACTTGTACTTGCTTCTGCAAAGAAGACAGGAAAAGTTGTAACAGTAGAAGAGCATTCTGTTATCGGCGGACTCGGAAGCGCAGTTTGCGATGTTCTTGCTGAGAAAGCTCCTACAAAGGTTTGCAAGATCGGTGTATATGACAGATTCGGTGAGTCCGGACCTGCAGCAGCACTCGTTGAGAAATATGGCCTTGATGCTCAGGGCGTTTATGCAAAGACCAAAGAGTTCTTAGCATAATGCACTAAAGTAATGAAATATATGTAGAATTACCCCCGAAATCTTTTACAAAAGGTTTTGGGGGTATTCTATTTATATTCTGTCGTATTTTCACGTTTTTTGAAGAATTTCATATATTGATAAAAAGAGCATGAGGAATCATTATGCGGGAGATTTTTATCAATATCGGAATTCTTTTTTTATTGTTGATAATAGTTTATGCGATAGTGGCGCACTATCGGACTGCTTGGGCAGTCAGAAAAGTAAAAAACACATCAAAAGAGAAAAAAATTCTCAGACTGGATGAAATGCTGCGTCCTTTTGGTTTTTTGTATGATCCGAAGCAGGACATCATATATTCAAAACTCCATCCGTGGCAGAGAGAACTGGGCTATGAAAAGGCATTTGACGAGGGAGCGGTGCTGTTATCCATGGTTATCGACTGTGAACCGGTTTATTTCGAATACGATGGCAAAATGTGGCTGATTGAATTTTGGAAAGGCCAATATGGGATGACAACCGGTGCGGAGATTGGATTGTACGCGGCGGAAAAACCGA
>JAGAOK010000020.1 GCA_017623815.1 Lachnospiraceae bacterium
ATTCAGACATTTTAATGTGTATTCCAGTTCTTCCTCTGTTGTAAATATACTGAAACTGAACCGAATGGTTGAATCAAGCATCTCCTGTGCCACACCCATACTCTTTAATGTCGCACTCACCGTATGCTTGTTGGTTGCACAGGCACTTCCTGCCGAAACATATACGCCGCGTTCTTCCAGTGCATGCAGCAGCACCTCACTGCGCACTCCGGCAAAAGAAACACTCACGATATGAGGCGCACCTTCCTCATACAAAGGTCCATTTATCTTCACGCCCGGAATCTGCAGTACTTCGTCCGTAAAGTATCGTTTCAATTCGTACAATCTCGCCACATCTTCAGAAAGATCCCGGTACATAAGTTCCGTCGCTTTTCCAAGGCCCGCAATCCCCGGAACATTTTCCGTTCCGGATCTGAGTCCTTTCTGCTGACCGCCGCCGAACACAATCGGTTTGATCTTTACATGGTCATCAATATATAAAAATCCGATTCCTTTCGGACCGTGAATCTTATGTCCGCTGACCGAAAGCATATCAATATTACTCTTCTTTGGGAATATTTTGTATTTTCCAAAACTCTGCACTGCATCTACATGGAACAAGGTTTTCGGATTTATCTGCTTAATCAGATTCCCGGCCTCTTCCACCGGCTGAACCGCCCCAACCTCATTATTCACATGCATGATGGAGACCAGAATGGTATCCGGGCGCAGTTCTCTCTCAAGCTCTTCTAAGCGTATCAGCCCCTGCTTGTCAACAGACAAATAGGTCACCTCATAACCGATGGATGCCAAATATTCCATGGTCTGCTGCACCGCAGGGTGTTCCACTTTTGTTGTAATCAGATGTTTGCCGGCACGGCTCCCTGCACTGGCTGCTCCGATTAAGGCCCAGTTATCCGACTCTGTTCCTCCGGAAGTAAAGAAAATTTCTTTTTCCTGTACCTTTAACGTTTTTGCAATGATTTCTTTTGACTCTTTCACATAACGCTCTGCTTCCACACCCTTTTGATGCATACTGGACGGATTGCCATAATCTGTCCGCATTGCCCGGCTCACAATATCCACTACCTCATCAAAAGCCCGGGTCGTTGCAGAGTTATCCAAATATATTTCCATTACTGACTTCCTTTCAGTTTTCGTCCTTTTCTATCATATGCCCCGGCAAGCTACACCGTGCAAGGTCAAACGGCTACTCTCTGCCCTCAAGTTCATACATCAGGATCGACATCATGGTCATCCCCGCTGTCTCCGTTCGTAGAATCCTTTTTCCGAGTGTTACCGGACGTACTTCATTTTCCCTTGCCAGCGCAATCTCCTCTTCGGCAAATCCGCCTTCCGGACCGATAAACACCGCTACCGACTGTCCCGGCAAAATCCCCCGAATCACTTCTCTGGTATAGGACATATCCTCAGCCATTTCATACGGAATCAATTTCACATCCATTTCACCGGCCTTTTTCACCGCCTCTTTGAACGTCATCACTCCTGCCACCTGTGGAACACACGCACGTTTGCTCTGCTTGGCCGCTGCCTCGGCAATCGCCTGCCAGCGCGCCAGCTTGCTTTTCTCTTTCTTCGCATCAAGCTTTACCACCGCACGCTTTGTTGCTACCGGTATCACCTCATACACACCCAGTTCCACTGCCTTTTGTAAAATCAGTTCCATTTTGTCCGCTTTCGGAAGCCCCTGAAACAAATACACCTTTACCGGCAATTCCACCGCATCTTCCTTAACAAAACGGACTTCACACAAAATCTCATCGTCTCCCAGTGACAAAATACCGCAACGGTATTCTTTTCCGTCAACGCCATTGCTGACCGCCAACTCTTCGCCCTCTTTCATGCGAAGCACATTCTTTATATGATTCACATCTTTGCCTGTAATCGATACACGGTTTCCCGCAATCGCTACCGGCTCCACAAAAAATTGATACATAAATTCTCCTGTCGTCCGGTACCACTTTTAAACCGGTTTGCGGGCTGTCACGCTCATCCACTCACCCTGCTGCGTCACTTCTACAATTTCCATACCTGCATCTGTTGCAGCTTTCTGTACCAGCCCTTCTTTTCCACTGATAATACCGGAAGTAATATAAATTCCGCCCGGCTTTAACTGCTTTACGATAACCGGCGTCAATGGCACCAGAACCTCCGCCAGAATGTTCGCCACTACGATATCATACTTCTCATAGCCGACTCTATCCTGAATCTCTTTATCAGAAATGATATTTCCGATCATCATTTCAAACTTCTCCGGCGCAATACCATTCATTTCCATGTTTTCTGCCACTGCCGGCTCCGCACACGGATCCAGATCTGTTCCGACCGCCGACGCAATGCCGTACATCAGCGACACAATCGCTAAAATACCGCTTCCCGTTCCGACATCCAAAAGCTGCGTCTGCGGAGTAATAAATTTCCTAAGCTGGCGGATGCAAAGCTGTGTCGTTTCATGCATACCCGTTCCAAATGCCGTGCCCGGATCAATATGCAGCACTTTTTTATCTTTATCTTCCTCTCGTACTTCTTCCCAAGAAGGTGTAACAAGAAGGTCATCAATATAGAACTGGTGGAAGAACTGTTTCCAGTTGTTCATCCAGTCAATATCCTCTGTCTCTGAAATCGTAACGGTTCCTTCGCCAATATCCATAAACATCCGAAGATCCTCAAGTTCACGTTTCATATCCTCAACAAGTGCATCAATATCCACATGCTGCCCTGTACTGACCGCAAAGTAGGAATTGTCTACTCCATCGGAAAGCCCTGCACCAACCTGCTGCGTTGTCTCCCCCGGGTGCTTTTCTCCCGCTTCCGGAATCTCTACAAAAAAGCTGACATATGCCACGCCGTCATTTTCCGGCGCATCCGGCAGAATATCGACAAACATCTGCTCTTTTTCCCACGCCGTAAGCGGCACTTTATCTTCAATCTGCGCCCCTTCAAGGCCCAGGTCATACATCGTGCTGATGATGATATCCTCTGCCTCTGCCAGTGTTTTAATCGTAAGTTTTGTCCATTTCATATTATTTCCTCACTATTTAAAATTCGCATGATAACATACCGAAAGTAGCATTGAACTCATTGCTATAAATACCAGCCCCAAACCCAGCAAAATGCTATTCGCCGATTCCCCTCTCCCTTTTTCATAAATCTGCTCCGGCTTCGCCGGGTTTATAAAAATCTCTCTGTATTCACCTTCCGCGACACAGTCCTCCGCAACATAAACCTCCTCACAGCCTGTATAAAACCGTCCATTATACGCATATTCATACACCGGACAATAAAACATGGACCCTGAATCTCCGGATGAACGATACGTCCATTTCACCTCCACGCATTTCCCCAGTACCGCAACCGTACATTGGCTTTGTCTATTTTTCCCAATCAAAGCCGATATCACAATCAGAATTCCTACGACCAGGAAAAGTCCAAGCAATAGAAAAGGGACCATATTGACAACCGAATCTCTCATCGCATCTGCACCGGTCTGCCACAAAAATCCACATACCATCATAAAAAATCCAACGATGGAAAACACAAAGAAAATAGGCTCAAATGCGTCTTCTTTGATTTGTTTATACACCACCATTATTCCAATCACAAAGAAAA
>JAGAOK010000021.1 GCA_017623815.1 Lachnospiraceae bacterium
ACAATACCAAAGATACAAAGTACAAAACATATAATTAAACCTAAAATCGAAGCTATATCCAAAGCATTCACCTGCCTATTTTCACGCTAGTATGTAAAAATATCCTTTCTACACAATTTTACTAAATTTTTGACCTCTTGTCTACTTCCTTTTGCAATAATTTGCCCATCCAAAATATGTCTTTCGACAAAAGATACGCTAAGGGCGCTGGCCCGCCGGCCACCGCCCTTTCATACGCTGTTATGTATGAGAATCCTGATTCAATTATCTACGATTAACGTTTCAAGTTAACAAGTTCTTCAAGTAATGTGTCTGAAACCGTGATAATTCTTGAGTTCGCCTGGAAACCTCTCTGTGTCGTAATCATTTCTGTAAACTCAGAAGATAAATCAACGTTACTCATCTCGAGTACTCCCGTTGTCATGTATCCGCCGTCTGCTGAAACATCCTGTCCGATTCCATCAAATTCACCGGAGTTCATGGTTGCCGAATATAGGTTATCTCCCTCTTTCTGAAGACCGGATGCATTTGCAAAAGTTGCAACCGCAATCTGTCCTAAAAGCTTCGTCTGACCATTGTCGTAAGAAGCATAAATCATACCATCATTCTGGATGGAAATACCGGACATCTCACCAAGCTTTCTGCCGGTACCGTATCCCTGTGTATCACCGCTGACCGCGCTGATTGTACTCGTACCATTGTTGTTATAGTTAGAAGATGGCGAAAAATCCACATTGATATCTTCGAACGCACTTCCCGGCTGATCTCCGAACGAAAGCACCAGCTCCAAATTGTTTGTCAGACCATTGACACTCTGAATTTCACCTGTCGTTGTATTGTACTGGATGACTCCACCTGTAATCTGTTTTCCATCTGTCTCAATAGATGAATTATCCGGATTAATCACGCTGGAGATATTTCCCGCTTCCACCAGCGATCCAAGCGTTGTCACAACACCGGTTCCGTCATCGATATAAAGTTTTGCAAACTCTTCATAGGTTGTATATCCATATGCATTTGCCAGAATCTTCTGTTCATTCTCTGTAAGCGTTCCCGCAAGGTTGATTGTCTGATTATTTCCTTCCTCATCGAGGTACGTCATGGTAGCTCCATTGATTGCATATCCGTTTGCAATCGAAAGATTCTTTGGATCGGCCACATTTCTCACTGAACCAAGTTGAATATTCGAAGAATCAATTGCATCACCATTCGAATCAAGAACTTCTGTCATTTCTGCCGTATACAGACCTTCCGTTCCCGTTGCTTTCATAGAAATCTTAGCTGTATAAGAGTAACCAAGGCTGTCAAAGAAGTTAATACTCATAATCTTTCCTGCCTCGGATGAAACCGAAGGATCATTTTTATCAATAATTCCTGATACATATGCTTCGGTCGTTGCTGCCGGTGGATATGTCATATTTTCTGCACTCATAATTTTCAGTGCACTCACTGTATCTTTTGCAATTTGATTTTCTCTTACCTGCCATCCCTGTACGGTATATCCGTTGGATGTCATCGCCAGATTACCCTGTCCGTCTACATAAAATGAACCATCACGGGTAAAGAATGTATCCTGACCGTTACTTACAATAAACAATGCCTCTCCCGTAATCTTAAGATCGAAAGGATTTCCTGTCGACTGCGTTGCACCTGCTGTTTCAATCGAAGTAGAAATCGCTCCGGTCTTAACACCGAGACCGATCTGTCTTGCGTTCGTTCCGGCTCTTCCCGTCTCAGGATTTGCTCCGGAAGCCGACTGCGTCGTCTGGTACATAAGTTCTGAAAATGTAATTGACTGGGATTTAAATGAAGCTGTGTTTACGTTTGCGATATTATTACCGATAACGTCCATTTTTGTCTGGTGAGCTTTTAAGCCTGAAACACCAGAATAAAGTGATCTCATCATAATGAATGACCTCCTAATCTTAAGTCCGTCTATTCCCTCTGTCAGTCAGGAATATTAGCCTCCGTAAGGTCCGGCTAATTGATAACGGCTCCGTCAATGTTAGTGAATATGTTTTCTTCTGTAGTTGCTGATCCCATTGCTGTAATCACGGTACGACTTCCTGTACTTACAATAAATGCCATATCATCGATCAGCACAAGTGGTTCTTTGATTCCTTTTCCGCTCGCTTTGTCCGTCCCTTCTGCAAGTCTCGCAAGCTGCTGTTCGCTGAGGCTTATATTCCGTTCTGCCAGACGGTTTGCCGCATGTTTGGAAAACTTAAGTTCTCCCGTCTGCCCACCGGCCTTTGCCTTTCCGGCAAGTATTTCCTCAAAGCTCAGCCTCTCCGCACGATTTGCTGCAGGTTCGGTCTTTGCCAAATTCTGCTTCGGCATCTGCACTGCGGATAGGTATGGACTGTTTTGAATGTTCATCCTTTTCCTCCTCCATGAGAATGCCACGCTGTAACTTACGTTTCACTGCCTCCGTTATTATCTTTATCGGCAGTTTCTTCTGCTGCCTTAACCACCTCATCTAACTTTTTGCGATATTCTTCCATTTGATCTTTTACGCTCTGTGCCACAAATGTCTTCTGATAATCATCCATGGAATCATACGTCTCTAAGACCTTCGTAATCGCGTCTTTATCCGAAAGGGAAACTTTATCCACACCTGGAAGTTTTGCCACATCGCCGACCAAAGCAGATGCCAAATCATAAGCAGTTAAATATTCCTGGTCACATACATGCGTCACATCATCAAGTGAATACAATTCTTCATCAATCGCAACCAGCGCTTTTCCGTTTTCATACTTTACGTAATCAACTTTTCCCATAAAAGTAGATTCTACGCCACTCTCACTCGTCGTTGTAATCTGCACCGTCTTTCCTACAAGGCTTGATGCACGGCTAAGATCCATACTCTGGCTCATATTCTGCATCTGTTCTACCTGAGAGAAGGTTGCATACTGGGCAATGTACTCCGTATTCGATGTCGGTTCAAGCGGATCCTGATATTTCATCTGCGCTACAAGAAGCTGCAGAAAATCATCTTTTCCAAGTGCCGTATCACCTTTTTTTGTCTCTGTCGAAACTGTGGATGTTGCATTTGCAACCATACCATCTTCAATAATCGCAGATACTCCCATCTTAACTCCTCCTTTATACACGCAGGCTTAATCGGTTGCCGCCCATTCGCATCATTTCCACCTGCAAACGGTCTGCCTCTGACATATCCCCGTCCTCAAATTCTTCTTCCATTTCATTCAAATCAAGAATTTTTCTTCCGTTTTTCTTTTCTTTTGCGGCCTGCTCTTCTGCTTCTCTTCCATGCTGGTCAAGATTCTGTTCAAATTCATGTGTTGCCACGGTAACTTCCACCGCATCAATCTTCAGGCCCTGCTCCTGTAACGTTTCACGCAGCTGTGTCACCTGACTTTCTAATGCCGCGCGTACCGCCTCGTCCTGTACCGCTAATCTGGCACTGACGTTGCCATCCTTTGCTACCACCTCAAGATTAACCGTTCCAAGTTCTACCGGGTGCAACTGAATTTCCATGGATGATATCGTTTCGGAGCGACTGACTTTCACATAATCCGCAATCTGGTTAATCAGTTCTCTCGTCTGCTCGATATCCATACTTCTTTCGAATACCGGTGTATTCTGTCCCGGGATTTCTGCCTTTATATCCCCTTTCAGCACCTGAACATTCTGTCCCTGCTGCATAAGTTCCGGCTCACCCGCATCACTCTTTTTCTGCTGACCGGCCATTTCCGGCTTCTCATCTTCCACAGAATTTGCAACTGCTGCCACCGTTTCCTCTTTCGCCGCTACTTGTTTCGGCTCCTCTTTACTTTCCTCCGGCTGTGCTGTGACCGGCATTTCCGGCTCTGCCACTGTTTCTGCCTCTGCAACATCCTCATTCACATAAGTCTGCGGTACCGCTTCTATCACTTCACCGGCCTGCATCTGCTTCTCTACCATTGTCTGAAGCTGCTCAAGGCTTACCCCAAGTTCATCCGCCACCGTCTGCAGTTGTTCCTGTACCTGTGTTGTCACTTCTGTAATCTGCGCGAACAGATTTCCGTCTGTAAGAACATCTACCGGCTGCATATCAGTCAGCTGCGCGACCAGCGAAACCATATTGCCCTGTGACAGAAGATCCACCGCCTGAAATCCAAGCATTTCCATCACTTCACGAACTTCTTCTTCGGAAACACCAAACTTCTGTGCAATCTCTTTGACAATTTCTTCTTCCTTGGCTTTCATTTCATCCGAAATTTCTTCTTCTGAAACTTCTGCCTTGGATTCTGTCTGATCCACTTCACGAATTTCCTTGCGTCCGGTATGCTGTGCTGCATTTTTCTCCGCATGTGCCTTTACATCGGAACTCTGCGCCACCTGCGCGCCATCTTCCTGCTGCGGCGCTGATGCAAATTCCATCGCATCCGAAAACTGCACATCCGTATTTACCGCCGGTGTCTTTACCGCGCTTCCCGAGATGGCAAATCCGGTCTTTGACACTTCCATTATCGATGCACTTGTCATATCCGTCCTCCTTTCTGAGTGATTTTTATATAAATCCTCAGAATATTTATCGGACATTTGGCCCCGAAACTTAAGTCTGCGGATCCATAATTTTTGTCACTTTTGCAGCCACTGTCGGATCCATGACACCGAGAATCTTACCGCGGTCTTCCGCTGTCATCACGCCCAAGATGCGCGCCACCAGGTCCAGATTATCCGTCATAGATTCAAATATCTTCGCTGCCTCTTTCGGTTTCATCTCCGAATACGCCGCCGCATACTCTTCGATCTCCTTAGATACCTGCTGTTCGCGGATTACCTCTTTGTATAATGTTTCTGCTGTAGACGGATCCATTGTCTCATAGTACTTTGCATACTCTTCCGCCCCCGGTCCGTTTTCTGCATATATCACTTCTTCGTAAAATTCGTTTTTAATCTTCTGGAACTCGAGCTGATTACTCTCAAATGTTTTTAATCGCTCAATTTCAGCCTGCAGCTGCTGAATAGTCGTACCATCCGCAGAAGTCTCAGACCGCGCCGCCTCCAGCTGCAGTTCCAGCACTCTGATATAATCCACCGCCTCCTGAATTGTGGCATATCCTTCATAACCGCTCTCGTCCGCTGTTGTTTCCGGTTTTGGAAGAATTTTATTCACTACCGGTACATTTTTTAAGAGCGGTGTCATGACATTTGTTCCAAGTCCACCGACATCAAGTTTGATCAGCAGGCAGATGATTGCCAGCCACACAATCACGATAATAATCGTCACCAAAGCAACCGAAAACGGACTGCCCTCCATCTCATCCACAAGCTGCGCTTCCTCCATCGCCAGTTCCCTCGCGCGGGCCTTCGCCTCTTTCCTCTGCTGCTTCTGCTGCTTTTTCAGGCTGTTTTTTTCCTCTTTCAGACGCTTCTTGTCCGCTTTATAATCCTGTTCTGCCATATTCATTTCCTTTGCCACCTGCTCACCTTCCTTCCGACCTATTTCTGTCCATAAGTATAACTCGTCAGCTCATCAATCTGTTTACTTTCTGCAGCCTTCTCCTCCTGCAGGAACTGTTCAAATGCTCTCTCTTTCAAAAGCTCATGCGTTTTCTTCTCCTGCATCAAATCTACCATCACCTTACGCTTTTGCTCCACCTTTTTTTCGGCCGCATGAATGCGCAGTGCCTGCTGCTTCATTTTTTCTTTCTGAATCTCGATTGACAACGTATTATCTTTAATCTCTTTTATGCTCAGACTTTCCCGAAGCCTGAGATTCTTACTTTCTTCCTCAAGTTCCCGGTTATGCTTTAACATCTGCGCCAGCACATCCTGCTCCTCGAGAAGTTCCAGATTCGCCGCCGCAAATTCATTTTTCGCCTGTGATTCCAGTTTTTCTTTTATATTCAGGATATTCTGCATTCGGTAACGAAATCTTCCCATCTGTTCTCACCAACCGGTTACTCTTCAAAAATCTGTTTCATCAGTTCAATCTCTTCCTCAAAATTAAACTTTTCATCCGTCTGTTGCAGCAAAAATTTATTCACTGCATCAATCTTTGCTATGGCCTGATCAATCCCCGGATTGCTCCCCTTTTTGTACGCCCCGATATTAATCAGATCTTCTGCCTCATTATAGGTCGCCATGACATTCTTCAGTTTGCCTGCCACCTTTTTATGCTCCTTTTCCGCGATTTGACTCATACAACGCGAAATGCTCTGCAACACATCGATTGCAGGATAATGATTTTTATGCGCCAGCTTACGATTGAGCATAATATGCCCATCCAAAATACTTCTCGCTGTATCCGTGATCGGCTCATTAAAATCATCTCCGTCTACAAGAACGGTATAAAGCCCGGTAATTGAACCCTTGTCCGACCTTCCTGCCCGCTCCAGAAGCTTCGGCATTTCCGAATACACGCTCGGCGGATAGCCTCTGGTAACCGGGGGTTCTCCGCTGGCCAGACCAATCTCTCTCTGTGCCATGGAAAATCGGGTCAGGGAATCCATCATCAAA
This sequence comes from Lachnospiraceae bacterium, assembly GCA_017623815.1. GTDB lineage: Bacteria > Bacillota > Clostridia > Lachnospirales > Lachnospiraceae > SVFI01. The sequence goes on from JAGAOK010000021.1 coordinate 6,472, forward strand.
AGAACGTCCTTGCCTTTGTCCCGAAAATACTCTGCAATCGCCGTCGCTGTTTTGGCCGCCTTGTTACGCTCAAGCGCCGGTTTATCGGAAGTTGCTACTACCACGATGGAACGCTTCATACCTTCCTCGCCAAGGTCTTTCTCAATAAACTCACGGACTTCTCTGCCTCGCTCACCAATCAGTGCAATCACATTGATGTCGGCTTTGGTATTGCGCGCAAACATTCCCATGAGCGTGGACTTACCTACACCGGAACCGGCAAAAATTCCAATACGCTGTCCTTTTCCTACCGTAATCAGACCATCTACCGCTTTCACTCCGAGCGGAAGCACTTCATCAATGATTTCTCTTGCCATCGGATCCGGAGGCGGTGCTTCCACGGGATATTCCTGCGCACCGACAAGAAGCGTATCGTCCGAAAAACGCCCGAGTCCGTCGAGCGTCTTTCCCAATAACTGAGGTCCCACTTTTACCGTCAGTGGATATCCTTCATTTTCAACTATACAGCCTCCTCCGATTCCATCTGTCACCTCGTAAGGCATCAGGATCGTACGCCCGCCTTTAAATCCAACCACTTCTGCCGTAATATAATCGCCGCTCCGGCCCTGCTTATATACGCGGCACAGATCTCCGAGCCTTGCATCAGGACCCGCAGACTCTATGGTAAGTCCGACCACATTGACAATTCTGCCAAGCCGCTTAAAATACACCTCATCTTTTAATTGTTCGTATTTACTTAACCGTGTTTGTAAATCACTCAAAAATGTTTACTCCTTTACACCCGTATAAGAAAGCAACTGCAGTTTCCGTTTTAACTCGGTAAGCTGCGTTGAAAGACTACAATCAAAAATGCCGTTCTCCGTTTCAATCAGACACTCATTTTTCCCAAGTGTCCTATCCTCCGCAATTTCCAAACTTGCATTTTTCACGCACCCCTCTTCCACAATCTGCGCCTTCTGCATGCTGACATACGGATAATCCTGCTCAGAAACATGAATCAGATAATGATCACTGATCTCTACACTGCGAAGCGTAGCTGCAAGTAAATGCTGCAGTATATTGCGATGTCCGGAAAGTTCCACCCCGAACACATGCTCATAAATCCCCGTAAGCTGCTGTATCAGATACGGCTCCATTTCTTCCATTTTCTGATTGTACCGCTCGCTAAGCTGCTGCTCTTTTTGTTCATATTCCCTGCGCAGTGCTTCCGCTTCGGCATTTGCTTTGCCAATCCCCTCTCTATAGCCATCCTGTTCTCCGCGGCGTTTTGCCTCTTCATATGCCGCGCGCGCATCCTGTTCTGCCATCAACTGCGCCTGAGAGCGAATTTCCTCCGCTTGTGCCTGCGCCGCAGCCAAAATCTCATCCGCCTGCATCTGCGCCATCTGCAACTGCTCACCCGCCGCTTCCATCTGCTCTGCCGGTAAGGCCTCTGCCTCTATTCCTTCTGAGAATTCTTCTGAAAACAGCTGGTCCATTGCATCAGCCGGAACACTCTCTTCATCAAACGCCGGCAGGTCATATAACTTTGAAGCATCCTGCTTTGCGCTGATCATTTTTTCTTCCATCGCCTTATTCGAATCAATGACACGCACCTGCTCCGGATCCAGCACAATCCAACCGGACTTTAATAAATTCTGCTTATACAACGATCTCGTCACCTCCACCTCTGGAGATTACAATTTCTGCGGAATCTTCTAACTTACGTATAATATTTACAATCTTCTGCTGTGCTTCCTCAACATCCTTCATACGGACAGGTCCCATAAATTCCATATCCTCGCGTATCATAGCTGCAAGACGTTTTGAAAGATTGTTAAAGATTGCATTCTGTACCTGTTCATTTGCACCCTTAAGCGCAATAGCAAGGTCGGAATTTTCCACATCACGAAGCACACGCTGGATTGCACGGTCATCAAGCAACAGAATATCCTCGAATACAAACATTTTCTTTCGAATCTCGTCTGCAAGCTCCGGATCTTCGATTTCGAGCGTTTCCATAATATGTTTTTCCGTTCCTCGATCCACCGTATTGAGGATTTCCACCACAGCGTCCACGCCACCGATGACATTGTATTCCTGATTTACAAGGGAAGATAACTTTGTCTCAAGCACACGCTCCACTTCCTTAATCACATCCGGACTGGTACGGTCCATCATTGCCACACGCTTTGCAACATCTGCCTGACGATCCGGCGCAAGCGCTGCTATAATCTGCGCTGCCTGTACCGGAGAAAGGTAAGACAAAATAAGTGCAATGGTCTGCGGATGTTCATCCTGAATAAAGTTAAGCAGCTGCGAAGCATCTGCCTTGCGGACAAACTCGAATGGTTTTACCTGCAAAGATGCAGTCAGTCTTCCGATGACTTCCAGCGCCTTCTCCGGTCCGAGTGCCCCTTCCAAAAGCTCCTTCGCGTAGCCGATACCACCCTCTGCGATATACTGCTGCGCTAAACATATCTCATAAAATTCATTAATTACATCATCTTTTACCTGTGTCGTAATACTCTTGGTATTCGCAATTTCCAGCGTCAGTTCTTCGATTTCTTCTTCCTTTAAGTGCTTAAAAATCTGCGAGGATTTCTCCGGTCCGAGCGCAATCAAAAGAATTGCCGCTTTTTGTATTCCCGAACAACTTGCATCTGTATAACGGGCCATCCTTTTTTACCCCCAATCTTCCGTCAACCAGTTGCGGAGCAGATTTGCCACCGCTTCCGGATTCTCATCAACACATTTTTCTATCATCTTACGTGCATCTGACTTACTGTCCAAATCAATATTCTCAAGTTCTACATCCGGTGTAGACTGTAACAGATTTTCCACCGCAAGTTCTTCCTCGGTATCCTCTTCTTTCTGCGAACGCATACTGCGAATCACCACAAAAGCAAGTACCGCAAGAATCGCAAGGATCAGGATGATCTGTACCACATCCGTTGCCTGCACATTTGCGCCTTCTTTATCCATAAATACCGGAACTTCATAAGCAACGATGGAAATATTTTCTGCCGCAATCCCCGTCGCCGTCTGGACAATACCATACATATCCTCATCCACATCCAGCTTAACCTGTTCCCCATTTGCCAGTTTAAACTCTTCCCACGTCATGTCTGCAAGAAGCCCCTGTTCTTTGACCTCTTCCTCGTTGTACATGTGAAGTTTTTTTGCCGTGACAGACACAGAAGACTCATCGTATTTCACAAGTCCTGCCGGAATCGTCTGCTCTGTAATCATCTCATCAAGAAGATACTTCCGCTCTTCTTCCGTAACGGTTGAAGTACTTCCGTCACCATCCTGAAGCACATAAGTCGTTCCGTCTTCGTCATTGCTTCCGGTTCCCGGCTCTCCGCCAATACCGCTCTCGTTCTCTGAATTGTATAAATTCTCTGAGGCCAGAAAGCCTTCCGAACGACCTTCATCTACCGAATAGTCATGAATGGTTTTTTTGTAGGAAGAAAAGTCAAGCGAAAGATTGCTTGCTACTTCAACCACATCATAAAGGTTCGTGCCAAGGAGCACTGTTTTTACTTCCTGCTTTACCAGTTTTTCCGCTTCCTGTTTCGCCGCCAGCTGCGTACTCATATTTCCGACTCCCGCAGCCATCGTCTCCCCTGAGAACAAAAGATTACCGAGTTTATCAATAATGGTCACATTCTCCGTACTTGAATTACCAAGCGCTGTTGCTATGTAATGCGCCAGAGAAGACGCCACCTCCGGAGGCATATCTCCGGAAAGTTCGAGCACAACCGAAGCCGATGACTCCAGATTCTGGCTGATGAGCGTTCCGTCATCTTCCGGAACTTTCAATGTCACATGCGCTTTCTTGACATAATCATTTACTTCAAGATCCGCCTCCATCTGTACTTCTTTATAAACAATATATCGTTTCTGTTTATCCGATTCTGTCGTAGAAAAACCGCCGTTTGTCACATCCTCAATGCCAAACCCTTCCGAAGAAATATCGTTGGCACCAAGCACGAGCCTTGCCTGTGAAAGCTGATCTTTAAGTACATAAACGGTCAATGCGTCATCCGAGGTATAATTGGTAATTTCATTGCTGTCAAGAAGATCTTTTACTTCTGCTGCAACCGCCGTAGACTCGCATACCTTGACAACTGTATACTCCGGGCGCGATAAAAAATAACTAAATACACCAATGATAAGAATCACACCTGCAAACGAACATACAATGATCGTCTTTTGCTTCGGCGTAAATTTGTTCCACCATTCCACTATTTTATTCAGGATTCCTTTCAGCCTGTCTGTCATTTCCTTCTCCTGCTTTCTTTTCTACTAAATCTGCATATTCATGATGGTCCGGTAAGACTCCAGAAACTTATCCCGGACCGCAACCGTATACTGCAACGCCGTGGAAGCCTTCTGCAGCGCAATCGTCAGATCATGTGTATTTTCCGTCTCCCCAAGCGCAAGCTTAATCTCTTCATCTTCCGCATCTGAAATATAGGCATTCACCTGATTCAGACTCTGAATCGCCGAATCAAAAAACGATGCAAATACATTGCCCTCCGCTGCATCTGCCGCTGCGGCATCATAAGTATTTCGGGTGATTGCATTCTCAATCACACCGCTGCTTACATTATATAAAGAATTGATATCCATCTAAACACACCCCACTTGTTATCTTATTAACCCTGTGCCATCTCAAGGCCCTTTACTGCCATATTCTTACTTGCCGTAAATGCCGTAGCATTTGCCTCGTAAGCACGTGTGGCATCAATCAAATTCGTCATCTCTGTCACAACATCCACATTCGGATACGAAACATAACCGTTCTCATCTGCATCCGGATGCGCCGGATCGTATACCATCTTAAGATCCGTCGAAGTGTCCTCAAACGTGGAAACCACCTTCACGCCGCCGGCCTGATACGTCCCTTTTGCCTTGTCAAGTGCACTGGCAAAACTATGACCGTTACCTTTTTCTGCAAAAATCACGGATTTGCGTCGGTACGGCGTCCCATCCTGTGTTCTGGTTGTATCTACATTTGCAATATTTTCAGAAATCACATCCAGTCTGTAACGCTGCGCTGTAAGACCCGATGCATTTATATCAAAAGATTCAAACATATGTATCCCTCCCGTGTACTATCTGTTATTTCATTACCATCGCAAGTCTGCGGAACTCCTGATTGGTACTGTCAATCAGCGCATTATACTTAATCTGGTTGCTGGCAAGATATGCATTTTCTGTATCCATATCCACGTTATTACCATCCTTGCGGTACGAAAAACCGGAATAATCCGTATAGGTTGTCGGATTTAATGTACGAAGATTCAGACCTGCCACCTTATGATCCGTCTCGATGTACTTCGCATTGCTCATGGCGCGGCGGAGCGTCTCCTCAAAAGCCACATCCTGTCTTTTATAATTCGGTGTACTGACATTGGCAATATTGTGAGAAATCGCCTCATTTCTCATCCACGCTGCGTCCGATGCCTTATCCAGCACATTTACATAGTCAAATACATTTGAATTAATCATACCACCACTCCTTTAGGGCATAGCCTGCCCACTCTATTCTATTATAGATTATTTATAGAAAAACACAAGGTCTTCTTGGTAAAAAAGCACGATATTGTGTATTATTCCCACCTTGCTACAAAATGTAGTTTATGTAAACCACAAAAATGGATTCACACAAAATGTAAATCCATTTCCTGTTGAAGGGAATATCCATCTCCCCTTAATTTAGTTCTGTTTTTTGCTTATCGGCGTATCTGATTGATTTCTTCATAGAGAACTTCATTCAACACCTTGATGTACGTCCCTTTCATTCCGGATGATCTGGACTCAATGACTCCGGCACTTTCGAATTTGCGAATCGCATTGACAATGACCGATCTCGTAATACCGATACGGTCTGCAATCTTGCTCGCTACCAAAATCCCTTCCACGCCACCCAGTTCATCGAAAATATGTACAATCGCTTCCATCTCCGACTGGGAAAGGGTACTGATGGCAGATTTTACAACCGCACGCTTACGCACTTCCTCTGCACTCTCCTCATTCACCGAACGAAGCATCTCAAGACCGACTACCGTCGTTCCGTACTCGCATAAAATAATGTCGTCAATCTCGTACTCCTCATCCTGCTTGTAAATAAAGAGCGTTCCGAGCCTCTCTCCCGCGATATCAATCGGAGAAATAAGCCCCTTATATGCGTTCACTCCCGGATTCTCAAATCCAAGCGTCTGCAGATTCACATTTTCTTTGGTGGAAAGGACATTTAAAAACCGCTCATTTAATTCATTGTCCACAAATGCCGCGACCTTACTTTCGAGCAATTCCCCAAGCACGGCAATGGAATCTCGGTTTCCTACTCCGAGCACCTTGCCCTTTTTGCTAATCACAAGGACGTTGGATTGCAATATTTCTTTTAACACATTGCAAATATCGTTAAACACAACCTTGCTCGAATTATTATTATGAAGTAATTTACCGATTTTTCTGGTCTTGTCCAATAACTGTACACTACTCATTACGGATGTTCTCCCCATCTTTTGAAAAAACAAAGTGTTACAAGCTCATCGTACCACAATACGACAAATTTTTCAATATATTCATACAATTAAATGAATAATCTAACTATTTTTCTTCTTTTACTTTTGGTTCTACATGAGAACATGCTTCATTTGCGCAGACGAGCTTATTTCCCTTTTCTACCAGCGCCTGACCACACACCGGGCATAATTTACCGCTTGGCTTCTGCCAGGTCATAAAATCGCACTCAGAGCCGCTCTCACAGCTATAAAAACGTCTTCCCTTTTTCGTCTTGCGAATCACCACGTCTTTTCCGCACTTCGGACAGGCAACACCGATCTTTTCCAGATACGGCTTTGTGTTACGACACTCCGGAAATCCCGGGCAGGCTAAGAATTTTCCGTGCGGACCATACTTAATCACCATCTGTCTTCCACACAGCTCACACTCTACCTCTGACACTTCGTCTGCAATTTCCACAGATTCCAGTTCTTTCTCTGCACGTTCCACAGCCTCCTGCAGATCCGGGTAAAAGTTTTCGATTACAATCTTCCAATTGATCTCCCCTTCTTCTACCGAGTCAAGAAGAGATTCCAGATTGGCTGTGAAATTCACGTTTACAATACTCGGAAATGCATCAATCATAATCTTGTTTACCGCTTCTCCAAGCTCTGTTACATATAAATTCTTTGCTTCCTTGATCACATAACGACGCCCTAAAATGGTCGTAATCGTCGGCGCATAGGT
>JAGAOK010000022.1 GCA_017623815.1 Lachnospiraceae bacterium
AGAATCCGGGCAGTCGTCGCCAAACACGGCAAAAGAATGATCCAGAATCTGCGTGAGTTTCAAAAATACGGGCTTCGGGAGCCGGTTTAAAAAGTCCACAAGCTCCGAACCGCGGTGCGGCGTTGACATTGTAGTCAGAGAGGCAACCTTGTCAGCATAGCCGAGGTGCGTGATTACATAACGACAGTCAAGACCGCCCTTGGAATGCGCGATGAGATTGACCTTGGCAGCGCCGGTTTCCGTCAGTGCCCGGTCGATGGTTTGCGCAATTGCGGCTGCGTTTTCTTCGATGGTGCCCCAGGCTTTCTGGTGACCGTAATAAACGGTGGCACCGCTTTGCTTTAGATAGCGCGGCGCGCGTCCCCAGTAATTAAAATAGGCCAGATCACGAAAACCAATACCATGTACCATAATCAGCGGATATTTCGTCTGACATTCGAGAGAAGCCTGACGAATCTGTGCGCTTTGATTCCTTGCCACATAGATTGCGTACTCATCTTTAGCTGCGCGCGCCAGATAGTGAATCAGAAACAAATTCAATACCGGAATCCATATATTCAGACAAATCAGCACTCGCTTTACAATGCCGAGCCGGTGGCAGAAGATGATGATACGCAGACAGCCGTTTAGCAGAAAGAGAAATAGAAAAATTACCGTATAAATGATATCAAACGTAAGAAGCCATTTGTCAGGATGGGGCGCGTAAGCAAAAAAGAATAGATAATGCGCCAGCTGAATCCAGAAGCCCCATATACCGATCCGGATCAGGAAAAGCCCTCCGTACTGCACGCCGACGCGAAAGCTCCCGCTTTCGTTTTTGTGATGCAAAGGCCAGATGTGCAGTCGTATCGTGGAATAAAAATGATAACCGATCAGCAAAATGGCAAGCAAAGTCAAAAATCCGCGCGCTGCGCCGGATAGGTGTGCGGAATCGGTTCCGAAAGATCCGCCGTACAGCAGAGTAAAAATATAATATAAAATTAACGGAAAATGCGGAACAAGCCACGCATAAAGAAAAGTTCCCATGGAAAACCTCCGCAAGCATTATTGAGAGCAGAATTTACAATCCAAGCACTTCCGCTGCAATTTCTACCGCATCCATAATGCAGTCCGGACAGGAGCGCAGAGGCGTACCTGTTTCAATGCCTTTTAAATCCTTGCAGAGAGTCGCGCCGTTTTTGGCTTCGAATTTTGCGACGATTTCCTTGGAAAGCTGATAAGTGGCAGCCTTTGTTTTTGGATCGTCAAGATTACCATCACTGTTTTTCAGCCCTGCAAGAGCGACTGCGCCGGAGATGGCACCACACGTTCCGCAGGTACCGCCCATACCAAGGCCGAAACCTTCCATCATACAGAAGATAGCTTTCGGATCCATGTCAACTTCCTCGGCAAACGCGCAGGCAACGGCCTGTGCACAGTTGTACTTTTTGTCGTGTAATGCAATTGCTAATTCTTTCTTTGTCATAGGTAAGCATCCTTTCATATTTATAATGTTTTGTTGAAAATCCCTAAAACGATTATAGTTTTTTTCTGCTTTTTGCGCAATAAGTTCATATACGAGATGCGAAAATTATGCTATATTAATTAAAGAATGTTTTTAGAACATAAAGCAGGAGGAAAAAAACATGCAGATGAAAGTAATTGAAAATGAACTTCGCAGCAATGCGTATCCGGGACGAGGAATCATCATCGGAAAGAGCGCAAACGGAAAATATGCGGTAACTGCTTATTTTATCATGGGCAGAAGCGAGAACAGCCGTAACCGCGTATTCGTTGAGGACGGAGAGGGAATCCGTACACAGGCATTTGATCCGAGTAAGCTCAGCGATCCGAGTCTTATTATCTACGCACCGGTTCGTGTACTTGGCAATAAGACCATCGTGACTAACGGCGATCAGACCGATACCATTTATGAACTGATGGACAAGCAGCAGACATTTGAACAGGCGCTGCGCACCAGAGAGTTTGAGCCGGACGGCCCGAACTACACACCGCGCATTTCAGGTATCATGCATATCGAAAACGGTACATACAACTATGCGATGTCTATTTTAAAGAGTAATAACGGTGATCCGTCTGCATGTAACAGATATACATTTGCTTATGAAAATCCGGTAGCAGGAGAAGGACGTTTCATCCATACTTATATGGGTGATGGTAATCCGCTTCCGAGTTTTGAGGGAGAACCGGAACTTATTTCCATTCCGGATGATATGAATGCATTTACCGATCTCCTTTGGAACAGCTTAAATGAGGAAAACAAAGTTTCTCTTTTTGTTCGTTACATCGATATCGAAACAGGAAACTATGAGACAAAGATTGTAAACAAAAACAAATAAAACCACGGGTCAGACCCCGGATACGGAGGAAAAAATGAACGAATTAGAACTGAAATATGGCTGTAATCCAAATCAGAAGCCTTCCAGAATCTATATGGAAGATGGCAAAGATCTCCCGATCACCGTGTTAAACGGCAAACCGGGTTACATTAACTTCTTAGATGCATTTAACGGATGGCAGCTCGTAAAAGAACTGAAAAAAGCGACCGGACTTCCGGCAGCAACCTCTTTTAAACATGTATCTCCTGCAGGTGCAGCGGTAGGACTTCCGCTTTCTGAAACAGAGGCGAAGATTTACTGGGTGGACGACCTTGGAGAGCTGTCTCCGCTTGCGTGTGCATATGCAAGAGCCAGAGGTGCGGACCGTATGTCTTCTTTCGGAGATTTCATTTCTCTTTCTGATGTCTGCGATGCAGATACTGCAAGAATCATCAAAAGAGAGGTTTCTGACGGTGTGATTGCTCCGGGCTATACAGACGAAGCTCTTGCTATTTTAAAAGAGAAAAAGAACGGAAACTATAACGTAATTCAGATTGATGAAAATTACGTTCCGGCCGAGATTGAAACAAAACAGGTTTACGGTATCAACTTTGAGCAGGGAAGAAATGAACTTAAAATTGACGACGAGCTCCTTGCAAACCTTGTGACAGAAAATAAAGAGATTCCACAGTCAGCTAAGATTGACCTTGCGATTGCTCTGATCACTCTTAAATATACACAGTCAAACTCCGTATGTTTTGCAAAGGGCGGACAGGCAATCGGTATCGGTGCAGGGCAGCAGTCCCGTATCCACTGTACCAGACTTGCAGGTTCTAAGGCGGATAACTGGTTCCTTCGCCAGTCGCCACAGGTTATGAACCTTCCGTTTGTAGACAATATCCGCAGAGCAGACCGTGATAATACCATCGATCTTTACATCGGTGAAGATTACATGGATGTACTTGCAGAGGGCGAATGGCAGAAATTCTTCAAAGAAAAACCTGCCGTATTTACAAGAGAAGAAAAGAGAGCTTGGCTTGATCAAATGACAGATGTAGCACTTGGTTCCGATGCGTTCTTCCCATTCGGTGACAACATCGAAAGAGCACATAAGAGCGGTGTAAAATACATTGCACAGCCGGGCGGTTCCGTGCGTGATGACAATGTCATCGACACATGTAATAAATACAATATGGCGATGTGCTTTACGGGCATTCGTCTGTTCCATCATTAAGACAAAAAAAGAGGTCATCCCGGATGAAGGGGTGACCTTTTTAACTGTAATCATTGCATTTCTAATAATGTAAGTATTCTTTCGTTGATTCTGTTTTTGTTTGCGCCGGAAAGAGATCTATACAACTTGAGAAGTTTTTTTTCATCTGCTGTAAGAGATGGCGATATGTCATATTTGGTCGGTTGCGCTTCAAAATTATCTGTAAATCCAAGCATATAATCAGAAGAAGTATTTAAGATTCTGCACATTTCACATAAAAATTCCAATTTTGGCTGATATATGTCGTTTTCGTATCGTGATAGGGTAGCTGCAGTAATGTGCAGGGATTGTGCGAGATCCTTTTGGCTGATCCCTCTTTCTTCGCGCAGAAAAACAATTCGTTCACCTATTGTCATTCAAAATCTCCTTGTGGGTAAAAGCTGATGAAAGTTACATTCCCCTTATCTTCCTATTATATTTATAAAATATGCCAAAAAAAGAAAATTACACAAAATATATTTCTATATTGAAATTACAGTTTTTATATGTTAATATAGGAGAAGCTTAAAACAGCAAGAAACGACATGGGGAAAATATGAAGCATATAAATTTTACAAAACTCGGAAAATTAGATAATAAAACAAAAGAGGCGTACAAGGCGCTACGTACAAATATTTCTTTCTGCGGAGAAGAGATAAAGTCAATTGTATTTACCTCCAGTGTTCCAAATGAAGGAAAAAGCAAAGTTTCTTTTGAAACAGCACGTGCGTTGGCAGAAGATGGGAAGCGGGTATTGTTTATTGATGCGGATATCCGAAAGTCTGTTACGATGGCACGCTATGATGTTGATGCGGAAATTGTCGGATTGACACATTATCTGGCGGGAAAAGAACCGTTGGAAGAGGTGGTCTATGAGACAAATATAAAGCACTTTGATTGTATCTTTACCGGAGCGTCAGTACCGAATCCGGCAGAACTTCTCGGTAAAAGCCGGCTGAGAGACTTGATAGAAGAAAAAAAGAAAGAATACGATTATATCATTTTTGATTGTCCGCCGCTGGCCAGTGTGATTGATGCGGCCGTGGTGGCGAAACACTGCGATGGAGCGATTCTTGTGGTGGAGGCAGACAATATCAGTTATCGGATTGTCGAAAAAGTGAAGGAACAGCTGCAAAAGAGTGGGTGTCGCATACTTGGTGTTGTTCTTAATAAGGTAGAAACTGCCGGAAAATCCTATTATGGCAAATATTATAGTGGGCATTACGGAGCATATTATGGCAATTACGATAGCGAATAGGAAGATTCTAACAAAGTAGAAATTATGCTTGTAAAACGAAACGAATTGTGCTATGATTACTCCGATAGGATAACTAAATACCTAAATACCTAAACATTTATAACGGGAGGAATTATAATGAAAAAAATTGTAACCAGAGCATTAGCTGTTGCAATTGCTTTCACAACCATGGTCTCCATGAGTGGGGTTATGACTGTAAATGCAGAAGCTGCAGCTAAGAAA
>JAGAOK010000023.1 GCA_017623815.1 Lachnospiraceae bacterium
ATCTCGGGCAAACCGGGATTGTTTAAATTGGTTTCCCACGGGAAAAATATGCTGATTGTTGAGTCGTTAGCAGACAAGAAAAGAGTTCCTGCATACGCAAAAGATAAAGTAATTTCTCTGGGAGACATCGCTATCTATACAGATGAAGCAGAAGTTCCCTTGCACGAAGTTCTGACCAGCGTCAAAAATAAAGAAAACGGGCAGAAAGCATCTGTTTCCACATCTGCCAAACCGGATGAACTGCGTGCTTATTTCGCAGAAGTTCTTCCCAATTTCGACCGTGAGCGCGTATATCCGAGCGATATCAAGAAATTGATTTCCTGGTATAACATCCTCATCGGTGCCGGCATGACAGAATTCACCCCGGAAGAACCGGCGACAGAAGAGCCGGCGGCAGAAGAAGCTCCGGCTGCCGAGTAGTGATCTTTAACTATAAATCTGTAATAAATAATTATTCCATAAGTATAAACCGATTATTTATTACAGATTTATTCATTCCTTCCCTCCCACTACACAATTAATCAAACTCTTTTACGCACAAGATGCCGAATTTTGATACAATTACTCTGATTAATTCCTACATTTGTATCTAATTTTAATTGTATCATCATGAAAAAGATCTTTTATTCAATTTTATTGCTTCTCGGCTATCTGGCGACAATGCAGGCCGAAAACATGGTTGTAGCCACCTACAATTTAAGAAATGCAAACCGGGGAGATTCCATTGCCGGAAACGGATGGGGGCAGCGATATCCCTATATCGCCCAGTTAATCCAATTTCATGGATTTGATATTTTCGGAACACAGGAAGGGAAATATCAGCAGTTAGAGGATTTGAAAAACGCCATGCCTCAATATGATTATATCGGCGTCGGAAGAGATGATGGGAAACAGGCCGGCGAATATTCCGCCATTTTCTACCGTACAGACAAATTGGAAGTCCTCGACCACGGTGATTTCTGGTTATCGACAGAAACCGATCATCCCAACAAAGGATGGGATGCCGCACTTCCGCGCATCTGTACATGGGGTAAATTCAAAGACAAAAAAACCGGATTCACATTCCTGTTTTTCAATCTGCACATGGATCATATCGGCGTGCAGGCCCGTGCGGAAAGCGCAAAACTGATCCTGAAAAAAGTCAAAGAGTTTCCGGAAAAATTACCGGCTATCCTGACCGGAGATTTCAATGTAGATCAAAACAACGAATCGTATCTACTTCTGGATAACTCCGGCCTCATGCGCGATTCATATCAAATAGCCGAATTCAGATATGCTCCCAACGGGACATTCAATGCGTTTTACACAGACCGAAAAACAGACAGCCGCATCGACCATCTGTTCCTGACAAAAGAATTCAATGTAAAAAAGTACGGAATCCTGACAGACACTTACCGGGCAGAAAAAACGGATAGCGAGCTAAAGGAACAAAATGCGAACTTCCCCAAAGAGGTCGCTTTGCAAAAATATACAGCCCGAACTCCTTCCGACCATTTCCCGGTCATGATCCTGGTGGATTTCGAACCCTAACATAATTCATCCCGGATTTGCTGCGAACCAAATATTTTGATTATTTTTGCGTACTTGTACGTATTAATCATTATATACCGGACAAATGGATTTTAAATTAAATACAGGCAGTTGCTGCATGAATAAAAAGGGATGCAGCAAGATACAAAATAATAAACTGAACACCTACGACTGGCTTTGCGACGTGCCCGATGCGGCAAACGCAACCGACTATGTGGAAATCCAGTTTAAAAACACCCGTAAGGGATATTATCTCAACAGCTCCAAGATACCGTTGGAGAAAGGTGATTTAGTGGCAGTGGAAGCCAGCCCCGGACACGATATCGGCACCGTGACCCTGACTGGCAAGCTGGTTCTTCTCCAGATGAAAAAGAACAATGTCCGTACCGGCGAAGGCTATGAACCGAAAAAAGTGTATCGCAAAGCCAAACCGACCGACATCGAGAAATATGAAGAGGCAAAGGCAAAAGAACACGCCACGATGATCCGTTCGCGCCAGATCGCAGCAGACCTGGGATTGAATATGAAAATCGGAGATGTGGAATATCAGGGCGACGGCAATAAGGCGATCTTTTATTATATCGCCGATGAACGTGTGGACTTCCGCCAGCTGATCAAAGTGCTTGCCGAAGCATTCCGTGTCCGCATCGAAATGAAACAGATCGGTGCCCGCCAGGAAGCCGGACGCAT
>JAGAOK010000024.1 GCA_017623815.1 Lachnospiraceae bacterium
GAGTTCCCGAATGACCTTTTGTGGGAACTGGACCAGATGGAGTTTTATATTCATGAAACCAAACGTACGGTTAAGGCAAAGCAGCGTCCGATTGTAATTATTACGTCCAATGCGGAGAAAGAACTTCCGGATGCGTTCCTGCGCCGCTGTATTTTCCACTACATTGAGTTCCCGAATCAGGAACTGATGGAGGAAATCGTGAGAACACATTTCCCGGAGGTGGAAGCTAATTTACTTAAGAATGCCATGGATACGTTCTACTGGATCCGTGATATGAGAGATGTGCGTAAAAAACCGAGCACATCAGAGCTGATTGACTGGATTAATGCACTTCAGATTGCGGGAATTCCGGCGGATAAGATTCGTGAGGAGTTACCGTTTGTCGGTGTTGTAGTAAAAAAAGACGAAGATTTAGAGACCGTAAAGCATTACGTATAAGAGGGACAACATGTTTTTAAAATTCTTTTATGAACTGAGAGCAAAAGAATTGCATATAGGTCTGACGGAATGGTTGACGCTGATTGATGCGCTCGATCAGGGGCTTTGCGGAAGTTCCCTGACGCAGTTTTATTATGTGGCGCGCATGATTCTTGTTAAGAGCGAAACGGATTTTGATAAATTTGACACGGCATTTTTGGAGGTTTTCAAGGGCGCAGAGGCAGACGAGGAAGTGACCTTTCAGATGCTCCGCTGGCTCGATAAGCAGGAACTGACCGACCTGATTACCAAAGAGGATCGGGAAATCCGTGCAAAGCAAAACAGCGAGGATGCGCCGATTGATAAAGAGGATGTGGAAACCAAGTTTAAGCAGCGGTTAAAGGACCAGACCGAGGAGCATAACGGCGGAAGTTTCTGGATCGGTACGACAGGAACAACGGCGTTTGGTAACTCCGGAAATTATGTCGGTGGTGTGCGTGTCGGTGGTGCGAGCGGTTACCAGTCAGCGTTTGAAGTAGTTGGGGCACGTAAGTTCAAGGATTTCCGTGATGACAGAGTGCTTGAAAACAGACAGTTCCAGATGGCTCTGAGAAAGCTTCGACAGTTTTCGACGAGATTGGAAATCCCAAAGACAGAGCTGGATATCGACGGAACGATTGATAAGACCTGTCAGAATGGTGGTTATTTGCAGATAGAGATGCAGCGTCCGCGCAAAAATGCAGTCAAGCTTCTTTTGCTGATGGATTCGGGCGGAACGATGATTCCGTATTCGCGACTTGTAAATGAGTTGTTTCAGACCGTTTCAAAGTCAAATCATTTTAAGGATGTAAAATGTTATTATTTTCATAATTGTATTTATTCAAAGCTTTATAAAACACCCGAGTGTGAGAACGGCGACTGGATTGACACCGATTGGATGTTCCGGAATCTCGGCAGTGATTACAAGGTAATCGTGGTCGGCGATGCGGCGATGGCGCCGGAGGAACTGTATTCTCTGACCGGAAATTACCGCGGACCGAATGGGGGTCTTTCCGGCTACGAATGGCTGCAGCTGTTGAAAAAGCATTATAAAAAAATTATTTGGATGAATCCGAAGATGGCGCCGGGAAATGCACCTTGGCGTGAAGCGGAAACAGCAATCAAAAAGCTTTTGCCGATGTATAAACTGACGGTGCGCGGCCTGAATGAAGGTATGAAAAAACTGATGGAGACAAGATAACGTGAAAGGAAAACGCATAACGATAACTGAAATGGTGCCGGTATCTGTGATGGCAGCGGTGCTTTGTGTAATCGGGCCTTTCACGATTCCGGTCACAGTGGTACCGGTTTCACTTTTGCCGGTGGTATTGTACCTGATGGCGTATGTGCTTGGGATGTGGAAAGCGACAGCAGGGTGTCTGATTTATATTTGCATCGGGCTGATTGGACTTCCGGTGTTTTCCGGATATTCGGGCGGACCGGGGATGCTTTTTGGCCCGACCGGAGGATATATTTTCGGTTACCTTTTGCTTACGATGTGCAGTGGTTTTTTTATAGAACGATCGGCAAAAAGATGCTGGCAGATGTTAGGAATGCTGACAGGACTTTTTCTCTGTTACCTGCTCGGAACCATCTGGCTTATGCTCATGATGCATCTGACACCTGGGCAGGCAGTTATGACGGGCGTGGCACCGTTTGTCGTATTCGACCTTTTAAAGATTGCAGGAGCCGGATTGATCGGTCCGCTGTTTCGCAGGCAGTTAAAAAGAGCAAATCTGATTTCCTGACAGGAAGATTTTTACAATTTCATAGGAATATTTGATACTCCGCCTCCATACAATGTAACAAACGAAGGCGGGGTATTTTTATGGACAATAGAAACGACCAGAAGGAATTTGATTTGTACAAGGATATTCAGGCGCGCACCGGCGGTGATATATATATTGGAGTCGTCGGTCCGGTAAGGACGGGAAAATCGACATTTATAAAGCGTTTTATGGATGTGTGCGTGCTCCCGAATATGGAAAAGGAATATGAGAAAAAGCAGGCGCAGGATGAACTTCCGCAAAGCGGTGCAGGAAAAACTATTACGACAACGGAGCCGAAGTTTATTCCTTCGGAGGCGGCGCAGATTAAACTCGGAGAAGATATTCCGGTGCGGGTGCGCCTGATTGATTGTGTCGGATATATGGTGGAGGGCGCAGCCGGCCATATGGAGGAAGATACGGAGCGGATGGTACAAACGCCTTGGTACGAACATGAAATACCGTTCACGGAGGCGGCGGAGCTTGGTACATATAAAGTGATTCATGATCACTCCACCATCGGGATTGTGGTGATGACCGACGGTAGCTTTTCGGATATTCCTGCGGCGAACTATGAACCGGCGCTGGAAAAGACGCTGCAGCAGCTGCGCGATTTAAATAAACCGTTTCTGGCTTTGCTTAACAGCGAAAGACCATATGCGGAAGCAACGCAGAAATTGGCGCAAAGTCTGGGAGAAGCGTATGGAGTGACCGTGCTTCCGGTTAACTGCGCACAACTGAAAGAGGAAGACATTCATAAGATTATGCAAAATGTGCTTCTTGAATTCCCGATCAGCAGCATCTCTTTTTATATGCCGAAGTGGGCAGAGATGCTTCCGTGCGATCATGAGCTTAAGCAGAGTCTTACGGAGGGAATCCGTGAAAAGATGGCAGAGTACAATAAGATGAAAGATGTGTACGAAAAGCCGTTTGCTTTGGATAATGAGTACGTGACAAAATTGCGGATTGACGGAGTGGATCTGGCGGACGGAAGTGTGCAGATCGGTCTTGAAATCGACGAAGCCTGTTATTATCAGATGCTAACCAAGATGCTCGGTCAGCCGATTGAAAGCGAGTATGATCTGATGGATTATCTTGCTATGAGTGCGAAAATGCGAAAGGAATATGCCAAGGTGGAAGGTGCCATGGCAAGTGTCCGTCAAAAGGGATACGGAGTGGTGACGCCGGAGCGTAGCGAGATTACGCTGGAAAAGCCGGAAGTGATCCATCATGGGAACAAATATGGCGTGAAAATCCGTGCGCAGAGTCCGTCCATTCACATGATTCGCGCAAACATTGAGACGGAGATTGCACCGATTGTAGGAACAAAGGAGCAGGCGGAGGATCTGATTGCCTACATCGGACGCAGCGGGCAGACCGACAGCGGAATGCAGGAAGGAGGAGCGTCAAGCGGTGAAGGAGCAGGAGGTTTTGCTTCGCAAAGCCAGGGCGGAATCTGGGAAACGAATATTTTCGGAAAGACAGTGGAGCAGATGGTGCAGGATGGAATTTCTGCCAAGGTTTCCATGATCGGAGATGAAAGCCAGCTCAAACTCCAGGATACCATGCAGAAAATCGTCAATGATACAAACGGCGGACTGGTGTGTATCATTATTTGATTTAGTTTTTGTAAAAAAACATAGATAAAAAAATACAGAAGGAGCTGTCGCAAGATGATATCATCTTTTTTGTGACAGCTCTTTTTAGGGTAGCTCTTTTTGCGGTAGCTCATTTTGGGTCAGGGATTCTTGTTTTCTGTTCGGATACCCAAAAGGTCATGCGAAATTTGTCTGGTTTTAGGGATTGGGTCAGGGGGAGTAGTTTGTCTCGCCAATACCCATAAAAGTGTTAAAAGAGTGGGTACAAATTAATAATTTTGATCTCTGTGACCCAATGCAATTATTGCGGTATCAATCGCCGGTTTATTTTGGGTCAGGAGTACTTGAAATTGTTTCTGTGACCCAATAAGGATAGTGAGCGCGGCCAAGGGCGTTGTTTTTGTTAAAATCTTACCATTACCTGCACGGGTGAATGATGCACGGGTGAATATGTCAACTTAAGGTTGCCCGATCTTCGGATTCTTGGTAAAATATGAGATAGCAAAAGGAAGAAATGAAACAAGACAAGGTGAAGCAGATGAAGCAGTGTTTGGAACATAGAATAAAAGAGGTGCTTCCGGATTCCATCGCAGAGGAGATGGAAATTGAGCCGGGAGATATGCTTCTTGAGATAAACGGGCAGAAGATAAAGGATGTTTTTGATTATCGTTTTTTGATCAAGGATGAATATATAGAAGTGTTGATTCGCAAGCCGGATGGTGAGGAATGGCTGCTTGAGATTGATAAGGAGTTTGATGACGATCTTGGACTGGAATTTGAAAATGGTCTGATGAGCGAGTATAAAAGTTGCACAAACAAGTGTATTTTTTGTTTTATCGATCAGATGCCTCCGGGGATGCGGGAAACGCTGTATTTTAAGGATGATGATTCGAGACTGTCCTTTTTACAGGGCAACTATATTACGATGACCAATATGACGGATGAGGATTTTGACCGTATCATACGTATGCAGTTAGCCCCGATTAACATTTCGGTGCAGACAACCAATCCCGAGCTCCGCTGCAAGATGCTCAACAACCGATTTGCGGGTGAGAAACTTAAATATCTGGACAGGCTGTATGAAGGGCATGTCGAGATGAACGGACAGATTGTCTGCTGCAAGGGCGTTAACGACGGGGAAGAACTTCAGCGTTCGATAGAGGATCTGATGAAATACCTTCCGTTTATGCGGAGTGTGTCGGTGGTTCCGGCGGGAATTACCAAGTATAGAGACGGCTTGTATCCGCTGGAGCTTTTTACGAAGCAGGAGGCAGAGCAGATTATCGATATGATCGAAGGCTATCAGCAGGAATGCTATGAAAGATACGGTCTGCATTTCATCCATGCAAGTGACGAATGGTATATTTTGGCAGAGCGGCCGTTCCCGGAGGAGGACAGCTACGATGGCTATATCCAACTGGAAAACGGTGTCGGAATGATGCGGCTTTTAATGACGGAGTTTGCGCAGGTCTGGCAGGAAGTACTGGAAGATGAGGTTACCTGCAGTAAACTGGAGAAAATCAGCAGATGTGTAACAATCGCGACCGGAAGACTTGCATATCCGACCCTCAAAGGATTTGCGGATACCATCACAGCGCGTTTTCCGAATATACAAGTGCAGGTGGTGGCGATACGAAATGATTTCTTCGGAGAGACCATTACGGTATCGGGTCTGATTACCGGTCAGGATTTATTGGCGCAGCTGACAGAATGGAAAGAGAGCGCGGTAAGCTATAAGCAAACGGACAGCCCGCTCGGCGAGGCAGTTCTTATTCCGTGCAATATGCTTCGCAGTGGTGAGCAGGTATTTCTGGATGACATGACAGTATCTGAAATTTCCGAAAAACTCGGCGTGGAGCTGAAGGCAACGGAGTGCGAGGGCAGTCATCTGCTGGAAGCAATCTTAAATCCGGCGTATGAAATGACAAGAAAAAATGAAAATTTTGTTTATGTCAAAGCTTATGATAATCAGCAGGAACTATAAACTATGAAAAACGGGAGGTAACAGGATGAACGAGGTATATGCCAAATTACAGGATTGTTTAAAGAGTGTGAGAGAGAAGACGGATTTTGTACCGAAGGTGGCAATTGTACTGGGATCCGGGCTGGGCGATTATGCCAATGACATTCGCGTAGAGTGTGAGATTTCTTATGCGGATATCAAAGGATTTCCGGTATCTACGGTTCCGGGACATGCAGGCAAATTTATTTTCGGTTATGTCGGAGAAGTTCCGGTAGTCTGTATGAAAGGTCGCGTGCATTATTATGAAGGATATCCGATTTCGGACGTGGTTCTTCCGACCAGACTGATGAAGATGATGGGAGCGGAAATTCTGTTTCTGACCAATGCAGCCGGCGGCGTAAATCCAAAGTTTAAAGCAGGTGATCTGATGCTTATCACGGATCAGATTTCTGTGTTTGCGCCGAATCCTCTGATGGGACCGAATATTGAACAGCTTGGAACGCGGTTCCCGGATATGACAGAGATTTATGATAAAGATCTGGCACAGATAATTCGTGATACAGCAAAAGAAAATAACGTGCCTTTGCAGGAGGGCGTGTACATTCAGTTTACAGGTCCGTCCTATGAGTCACCGGCGGAAGTGCGTATGGCGGGAATGCTTGGCGCGGACTCAGTTGGTATGTCCACAACCGTAGAAGCAATTGCAGCAAATCATATGGGAATGAAGATCTGTGGCATTTCCTGCATCTGCAATCTTGCAGCCGGTCTTTCACCGACACCGCTGACACACAAGGAGGTACAGGAAGCAGCAGATAAGACAGCACCTTTATTTAAAAAATTAGTGACTGAGAGCGTAAAGCGTTTTGTTTAATCTGACAAGCTTTTTGTAAGACAGAGAAAACAGAAAAGTGAGGTTAGCCGGATGGAACAAAAACAGATCGAAGAGTTGATAAAAAAGGCACAGGAAGCAAGAGAATTTTCATATTCTCCCTATTCAAACTATATGGTCGGAGCAGCGGCTTTGACTGCGGAAGGCGATATTTATACCGGCTGTAATATTGAAAATGCGGCGTATGGTCCGACCAACTGCGCGGAGCGGACGGCAATTTTTAAGGCGGTCAGTGAAGGAAAACGGAAGTTTACCGCGATTGCCATTGTCGGCGGAAAACGTGGCAGTGCGGGTGATTATGCGGCGCCGTGCGGTGTATGCAGACAGGTGATGATGGAGTTTTGCGATCCGCAGACCATGCAGATAATTGTGGCAAAAAGCGTAACAGAGTATAAACTCTTTACCTTGCTGCAGCTCCTTCCGGAAGGCTTTGGGGCAGCAAATCTGGAATAAAATAGAAAAAGAAACAAAGAGGTGACAAACGATGAATATTCGTTTTTATAATGCGAGAATACTTACCATGGAGGAACCGATTGAAGTTATCACAGGACAGCTTTGGGTGAGCGGCGAGAGAATTATATATGTCGGAACATCGGGGAGTGAAGAAGAAATCTGTACAAAGCTGAATATCGCTCAGCCGATCTGGGACAGAGAGATAGACTGTAACGGAAATCTTTTGATGCCGGGATTTAAAGATGCGCATGCGCATTCTGCGATGGTGCTTTTCCGTTCCGTCGCAGATGATGAGCCGCTTCAGGGATGGCTTGAAAAAAGAATCTTTCCGGTAGAGGGACAGATGACGGGCGAGGATGTGTATGAACTGACCAAGATGTCGGTTCTTGAATATCTGACAAGCGGAATCACCGCAGTGTTTGACATGTATCTGACACCGGAGACGATTATTGATGCCTATACGGAGTGCGGAATGAGAAATGTACAGGTGAGCGGTATCAATAATTTCGGACCGGAGCCGTCCGTGATGGAAGAACGTTTTCAAAAGTTAAATGCAAAAAACAGCCTTTCATCTTACATGCTCGGACTGCATGCAGAGTACACCTGCTCTATGGAGCTTCTTGAAACGGTGGCAGAGATGGTACACAAATACAAAGCGCCGTTTTTTGCCCATAATTCCGAAACGGAACTGGAAGTAAAAGAATGTTTTGAGCGTTATGGAATGTCTCCGACACAGCTTTTCGACAAGCTTGGACTCTTTGACTATGGCGGAGGCGGTTATCATTGTATTTATTTTGATGAGAAAGATTTTGAAATCTTTAAAAAACGCGGACTTACCGCGGTGACAAACCCGGCGTCGAATTTGAAGTTAGCCAGTGGTATTGCGCCGGTGGCAAGATTCCTTGAGGAAGGAATTCCGGTGGCAATCGGAACGGATGGAGCAGGAAGCAACAACTGTCTGGATATGTTCCGGGAAATGTTCCTTGTGACAGGGCTTGCCAAGTATTTAAATAAAGATGCAGCCAGTGTGGATGCGCTGGAGGTTCTGCGCATGGCGACAGTAAACGGAGCAAAAGCCATGGGACTGACAGAGTGTGATGTGCTGGCAGAGGGAAAATATGCAGATCTTATTATGATCGATATGCATCAGCCGAATATGCAGCCGATCAATAATATCGCGAAAAACATTGTTTACAGCGGAAGTAAACAGAATGTAAAAATGACAATGATCAATGGTAAAATTTTGTATGAAGACGGAAGGTTTGATATCGGAGAGGATCCGGAAAGTCTTTATGCAAAAGCAAATGCCATTGCAGAAAGGTTCAAATAGAACATGGAATATATCATTTTCTTCGCAGTGATTATACTGTTTCTTGTAATGTATTTCATTCGCTGCGTGATAGAGGAAAGAGGAAAAAAGAAAAATTTCAGAGAAAATCTTTACCGTGATTATGGAAAAGAGCCGCAGAAAAAATATCCGGAGGGACGGCTGGCCACTTTGGCAGGACGCTATAGTAAAACAAGCAGGCTGGCGGAAGAGCAGGTGCACCGGATTGATGACATTACCTGGAACGATCTGGAGATGGACCGCGTGTTTGCCCGGATGGATTATACGTTCTCCGCATCGGGAGAAGAGGCCTTGTACCGGATGCTGCGTTTTCCATGTATGGAGGAAGCTCCGCTTTTGGAAAGAGAACGCCTGATCCGTTATTTCATGGAGCATGAGGATGACAGAGTTGCGCTTCAGATACTGTTTGCACGGATCGGAAGAACCGGAAAATATTCAATTTATGAGTATATGGAATATCTGGATCATCTGAAAGAGAGAAAAAATACCCGACATTATTTGGTGCTTGCGGCGATGGCACTGTCAATTATAGTCTGCTTTTTCGATGTGGGCATAGGTCTGACGGCGTTGGCAGGTCTTCTGTGTTATAATCTGGTCACATATTTTAAGGAAAAAAGTGACATTGATCCGTATATTACGACGTTTTCCTATGTACTGCGTGTGCTTCGGATGGAACGTGAGTTTTCAAAATGTAATATCAGTGCTATCAAATCCTATGTGGATGATATGGATAAGCGCAGAAGGAAGTTCGGAAAGTTTACCCGCTTTTCCGGCCTTTTGACAGATCAGGGAAGCATGAGCGGAAATCCGCTGGATATTTTTGTGGACTATATGCGCATGGGACTTCATTTGAATCTGATTAAATTTAATACGATGCTTACGGAATGTAAAAAATATAAAGATGACATTATTTCCATTATGGAGACGATGGGATTTATAGAAAGCATGATATCGGTCGGAGCGTACCGCGCAAGTCTTTCACTTTATTGTGAACCGGAATTTGGGCAGAAGGAAAAGATGATGCAGGCAGAAGAGATTGCACATCCGCTTCTTGCCGAGCCGGTGCAAAATTCTTATGCACTGGACAAATGCATGCTTCTGACAGGTTCTAATGCATCCGGAAAATCGACTTTCTTAAAGACGGTTGCGGTGGCGCAGATTATGGCGCAGTCGGTTCATACCGTTTGCGCAAAGGCATACAGAACCGCATTCTACCGGATTTTTACATCGATGGCGCTGCGCGATGATATGGCGAGCAGTGAAAGTTATTTTATTGTAGAGATTAAAGCGTTAAAGCGAATCATTGACGCGGCGGGACAGGAAGGAAAACCGGTTTTATGTTTTGTGGATGAGGTGCTTCGGGGAACCAATACAGTGGAAAGAATCGCCGCGGCTTCGCAGATTTTAGAGCAGATGGCAGAAAGCGGTGTGTTCTGTTTTGCAGCGACTCATGACATTGAGCTTACCAGATTGCTGGAAAAAGAGTATGAAAATTATCATTTTGAGGAAACAATAGAGGAAAATGACGTTAAATTTAATTACATCTTAAAAGAAGGCAGGGCGACAAGCCGGAATGCAATAAAACTTCTGGCAGTGCTCGGATATGATGAAGCCATTGTTTCCAGGGCAGAGCACAGGGCAAATGATTTTCTTTCTACCGGGGAGTGGATTTAAAAATTTGATGTGGCAAAGAAAGGTGTCAGACCTTGACGTTTCCATAGGGAAAGTGGTATGATGAGTGAAGTGATTGGAGGTATTGCACATGAATAATCTGATTTTATTTGTGAATTCATTTTTGTCTTATATTGTACTTATGATAGTGATTGCAATCGTGGCAGCACTTGGTTTTTTTGCAGGTTCCATTTGGAGAAAATCAAAAAATGCAAAGGACGCAGAGTTGCTCAAAGAGGTAGAAACAGCAGAAACCGAATAAGATAAGCACAGGTGTTCAAAGTGATTTGAGCACCTTTTTTGATGAAAAGGAATAGGTATGGCAAAATCAGAGGGACAGAAATTAAAACTTCTATATATATTAAAGTGGCTTTCAGAGCGCACAGACGAAGCGCATGCCATGTCGGGGCAGGAAATCATAGCTGCGCTGGAACAGGAAGGGATTACGGCGGAGCGCAAGTCCATTTATTCCGATATACAGGCTCTGCGTGATTTCGGATACGATATCATTACAACGAAGAAAAGAGACAACAGCGGATACTATATGGCGAGCCGTGAGTTTGAACTTGCCGAGCTTAAGCTTTTAGTAGACGCGGTGCAGTCTTCAAAATTTATCACAGCCAAAAAGTCAAAAGGGCTGATTGAAAAGTTGGAAAAACTCTGCAGTCGTCACGACGCAAAACAGCTTCAGCGTCAGGTGTATGTGTCAGACCGCAATAAAAATACCAATGAAAGTATTTATTACAGTGTCGATGACATTCATAGGGCCTTGCAGGAAAATAAAAAGGTGCGTTTTCAGTACTATGACTGGGGAGCGGACAAGCAGATGCATTTTAGAAAAGATGGTGCTTTCTATGAGATGAGTCCGTACTTTTTGGTGTGGAAGGATGAAAATTACTATCTGGTCGCATACGATGAAAAAGCAGGGATTATGAAGCATTTTCGCGTGGACAAGATGTATGCGCTTTCCGTTATGAAAAAAGAACGTGCGGGAATGGAAGCGGCAAAGAAAATTAATCCGGCCGTATACACGCAGCAGAACTTCAGCATGTTTGCAGGAGAAGAACAGACAGTGACACTGCAATTTGAAGAAAAACACATCGGAATTATTTTGGACCGGTTCGGAAAAGAAATAGATATCAGACAAAGAGGCGATGCAGTTGTTTCGACCCGTGTTAAAGTGGCTGTGTCCAATCCGTTTTTCGGATGGCTTACGGGCCTTGGGGGTGTAGTACAGATTACGGCTCCGCAGAGCGTCGTTACCGATTATAAAAATTATTTGCAGGAAATTTTAAATCAGTACAGCGAATAGATTCAAAAAAGAAAGAAGGAAGAAAGAAACATGAAGCCATTATCAAGCAAAGTCAGTCAGGTAGAAGAGGGTATTTTCCAGGTATTAAACGAAAAGAAAAATGAAAGAATAAAACAGGGCGGAAAAGTATACAATTTTTCCGTGGGAACCCCGGATTTTAAGCCGGCACAGCACATCATTGATGCGGTGGTCGAAGCAGCCAAAAAACCGGAGAATTATAAGTATGCACTCGCGGATCTTCCGCAGCTGATCGATGCAGTGATTGATCGTTTTGATAAACGATATGGTGTGCAGCTTAAAACGGAAGAGATTACATCGGTATACGGATCGCAGGAAGGAATTGCCCATATCGGATTTTGTATGTTTGATCCGGGAGACGTGGTTTTGGTTCCGAATCCGGGCTATCCGATTTTTGAGATCGGACCGGCTCTTACCGGTGCAAAGGCAGAGACATATGATCTGATAGAGGAAAAAGGGTATCTTCCGAATCTTTCCTCTATTGATCCGGAGATTGTAAAGGCTGCAAAAGCGATTATAGTATCTTATCCGCTCAATCCGGTTTGTAAATGTGCACCGCCGTCTTTTTATGAGGAACTGATTGCGTGGGCAAAAGAAAATGAAATTTGGGTAATTCATGACAATGCCTATTCGGATATTATTTATGACGGAAGAGAAGGAAGATCATTTTTGTCCTATCCGGGGGCAAAAGAGGTCGGTGTAGAGTTTTATTCACTTTCGAAATCGTTTAATTATACCGGTGCCAGAATGGGATTTCTGGTAGGAAATGAAACGGTCGTACAAGCATTTAAGAAAATCCGCAGTCAGATTGACTACGGAACCTTTTTGCCGGTTCAATACGGGGCAATCGCAGCATTGACCGGACCGGTCGAAAATATTTACGAGCAGTGCAGACAGTATGAAGAAAGAAGAAATGCCCTCTGTGACGGATTTACGCAGATTGGCTGGGAGTTTGAACGCAGTGAAGGTACGATGTTTGCCTGGACCCGCATTCCGGCTTCTTATGGTCAGGATGATGTGAAATTTGTGATGGATCTGTTTGACAAGAGCGGTGTCTTATGTACACCGGGAAGCAGCTTCGGAAGCCTGGGAGCGGGACATGTGCGATTTGCACTTGTTCTTCCGACAGAGGTGATTAAAGAGGCAATCGAATCGGTCAAAAACAGCAAGATGTTTTAAGGATTTCGGTCAATTGCAGAAAAGACAAAGGGGCTCGTAATTTGACACAAATATGAGTCCCTTTTTTTGTGCATTTTTTCCGAGAGGTATGAGTTGACACAGTCACGTTTGTCTTTTATACTTTATAACTGTACACCACAAGATATTGTGTTTGTCGAAAAGTTAAATCACGATATAGCGTGCTGAAATCATAGAAAGGAATTGTGTATATATGGGACAGGATGTAGCGGAAAAGAACGTTGAAGCCTTAAATTATGGGGAGATGTTTCAGCCTCGCAAGGATGTAAAAGTTATCAAAAAAGACGGAAGTCTTGAGAAATTTAATGTGCAGAAAGTAATCGATGCGGTCGGTAAATCTGCCTATCGTGCCCTGACGAAATTTACGGAAGATGAAAAGAAGCATATTTGTAAATATGTAGTGGAAAAGGTTGACTCACTTGAGACAGATGAGATTCCGATTCCGATTATGCATAATATTGTAGAGAGTGCACTTGAGGATGTAAAACCGGTGGTTGCGAAGTCTTACAGAGATTATCGTAATTATAAGCAGGACTTTGTTAAGATGATGGATGATGTTTATAAAAAGAGCCAGTCCATCATGTATGTCGGTGACAAGGAAAATGCGAATACGGACTCAGCGCTTGTATCAACAAAGAGAAGCCTGATTTTTAACCAGTTCAATAAAGAATTATATCAGAAGTTCTTTATGACAACAGAGGAGATTCAGGCGTGTCGTGACGGATATATTTATGTACATGATATGTCTGCGCGCCGTGATACCATGAACTGCTGTCTTTTTGACGTGGCAAATGTCCTAAAAGGCGGTTTTGAGATGGGAAATATCTGGTACAATGAGCCAAAATCGCTGGATGTTGCCTTTGACGTAATCGGCGATATCGTACTTTCTGCTGCGAGCCAGCAGTACGGCGGATTTACGGTTCCTGAAGTGGACAAGATTCTGGTACCTTATGCAGAAAAATCCTATGAGAAAGCAATTAAAAAATACATGAAGCTCGGTATTGACCACGTAACCGCAGAAGCGGAAGCTTATGCAGACGTTGTGCGCGAGTTTGAACAGGGATTCCAGGGCTGGGAGTACAAGTTTAATACGGTGGCAAGCAGTCGTGGAGATTATCCGTTTATTACGGTGACAGCAGGTATCGGAACACATCGTTTCGCAAAACTGGCTACGATTTCCCTGTTAAATGTGCGTCGCCGCGGACAGGGTAAAAAAGAGTGTAAAAAACCGGTTCTTTTCCCGAAAATTGTATTTTTATATGATGAAAATCTTCACGGACCGGGCAAGGAACTTGAGGATGTATTTGAAGCAGGTGTAAAATGCTCTGCTAAAACCATGTATCCGGACTGGCTGTCACTTACCGGTAAAGGCTATGTGGCAAGCATGTACAAGCAGTACGGAAAGGTAATCTCTCCGATGGGATGTCGTGCGTTCTTATCTCCTTGGTATGAGAGAGGCGGAATGCATCCGGAAGATGAAAATGATGCGCCTGTTTTTGTGGGGCGTTTTAATATCGGAGCAGTTTCACTGCATTTACCGATGATTCTTGCAAAGTCAAGGCAGGAAAGCAAGGACTTTTATGAGGTGCTCGATTATTATCTGAATCTGATTCGTCAGCTTCACATTCGTACGTATGCATATCTTGGTGAGATGCGTGCATCTACGAACCCGCTTGCTTATTGTGAAGGCGGTTTCTTAAACGGAAATCTTGATTTGCATGATAAGATTAAACCGCTTTTGAAATATGCGACCGCTTCTTTCGGAATTACGGCGTTTAATGAACTGCAGGAACTTTACAATGGAAAATCATTGGTAGAGGACGGTCAGTTTGCGCTTGAAGTACTGGAACATATCAATACAAAGGTAAATGAATTTAAAGAAGAGGATGGTAATCTTTACGCAATTTACGGTACTCCGGCGGAGAATCTCTGCGGTCTTCAGGTAAAACAGTTCCGTGCAAAATACGGAATTGTGGAAGGGGTATCTGATAAAGATTATGTTTCTAACAGCTTCCATTGTCATGTGTCGGAAGATATCACACCGATTGAGAAGCAAGACCTTGAGTATCGTTTCTGGGAACTTTCCAACGGCGGAAAAATCCAGTATGTAAAATATCCGATTGATTATAATTTTGAAGCAATCAAGACCTTGATCCACCGCGCAATGGATATGGGATTTTATGAGGGCGTAAATATGTCTCTGGCGTACTGTGACGACTGTGGTCATCAGGAGCTTGAGATGGATGTCTGCCCGAAATGCGGAAGCAGAAATCTTACGAAAATCGACCGTATGAACGGATATCTGGCATACTCCAGAGTACATGGAGACACCAGACTTTCCGATGCCAAAATGGCGGAAATCGCAGAACGTAAGAGTATGTAAAGGAAGAGAGTTATGAGGTATCACAATATTACACATGATGATATGTTAAACGGAGACGGTTTGAGAGTCGTTTTGTGGGTCGCAGGATGTGCCCACTGCTGCAAAGGTTGTCAGAATCCGCTTACATGGGATCCGGACGGCGGATTGGAATTTGATGAAAAGGCAAAGCAGGAGATTTTTGACCAGCTTGATAAAAGTTATATTTCCGGTATTACATTTTCCGGTGGAGATCCGCTTCATGCAGCCAATCGTGTCGGTGTCCGTAAATTGATGGAAGAGATTAAAGAAAAGTATCCGGATAAAACCATTTGGCTTTATACCGGTGATGTCTGGGAAAAGATTTTACATTATCCGGCGATGCAGTATGTAGATGTTCTTGTAGACGGAGAATATATACAGGAATGCAGGGATGTAAAGCTTCTTTGGAAGGGTAGCTCTAATCAGCGTGTCATTGATGTGAAAAAGACATTGAGACAAACGGATCCGACAGTTCCGGTATTGCATTGCGGTGATTATGCTTAAGAGATAGTAGTTATATGCAGTAAAGGAAGGCTCATATTCGGAACATAGGGATCGGATATGAGCTTTTTTATAATGAGAGGGTATATTTGTCGGATAGATAAAGGAGAGAGGATAGAGATGAAGTCATTAACAGGAAGACAAAAAGCAAGGCTGATTACGATGGCTTTCATCCTTGCTTATCTTTGCTATGGGATTTGTGCCTATGCATGGGAAATACGTATGCAGACGCCGCAGATTGACGCTGTGGACAGTATGCAGATAGACGGCTCGGAGTTTGCAGGAATTGCAAATTTATTTGTGGCAGGAACCAATGGCTTGATTAGTTTTATAACTATGATACTTTCCATCGCGGCAATGGTTGTTATCGGTTTGATTCTATTGGTGCCGTGGAGGTGCATTTCTCTTCGAAAAAAGTCTCAGGTGACAGAAGACGAGTGGAAAATTACGAAATATCTCTTTTATGTGTTTTGCGCTGTTTCCCTGATGGGAGGACTGGTGATTCTGCGCTTTACAAATTTGTTGTACCTGCTCCTTTTGACAGCGGTTACCGCTTCTTTGATTGTGCTGCTTGTATTATGGCCCGTGCACAGAGCATTTTGTCGTTGCGAGCTGGAAAAAGAACAGGAAGAGAGGATAGAACAACATGAATATTAAATTGATCAGACCAACGCTGGAAATGAAAGAGGAAGCACTGGCTTACCGTCAGGCGCACTTTGACGCAGGAGAGTATATTATCAGCGGCAGTGAACTGCTCGATCAGACTGAGGATTATGAGGATTGGGTACGCAGCGTGGAGGCAAATACTTCACCGGAAACCGTAAATCCCCAGTGGGTTTTAACCGATACGTTTTTTGCTGTGGACGAGGCAGGAAAAATTGTAGGAATCATTGATTTGCGACATGAACTGAATGACTTTTTAAAGGATTTCGGAAATGTCGGCTACAGTGTAAAGCCGTCGGAGCGCAGGAAGGGGTATGCAACGGAGATGTTCCGTCAAATTAGGGAAATAGCAAAGGCATCAGGGATGAAACAACTTCAGATGGCGGTGCATCGTGATAATCAGCCGTCGGTGAAAACGATTGTAAACGCCGGAGGTGTGGCCTGTCGTAGTTTTATTGCGGAAGAAAAATGGGCGGATATTTATTTGATTACATTATAGAGAATTATTTATGGAGGAAGTATTGTGGAAGACACTTTACAACAAAGAAGTGAAAAAATAGTTAGTGCGTGCTTACAGGAAAAAAGTAAAAATCCGATCGATATTTTTCATTACATTGCAAAACAGGATTTTGTACGTATGCATGGTCCGGAGCATCATATTTTGGATGGGGCTGCAGTATTGACAGCATTTTATAATGCGGGCGGAAACATAGAGCTTAGGGGGAGTCTGCAGGAGATGATTCATGGGGAAGTCATATGCTTTATACATCTGCCGCACTTGGCAGATTGGCAAAAATAGGAGGTCCGAGATGTTGTAAAAGAGATGCCTTTTTAGCTTTAAAAGAGGCTGTGGAATATATCAATGAACATTATGATCTTTCTCTTCAAATGAGTGAAATGAAGTGTGATTACAGTGACTGCAACGAGCAATGTATCCGTCAAAGATGTCCGTTTTACAAGAAAAAGATTGCATTCATCTGCGTGCATAATTCATGTCGGAGCCAGATTGCAGAGGC
This sequence comes from Lachnospiraceae bacterium, assembly GCA_017623815.1. Taxonomy (GTDB): domain Bacteria; phylum Bacillota; class Clostridia; order Lachnospirales; family Lachnospiraceae; genus SVFI01. The sequence goes on from JAGAOK010000024.1 coordinate 17,253, forward strand.
TCTCGGAAAAAAATACTTGTCAGAGGAATTTGAGTGTTATTCGGCCGGAACGGAAACAAAACCTCAGATCAATCAGGATGCGGTCAGAATCATGAAGGAAATGTACGGCATTGATATGGAACAGAGCCAGTATTCGAAACTTCTTTCGGATATTCCGACGCCGGATATAGCGGTTTCTATGGGATGCAATGTCAGTTGTCCGTTTATTGGCAGGGGATTTGATGACGATTGGGGTCTGAAAGATCCAACCGGAAAATCTGATGAGGAGTTTGTAAAGATAATAAAAGAAATAGAAAAGAAGATTCTTGATTTGCGGATGAAAGTATGATGCTTGAAAGGATGAAAGAATGAACGAACAACTCTTATTTGAACGATTTATAAGTCAGTTATCCCACTGGTCAAAGACCGGAGAAGTACCTCGGCTCGGAGACTGCGACATTCGAAAATATCTGGAACTTCAGAACCGGAGAATCGAAGAAAAAGGACTGAAAAGAACGTATGATTATACCATCAGCGGCAAGATTTACAAAGTCGGAGA
>JAGAOK010000025.1 GCA_017623815.1 Lachnospiraceae bacterium
GCTTATACTCAACCTTATCCCTGTCATAACTATAACAGCAAAGTGTGTACTGTTCCTTATGGACATCCATCCCAACATAAACTATACTATTCATATGTGACCTCCTATTGTATGCGGTAATCCCTGTTACCTAATATTATTCGTTCAAATAATATCTTACAGGTAAATCCACGAATCTACAATTGTGAGGTCACTTCATATTGTCTCCTATAGGCTTACCTCAATCACCAAATCACACCGATTCTTTGCATCTGTCGCCTCAAAGTAGTGTCGCTCCATCGGTATCCACTCCCGGAAAAAGCGCTCCGCCATCGCAGGTACGTTCCGCTTCCGGATCCTCGATTCCTGAAGCTTTGGCGAAACGTCCAAAAACACCGACAAATCGTAGTGTCCTTCCAGCTGCGGATGCATGCTGTATGCTCCCTCGACGACGGTCAGTTTAGTCGGCGTCAGAGGAACCGGCGGCTTAATGGTAAAGGTACTGCAATCAAAACGTCTATAATTAATTCTCTCTCTCTTTTTCAGCGGTGTCAACACTTCCTCCAAAAAGCGCTCCCAATCAACATTGCCACCCGGCTGCGCCAAACGCTCCGGGGTTCTTTGCTGTGGGCGTAGGAAAAAGTCATCCATATGTAAAACCGTGGAAGAATAAACCGCCTCCAAAAGCTTTGACAATGTGGTCTTTCCGGACGCGCTCCCGCCTTCGATTGCCAGCGTCACATTTTGTGACTGATTCCGTCTGCGGTCCACCTCCAAAAACAGCGGCAAAAACATAGCATACTCTTTTTTGATTACCCGATATGCGGGAACATAAGTGTTTCTAAAATGCTCCGTATGGCGACATGGAGGATAGCCTGCTTCACGCCATCCGGCGATTTCCTGTCCGGTTTCTGCCGGATCAAACGGTAATCGGCCCTTGTTTACCAGTTCCTGAAATACCGCTACTTTTTCTTCCAGCACTTCTTTCCCGTTTTCCGCCGGCTCTGCGGAAAGGACAAACAGCCTGCCCAATGTTTTAGGAGCAAGTCCTGCCTTGATCCAGCTAAGATGTACGCGGCAAAATTCCCCGTCCAGAGGCTCTGTCCGTCCGCCTTGCTCCGCACAAAGTTCTGTTGTCTTCCCTGCGATATTTTCTCCTGTGTTTTGTGCCTCACTTGCAATATATTTGATGGCGTCTTCTTCATTGCTCACAAAATGCTCACAGCCGCACGCGCTCTGGTGCAGGAATTTGAGCATATCCCGAATCTGCATCTGCGGATACGTCTGATAGTGCGCAATCAGCATATGTTCTGTCTGTTTTCTTTTCTCCGTCATCATCCGTTTCCATCACCTGTTATACAGGATTTGAATCCTTTCCGGTCTTCTGAAGTACCATAATTAAAATCGGAATCAGTACAATCTGAACTATGATTCCCGGAATTGCATTCGTCACTGCGCCTGCGAAAAACGCCGCAAATCCAAACGAAGTTCCGGAAACGCCCATACAGATTGCCATGGCAATTCCCCATACCGCTCTTCCGACAACCATCGCACCGATTAGCGCAGCGTAGATAAACCCTTTTTTCTTAGGAAACAGGCGATATAACGCTCCCGAAACCGCTCCGTAAGCCGCAAGTTCAAATGCCATACAGACAGCAGTCGGAAACATCGGAGGCATACCGAGCGTTGCAGAGCGCAGAAGCGGTGCAATCAGCCCTACCGCCAGCCCCCACGGCCAGCCGCAGATAAATCCGCACAGCAGCACCGGAATATGCATCGGACATAACATGGCTCCCACCTGCGGAATCTGCCCGGTAAAAAACGGCAACACATAGGCAATGGCCAGAAACATCGCCGCCCGGATCATACTTATTACCTTACTTTTTCTTTTCATCTTCTATCCTCTTTCTTTTTTTTACATAAAAAAGGCACTATTTTCCCTTCTGGGAAAATAACACCTTCTTAGTGTCAGTTTTATAAAAAATAAAAAATTATGTAAAAGAACTTCTGTTCCGACGTCATTCTTCTGAACAACATGGTAATTATAGCAGACATTACAGTAGGTTGCAAGAAAACGCCGGCAATTCTATTCTATCAGTTTTTCGAGTTTTTTAATTACATCCTCCAGCATGACTGACATCGTCACATCGCTAACTCCTGCAATCATATTCTCACATTTATTTACCGGAATTAAAATGCGCGTTGCATCTGCCTGACCTACTGCAACCGCCATGGCCGGTGTGATTTCTCCGTACATGGAATCCGCAATCACAATACCGATAGGACCGATGATTACATCTGCTTTCCGACAGGCCACAATGACCGGATTTTCTCCCGTGGCCGCCTGTTTTGCTCCGGCTTTTAGCATGGCTGCCGTGGCCGCCGCATTCGTTCCTACTGCAGTAATACTCACCTCTGAAAAACGGCTCTGAATCGCTTTGATCAGCTGCGCTCCCATCTGACCGCCCTGTCCGTCAATGATTAATATATTCATAACATCCTCACATTTCTATCTGTTTTAACACTGTTTCTATCGCTACTTCGTTTTCCTTTGCAATCCGGGAAACATCTTCGTACTCTAATTTACTCCGTTTTACGCCGTATCCCTCGGACACTTTGCATCTGACCGGTCCGTACGGTGTCTCCACCGTCTCAATATGTCGCTCCATTGCATAACGCCGAATCAGATTTTCACGCACACCGATCGTCGTTGTGTGCTTAAAAAGAACCTGCAGCATGGTCTCTTTTTCCGCCTCTCGGCACACGACATGAATCAGGATACCCGGACGTGATTTTTTCATTCCGATCGGTACCGTAAAGACTTCCAGCGCGCCCGCCTCATAGAGTCTGTCCATGGCAAAACCGATGGCTTCGCCGGTAATATCATCCACGTTGCAATTCAGTTCACAAATTGGTTCCATGTTTTTATTTTCCATTCAAGGTCTCCTTACCATCGGCATCTGCCGCCTTCTTTTTTACATACACATAATCAATCACCAGAAAAATCTGCGGCAGGAAAAAGGTTCCGATTTTCAGCAGCACGCTTTGAATTCCCAGACTTTCACATATCTTCACATAGGTTATTCTGGTAAGCAAAAACACTACAATCATACTAAGCAGCAATACGGCTGCACATCCCAGTAAATAGGAAATACTGATGTCTATGTCAATGCTTTCTGTCTGTATATAGGTTTTTATGGCATCAAATAGATTGCTTGTAATGTGCTTTCGCATAAAGCTCGAACCCAGCATCCCTGTAATGTCAAATGCTGTCTGCACGAAAAACAGCCACTTGTACTTTTTCCATGCATACCTGTACATCAGATACGTTCCGTAAAACGGAATCAGACTTTTCCACCATCGTTCTTCCCATGCATGAAAAATCAGACACATTCCAACGATGGTGACTACGGACCAGAGCAATGCAAATATATTTTCAGGTGTCACATATAGTTTTACAAAAATATCAAACAACATACGTTTCTACAACCACTCACAATCCCCGCCTGTAATTGCAAGGCTTAAAAGTGCATCCATTTTTTCCACTTCTTCTCCTTCAATCACACGGATTAATTTCGCAGCTTCTGCCGCGGTCGGCATTTCATCATCCGGCCCAAGTTCCATATCCACTTCCTCACCGCAGTACGGGCAGATCATCACAGGGGCTATCGTCTGCGAAAGGTATCGCATCCCACAGTCGCTGCACTCATAAAATCCGCACACCAAGGTTCCTTCCGGTACAAAAAACATATGCTTCCTCCTTCATTCTGTTTCAGTTTTTCTCCAGTATCTCAACCAGACGTTCATAGGTTTCAATAAACGCCTCTCCGTCTGCCTTTGCTATGGTATCATCGCCTTCTTTGATGGAAAGTTCAATCTCTTTGGCCCATTCCGAAAACTGATTGGCACCTACCAGAAGCGATGCACCTTTTATTGCATGCACAATAATCCGGAATTCTTTCCAGTTCTGCTCTGCGTAAAACTGCTTCATCTTCGGTGTATACTCTTTTTCCTGACTGCAATACTCCAAGATGACTTCCTGATACAGTTCTTCGTCATCTGCACTGTAGCGCATAGCGGAATCTTTATCAATCTCCAACATGTTTGTTTTTATCATCTCTGCGACCTCCTCTTTCTTTTTCTCCCGTAAAATATTCTCTCACCAATTGAAACACCATTCCCGATAACAGGAACACACCGATCAGGTTCGGAATCACCATCAGGGCGTTGCAGGTATCGGAAATGCCCATACAAGCCCCATCCGATGATGCAGATAATGGTCGGAATCCCCCAGATGAAATTATTGATGACGGTATTTACCGCTTCGATTGTCTGCAACATATACATTTTCCTGTCTTTGATTGCCCATACGCAATCCTGCCTTTTATTTTACCATAATCCACATATTCTCTGCAATAAAAGAGCGCATACAAAGAGCGCTGCCGGATTCTCAGCAGCGCCCTCCGCTTATTATCTCTCTTACTCCATCTCTCTTACTCCATCTCTCTTTCTAACTCTGCCTTCTTAATCTTTACTGGGCAAAATTACTGCGCACCGACGGAACGGCAAAATCAGGGTGTTCCCCCGACCATGCGGTCTGAGGCATGCACTGCAGAAGGCCCATGTCTTCTGCTTCTATCTCAAAGTCAAAAATATCCATGTTTTCTTTCATGCGCACTTCTCCGGACGCTTTCACCAGCGGAATAATCTCCTGCTGAAGGAGAAACCGAAGACAGATCTGCGCCGGACTCTTTCCGTACTTTTGAGCGAGTCTTTGCAATAGCGGATCGCTGAGCAGCCTGCTTCTTCCGAGCGGACTCCACGCCTGCACCATCATCCGGTGTTGTCTGCACCCGGCAAGCGCTGCCTCCTGCATATAGCCCGGATGTACTTCCAGCTGATCTGCCACCGGCATAACTTTGGCGTTTTCACAAATGTGTGCCATGTGATGCGGAAGGAAATTGCTAAGTCCCAATCCTTTGATTTTCCCTGCCATACAGAGTTCTTCCATGGCAAGCCAGGTTTCCATGCTCCGCTCTTTCCATGCGTTGTCATCTTCCGACTGCTTCGGCCAGTGAATCAGATACATATCCAGATAGTCCATCTGCAAACGTTCAAGCGACCTTTCAAACGCATTTTTTGCTTCGTGATATCCCATTTCATCTGTCCAGAGTTTTGAAACGATAAAGAGATTCTTTCTATCCAAACCGCTTTCTGCCACGCTCTCTTTGACCGCCTGTCCGAGGGCTCGCTCCGTCCCATACAAAGACGCGGTATCAAAATACCGGTAGCCTGCACGGATTGCGGTTTTGATGATTTCACAATTGTCACCGCCGGTCGGATTGTACGTTCCGAATCCCATGCACGGAATCTCCAGACCATTGGACAACGTATAGGTATCGCTGATTGATTTGATTGTTTTCATATTGCTGTTACTCCCTTTCATACTTTACATGGCGCTTGCTGCTTCCACACTCTCTCATACCCTTGTCCGGGCGCTTTGGGTACAAATTCTTCAAAATCAAGCTTCTGACCCACACTTTTTCACTTTCTCTGGGTATAAATTGCAAATCCCTACTTAAAAAAACCAATCCGTAAATTTTCCCATCTACGCTCTATGGATTTTGGGTCTCAGCAAGCATTTCTTTTCTATATACCCAAACCCGCAGCAGAGGGGGAATTTTCCATTTTTCTGCTTATCCCTTCCTGCTTTCCTTCATCTTTCGCAGGTACTGATCCTTAAGCTTCATTTCCTGCTTCTGTCTTTCATTGACATCTTTCAGATGCTGTACATATTCGCGGCAAAGCTTTACTCCGCCGCGTACTGCAAGGTCTTCATGTTCTTCCATCTGAGAAAGCCACTGCATCAGTGATCTCTCACGAATCTCATTGTATGTGTTATCTTCCGTTCCAAACATGTTATTCCTCCATATCCATCAGCACCGCACGGCAGGGAGCACCATCGCTGCCGCCGAGATTGAGAGGTGCGGCATTTAACAGATACGCACCTTCCAGCACCTCTCCAAGACGAATGCCTTCCAGCAATACGACCTCTGCCCCCAAGAGAATCAGATGTACCTGCATCGGTGCATTTTCCGGTCCGACCGTCTGCGACTCATTTCCGATAAGATACACTCCTGCATCTGCAAACACCTGCGCCGCCTCCGTGGTTACCGTAAGGTTACCCTTGAGCAACAATCTCTTTGCAGCTTCTGCGTTCCCTGCTCCCGCGCGCGCCAGGATTTTTTTCGCATCCTCTGCGCTCACATCCCCCGTATGCTCTGCCACATAGGCCGGACCGATGAATTTTTCAAGCGGTATTTCATCAATGGTCTTTCCGTCATCGATAAAGTGATACGGGCTGTCCACATGGGTTCCGTTATGGGCACACATATGAATCTCTGTCAAGTTGTATAACGCACCGTCCTTCATGTCTGACACCTTGATATTCTGCGGCTTCGGATCGCCCGGAAATACCGTGCAGTCAAACACTTCCTGCGAAATGTCATATAGTTTCATTTGCGTTCCCCTTTCAAACGTTACATCTCTGTTTTTCTATTCTTCAAACAACGGAACCGGATCCCATCCGTAATTTTTCATATATTTAATATCCAGATTGTTATCTTTTACATACATGGAAACAAACTCTCTTTGTGCCGCGTCGCATGCATTTGGATCTCCCGAAACATACATCTCATACACCTCCGGATACCCTTCGGTAAATGCGCGAATTCCTTCGTCGTACATCGCACCATCTCCTGTCTCATCCACGCTGATTACCTCATACCCTTCCGGGGTCTCTTTTAAGTGGAAGCAAGCCGGCATTTCTCCGCCGCTGGTACTTTCAAGTACATTTCCCATCTGCTGATAACCGTATTCATAGAAGTTACCGAACACTAACAGTTCTTCGTCCGTCCGTACTTCTTTATAAATAATATAGCCCGGAAGAACCACCTGATCTTCAAAACCATAACTATTCAGCGCTTCTTCTTTTCTGTATTCCCAAATTGCCGCAATCGCCGGATTATCTCCCGAATACGTAAACTCAGGCAGAGTGACCGGAACCTGCGCTTCGGTACTCTCCAAAGTTTCGTCCGAAATGCTCTCCTCAAGGTTCATAACCGTTGTTTCGGTACTTTCTGTTTCATAATCATAGATACCATAACGATACAATCCGTCATACACATAAATAAAGCAGCTAAATTCCTTACCTTCCGCGTCAGAAAACAGAATACTTCTTTCGCTGTATTTGCGCTCGCTATTTATCTCATCTCTTATCATATCACCAACTATTTCATCTTCACAGAAAAACTCAAACGTATCTGTGTACTTTCCGTCCTGTGCCTTCCATGCATCCACGTATTTCTGCGCTGTTTCTGCGTCACTTCCTGTTTCGGAAACCGGAAGTTCGCCGCCGCTTACCTTGGATAAATCAAACACATAGTAGTTACCCTCGGCTTTCTCCCCGCCGATCATATTAAATACAATAAGATTATCGCCATCCTTTACCACGCGGGTGTGCTTGCTGTCACTGTTGTAGTAGACACAATCAATTTTCTGTGTGTCGATGGTCGCTGCAACCTTCCCCTGCTGCATATCGTAGACGATAAGTCCTCGAAGTGCGCCAAACACCAGCATATTACCGTCACAGCTGTAAATTTCCGGTGCGTATATTTCCGTGTGTCGTTTTTCAATATCTGCAATATTACCTGCCACATCCTGTCTGCTTTGACCGAAACTTAAAAACTCTTTGATTGCCGCATACACCTTACCGTCTGTCATGCTGTTTGTTGCCGCTGCGAGCACAAACATAACTGCAATTGCTGCTGCCACCTGCATCGCGCGGTACGCTGCGCTTTTGCGTTTTTTCCGTCCTGCCGCCTTGTCGATGCGGACAATCTTTTCCTCCGCTTTCTGCTCCGCACCAGTGCTGTCTGAAGGATTCTTTTCTTCCATCGCTGCTGCCAACCGCTGCCACATACGTTCCGACTGCTCCGCCGTGGGATTTAAGCCGTCAAGCGATGTATTTATATTCTCACGATTTACATGTTTATCTGCCATATCCTTTGCCCTCCTTTTCCAACATCTTCTTTAGCTTCCCTCGCGCCGCGGAAAGCTGTGTCTGCAAGGTGCTTTCGCCCCGCCCGAGAATTTTTGCCATTTCCTTTACGGAATATTCCTCGTAATAATACAGGTAAATCACTTCCCTGTATTTGTCCTTCAGTTTCATTATGTACGGCAGCAGATTGTCTTCCTGCTCCTGTCCCGGCGCCGCCTGCTCCGGAATCTCTCCAAAGTCCACCTGACGGTGCCACGTACTTTTGATCTGATCTTTACAATAGTTTCTTGTCACCGTGATAAACCATGCATTTTCATGCTCTTCGTCTCTGAATTCCTGTCCTTTTTCCACAAATTTAAGGAAGACGTTCTGCACCGCATCCTCCGCATCCGCGCTGTTTTGCAGCATCATCATGGCGATGCGGTACACGCGCCGGTGCTGGCGCTCAAATATCTGTTGTATGTCCATCTCTTTTCCTCCTTCACTCTATACACGAGTGAACTTTAAAAAAAATCCTATTTTTTCTTATTTATCAAAATTTTTTTTATCTTTCAGCCGGTCGGCCATCTTACGCAGGCGCTGTGCATCCACTTTGCAAACCTTCCTGTCGTAGGTATACAGACCGTTAATCTCCCCCTCCACATCGGAAAGCTGTGTGTAGATACATCCGCATACGCCACCGCGGATGTAAGGCAGAATCATTTTTTCATACATTTCCTCAATCCGTGATGTCAGCTCTCCGCTGCTTTTGCACGCACCGTATCCATACTCTTTTTTTCCGTAAAAATGATCTGCAAGCAGGTACTGGTATCCACCGCATTCCGTCACAAACAAAGGTCTCTCCTTCGGGCGAAGCTTTTTCAAACGGAAATAAATATGCTCACTGTCAAAATCATTCTTTTTCTGAACAAACCATCCCGAGGTAGCATCAACTAACCTTGTGCTGTCCAGTTTTTTCACCATGTCATACATTTCGTCCGCAAGGAACTGTCCCCATCCTTCGTTAAAAATGGTATAGGCCACAATGCACGGGTGATTGTACAAATGCGCTATGGTATCGCGAGTGTGTTTGCGAAACACTTCCCTTACCTTCGGCGAGCGGTTCCTGTGCGTATCCTTCAAGTGTTTTAATCCAACCGTCGGCAGCGCAGTATCCCGCAGAAAATGATAGGAACCGTTGTTGACCATATCCTGCATCACCAGCATTCCGAGGCGGTCACAGGCATAGTAAAAACACTCCGGTTCCACCTTGATATGCTTGCGCAGAAGGTTAAATCCGAGCCGCTTCATGTTTAATATATCCTGCTCATAGCCGGCTTCCGATTCCGGCAAAAAAAGTCCATCTTCAAAATATCCCTGATCCAGAACCCCATGTAAAAATATCGGTTTTTGGTTCAGGCAGACACGGTGGACGCCGTCCATCCGGCAAATCTCAATCGTCCGAAGTGCAAAGTAGCTCTGCACGCAGTCCGCGCCTGCAAAAACCATCAAATCATACAGATACGGATCCTCCGGCGTCCAGAGACGGGGGTTTGGAATCTCGATTTCAAAGTTACCATCGGCTGACTCCGCCTCCAACGTCTTTCCATCCGCAAGTGTTATCACTACCCGGATATGCTCCGGGATTTTATTGCATGAAACACTGATTTTTACACTGTCAAGTGATGGTGTTATCTCTAATTTTTCTATATACAAATCCGGTACATGCTCCAGCCAAACCTGCTGCCAGATTCCGCTCACCGGTGTATACCACATGCCATGCGGTTTTTTGCACTGTTTTCCATACGGGTAATCCTTGGACAACTCATCTATCGCAGTTAGCTCAAGGTAACTTTCCTGTAACAGCATCTCTGTTATATCAAAAGAAAAAGGAAGGTACCCGCCCTCATGCGTCCCTAGATCGGCACCGTTTACCCGCACCTGTGCAATCTGATCCACAGCCCCAAAATGCAGAATTACTCTTCCCTCTTTCCACTCATCGGGCACACTGAATTTACATGTATAACAAAGCTCATCCCCCACCGGTCCGTCGTATCCGGACAGTCGGGACTGCGGCGGATAAGGCATACGAATCGGCCGGGAATTCAGTTCCCAGCCGTCTTGTAATATCTTATATTCTTTGCGCCGCATCTGCGGTCTCGGATGCCCGGTCCATGCCTTTTGGTTTTCTTCCTGTTTCATTGCGTCAAGACTCCTTCTGATGTTCTTTTATGAAATCCATCTTTATCCGAATAAAATGCTCCATGTTTCGCATAAAACAAAAGAGCCTCGCACGGTCTTCAAACTCCTGTCTCTCCACCGGAAGCGGATGCGCCTTCATGTAGGTATCCATCTCTTTAAACTTCTCCATAAGCTGTGTTCCGTCATTGGTTTCATCCAATACATTAGAAAGCATCGCCAGAAACTCAGACACCTTATGTGTCGTAGCCGGCGTAGTTTCCAGATGGCGGATCAGGCTGTACATCTCATACAGCACAACACACTGCCTTTCACGCATGGCAATGTACTCAAGGTCAAACCTGTCATATTTATTGAACTGATTGTTATAATTAAACTCCGCCATATTTTTGGTATCACGTAAAATCTCTGTCAGCTCCTCAAAGCACTGTCCGTTATAATCTGTCATATCGTGATCTTCCATACGCTGTGACATTCGTTCCAAAATATGGATAATGTGTGCATCCGTCTCTTTTTTCATCTTTTCAAAATGATGTACATTTTTGCGAAGATGAAGATTCATAAGGATACCGACGCCGACACCGATCAGGAAAATCAGGACCTCATTGCGTACCGCTGCGCCGTCCAGCCGGCCGGATGTCACAAAATGCGAAACAAGTACCGCATTCAGTGTAATCGCATACGTCCAGTTCATCATATGACACACAAAAATATAAATCAGGAAGAACAAAAGATATGCCTCAATCGTCAGTCCGAAAAAGTAAAAACAGGCAAACGAAATAAGCAGTGCCGCTACGAACGCAAGAGCCCGTCCCACTGCAGTCTGTATGGTTTCCCTCTTCGTGCGCAGGATGGTAAGAATCGCCACAATCCCCGCAGAAGTCTGATAATCAAGTTTTAGCAGATTTGCAATCATAATTCCCAAAACGACTGCCACACATAATTTCAAAGCATTAAAACATTTTTCTTTGTTCAAA
>JAGAOK010000026.1 GCA_017623815.1 Lachnospiraceae bacterium
GATGCGCCGGTATCGGATGATCCGAATAAAGCACTTAGCGCTGATGAAATTGCAGCGCTGTTTTCGCAGGCCAATGTGGATATTACGACAGGTGAAGAGATAGAAGAAGCGGAACAGGCAGGAGAATCAGAGGCAATGGAAGAGCCGGAAGAAATGCCGGATGCGCCGGTATCGGATGATCCGAATAAAGCACTTAGCGCTGATGAAATTGCAGCGCTGTTTTCGCAGGCCAATGTGGATATTACGACAGGTGAAGAGATAGAAGAAGCGGAACAGGCAGAGGAATCAGAGGCAATGGAAGAGCCGGGAGAAATGTCGGATACGCCGGTATCGGATGATCCAAGCAAAGCGCTTAGCGCCGATGAGATAGCAGCACTGTTTGCACAAGCAGATATTGACATGGAAACAGGCGAGAATCTTTCGGGGGAAAATGTGTCGGAAACTGAACAAGAAGTAGACGAGACGGAAGATGTGTCTATTGATGATATGTTGGCGCAGATGGAGGGGGATGTATCGGAATCACAGGAAGAACAACTGAAGCCGGAATTTGATTTAGAGGATGTTTCGGAAGAAATAGAAATCGATATGGATAATCCGGAGGAAATAGAGCTATTGCTGGGCTTAGGTGAAAGACCGGATTGGTTAACACATAAAGCGGAAACAGAGCCGGAAGATGAAATGAAGGAGCTGGAAGAAGTAGAGATAGAAGATGAGCAAGTGATGCAGAGCCCGGAGGAAATTCTTGCGGCTATGAGTGATGAAAATTCCGATTTACAGGAAATTAACAGTTTATTGAACAAATTGGATAACAATGAATTGGTGGGAGAGGGAATCGAAGAAAGTGTACTTGTAGATTTTGCGGAAACTGACGACGAGACGGAAGAGGATCCTTGGCTGGATGAATTGCTTGGAAACATAGAAGGGAAGAAGAAGGAAAAAAAGAAAAAATCAAAGAAGAAATTCTCATGGTTTGGAAAAAAGAAAGAGGATAATGTGCAAGCAGAAACTTCAGAGTCAGAAATAACAGAAAATGTTACCGAACAGGAGTCGGAAGAAGTGACGGAAATTCTTCAAAATTTTTCGGAAGACAATGCAGAAATACCATTTGACTTGTTTGCTGCGACCGAAGAAGAGGAAAGCGAAGAAGAACTTGATCTCATTGCATTAGTTGAAGCTGACAATGTGAAAAAATCTGAAAATGGTAAGAAAAGCGGAGAAGGCAAAGGATTTTTTGCAAAGATATGGGATATTCTTACAGAGGAAGTTCCGGAAGAGGAAGAAAAAGAGGAAAAAAACAAAAAAGAAAAGAAGACCCAAAAGGCGAAAAAGAACAGTAAAAAGGCGGTAACGGACGCTGATGATAATGAAGGCATTTTAGAAGAATTGGATGCGGAGGAAGATGCCGGCAAAAAAGGCAAGAAAGCCAAAAAGGCAAAGAAAGAAAAGAAGCAGAAAAAACCGCTGGATGAAGAGTCATTAATAGATATGGTGCAGGATTCCAAAAAGCTTCCAATGAAGATGGTATATAGAATTTTTGCGCTATGTTGTTCTATTATGCTACTGATTCTTTTGGTGAATCAGTTCATACCGAAACTATGGTCCTTAGCAGATGCCAGAAATGCATTTTATAAGAGAGATTATGAGACTACATATCAGGAAATGAGTGGAAAAAAACTTTCTGAGTCGGATCAAAGGTTATATGAGAAGTCCAAAATGATTCTGCAGTTGAATCATAAGTTCGAGGCATATGGTAATTATAAAAAAATGAATATGCCGGTAGAGGCATTGGATAGTCTTTTATCAGGATTCTTATTGTGGCAGAATCTTGCAGATGAGATAGTGGAATATGATGCTGTTTCAGAGACAGAGGAAATTAAGAATCAGATTGTAGATACACTCTCATCTGAGTATCAGATTTCTGAGCAAGATGCGGAAGAAATTAATGCTTTGACTGATTATGACTATACATTGAAACTGGAAGAGGTTACAGGTAGCCTCAGCAGACAGAATGGTGTTTTTCATTCGAAGCAGAAAGAGGCAGAAGAAGTGCCGTTAGCAGATGAGGAGATGCAGCAGACAGAGCAGCAACCACAAAAGCCGACGGAAAATGTGTTGCCTGAGGAGGAAATACAATGATAGCAATTATAGATTATGATGCCGGAAACATCAAGAGCGTGGAGAAGGCAATTGTTGCACTTGGCGAGCAGGCAGTGCTTACCAGAGATCCGGAGCAGATTCTTGCGGCAGAGAAGGTGATTTTGCCGGGAGTTGGGGCTTTTGGAGATGCGATGGAAAAACTTCACCGCTACGGTTTGGTGGATGTAATTAAAAAAGTAGTAGAAAAAAAGACTCCGTTTTTAGGGATTTGTCTCGGACTTCAACTTTTGTTTGAGAGAAGTGATGAGAGTGAAGGCGTAGAAGGCTTAGGAGTTTTGCAGGGAGAAATTGTTCGTATTCCGGATGCGCCTGATTTAAAGATTCCGCATATCGGATGGAACTCTTTGAAATTTCCGAAAGAAGGAAGATTATTTCAAGGATTAGATGAAGACTGTTATGTATATTTTGTACATTCCTATTATTTAAAAGCGACGGATGAGTCGGTTGTGACGGCGACCACAGATTATAGTACATTGATTCATGCATCGGTGGAAAAAGACAATGTGTTTGCCTGCCAGTTTCATCCGGAAAAAAGTTCAGATGTCGGGCTTACGATTTTGAAGAATTTTTTGGCAATCAATAAGGAGGAAAAATAAATGCATACAAAACGTATTATTCCGTGTCTGGATGTGAAAAACGGACGTGTGGTAAAAGGTGTAAATTTTGTGGATCTGATAGATGCAGGAGATCCGGTCGCAATTGCGCAGGCCTATGATAAAGCAGGTGCGGATGAGCTGGTGTTTTTGGATATTACGGCTTCTTCCGATAACAGAAATACTGTGGTTGACATGGTGCGTAAAGTGGCAGAAAAAGTATTTATTCCGTTTACTGTCGGAGGCGGAATTCGGACGGTGGATGATTTTAAAGCACTTCTCCGTGAAGGGGCGGACAAGATTTCTGTCAATTCAGCCGCAATTATGAATCCGACGCTGATTTCAGAAGCAGCGGATAAGTTCGGTAGCCAGTGTGTGGTAGTAGCAATTGATGCGAAAAAAACAGCTGATGGATGGCATATATTTAAAAACGGCGGTCGCATAGATATGGGAATTGATGCAATTGAGTGGGCGATGAAAGCAGATCAGCTCGGTGCCGGTGAAATTCTTTTGACAAGCATGGATTGCGACGGAACAAAAGCAGGATATGATATTGAACTTACGAAACTGATTTCAGAAAATGTTTCGATTCCGGTCATAGCGTCCGGCGGCGCGGGGAATCTTTCGCATTTTTATGATGCGCTGACGGACGGAAAAGCAGATGCAGCACTTGCAGCATCGCTGTTCCATTTTAAGGAACTTGAAATTAAAGAAGTGAAAGAGTATTTAAGAGACAGAGGTGTTTCTGTCAGATTGTAAGAGGAAAATATGGCAGCAATAAACAATGATTGGCTGGAGCCGCTGAAACCGGAATTTTCCAAGCCGTATTATAAAGAGTTATATGCAAGGGTGAAAGAGGAATATGCCAGGCATTTGGTGTTTCCGCCATCGAATGAGATTTTCAGTGCATTTGAGTTGACACCGCTTAAGGATGTTAAGGTGGTCATTATCGGACAGGATCCGTATCATAATGTTGGCCAGGCACATGGGCTTTGTTTTTCTGTAAAGCCGGATGTGGCAATTCCTCCATCTCTTGTGAATATTTACAAAGAACTGGAAAGTGATCTCGGTTGTTATATACCGAATAACGGATATTTGGTGAAATGGGCAAAACAAGGAGTCCTTCTTTTAAATACCGTGTTAACTGTGCAAGCGCATCAGGCTAATTCACACAGGGGAATCGGCTGGGAGGAATTTACGAATGCGGCTATTTCTGTTTTAAATGAGCAGGACAGACCGATTGTATATATTTTATGGGGGGCTCCTGCACAGACGAAGAAAAAGATGTTGAATAATCCGAAGCATTTGATTTTAGAGGCTCCGCATCCAAGTCCGCTTTCAGCGTATCGCGGATTTTTTGGAAGTAAGCCATTTAGTAAGACAAATGCTTTTTTAGAAGCGAACGGGCTTAAGCCGATTGACTGGCAGATTGAAAATAGATAAGAGGAGCATCGAATGAATCCACTGGAATTAGTTGAATTACTAAAAGGTCATAGAGTGTTTATTCAAACACATAATTTTCCAGATCCGGACGGAATTGCAAGCGGTTTTGGTTTGCAATATTTTTTGAAGGTAAATGGTGTTGAAAGCGAAATCTGTTACGATGGAAAAATTGATAAACTGAGTACGAAAAAGATGTTTGCGGTATTCAACATTTGTGCAAAATCCAAGGACGAGATTACCGATATGACAGAAGAAGACTATATTGTTGTGGTGGATGCACAGAAATTAAATGCCAATCTTACAGATTTTGTGGGAGATGAAATTGCGTGTATTGATCATCATCCGACTGTAAAGGAGTACGAATATCGCTATAAGGATGTACGTATAGTCGGAGCATGTTCTACCATTATTGCAGATTATTTTAGACAGACCAATACGGATCTTCCGCCTAATATAGCATCAGCACTGGCTTATGGAATCAAAATGGATACTGCGGACTTTACAAGAGGTGCATATCCGTTTGATGCAGAAGTGTTTTCTTATGTATTTGAGAAAGCGGATTCACATTTGATTAATGATATGTACATGAATGTGATGGAGTTGTCAGATTTGAAAGCATATGGAGCGGCAATTGACAGTATCAGACTGCATGGCGAGGTGGGATTTGCAAAAATTCCGTTTGATTGTCCGGATGCATTGATTGCGATTATTTCGGACTTTATTTTATCGCTGGATGTTGTGACGGTGTCTGTTGTTTATTCTATGCGCATGGATGGAATTAAGTTTTCTGTACGTAGTGAGTTAGAAGAGATTGATGCAGGGAAAATGATTGCAGGCGCACTCAAAGGTGTCGGAGACGGCGGTGGACATAAAGGAATGGCGGGAGGATTTATTCCTAAGGACGCAGTTTCAAAATTAGGAAATGAGATGGATGAGAATATCCAAGTGCGTTTTTTGAAACAAAAAGAGATTCAGAAAAGAGCAGAAATCTGAAAGGAGAAGTCATAAAGATGGATACAAATACAAAAAAGATGGTGGCATTAACGTTTGATGACGGCCCGTCAGAAACAACACTTGAAGTATTGGATATACTGGAGAAATACGAAGTAAAGGCGACTTTCTTTTTGATCGGTGAGCTGATTACGGAAAAGACAATACCGATTATGAAAAGAGAACTGGAACTTGGTTGTGAGATACAAAATCATTCGTTTACCCATTCGGATATGACGAAGCTGAGTGCAGAAGAAATTCGCGAGGAAATCAAAAAAACAAGCGATGCAATTTATAATGCGGTCGGTGTAGAGCCGAAGTTTTTCAGACCGCCGTATATCCTCACCAATGATGTAATGTTTGAGAATATTGATTTAAATTTCATCGTAGGACTGGGGTGCAATGACTGGATTGCAGAGGCTTCAGCGCAGGAAAGAACGCAGCTATTGCTGGACAATGTAAAGGACGGAACGATGGTTCTGCTTCATGATTTTTATGGAAATGTTAATACGTTGCAGGCACTTCCGGCGATGATAGAAGGTCTGAAGGAGCAGGGGTATACGTTTGTAACCGTGGAAGAACTGTTTCGGGCAAATGGTGTAAATCCGGAGCAGAGAGGTAAAATGTGGACCAATATTTATGAATAAATGAGAGAAAGAGAGAAGACAGAATATGAATTTGGAAGCGATGACAGAGTATCTGGATTCCCTGATAGATCGAGGGATTCCGTCGTTTGACTGTATGGTATATAAAAATCATGAAATGATTTATCATCATATGGGCGGAACCATAGATGCGGAGTATACAAAACCGATTTCGGGTAAGGAACTGTATCTGATGTTTTCCATGACAAAGGTGCAGACTATGGTAGCATTTATGCAGCTTGTGGAACAGGGAAAAGTTTGTTTGGAAGATGAAGTCGGTACCTATCTGCCTGCATATCAGAATGTAATGGTGAAAAAAGACGGAACGGTAGAAAAACTTATGTCACCACTGAAAATGAAACATTTAGTTTCTATGCAGTCCGGTCTTGATTATGATTTGGAACGTGCAGGAATCATCAGAGTATTAAAAGAAAAAGGGGCGCAGGCAACGACAAGAGAGTTGGTGGATTCTTTTGTGGAGACGCCCCTTAATTTTGTACCGGGAGAACGATTTTTTTATAGTCTGAGTCATGATGTGGTAGCTGCAGTGATTGAGGTCGTTTCCGGAATGAGTTTCGGAGAATATTTAGAGAAAAACATCTGGGAACCGCTTCAGATGAAACACACCTTTTTTGCAAAGCCAATGAATGATTTGAAAAACCTGGCGACGCAGTTTATCTGTACAGAACAGGGAGAGATTGTTCCGATGGAGCCTTCCTGCGTCTATCAGTTGTCAGAGTGCTATCAGAGCGGCGGGGCAGGACTGATCAGCTGCAGAGAGGACTATATGAAATTTGCAGATACCATTGCGTGCGGCGGTGTAAGCAAAGACGGCGTCCGGATTATAAAGGCTGAAAGTATCGAGACGATGAAGCAGAATCTTCTTTGCGATGCGGGGAGAGAGGACATTGCCCGCGATATGGGAAGAAAAGGATACGGCTATGGTTGCGGAGTACAGGTATTGCTGGAGCCGGAACTGATAGGAGCAAAAGCACCGGCAGGAGTGTTTGGGTGGGACGGTGCGGCCGGAAGCTGCATTACCATGGATACCGAGACCGGGATTTCGCTCGTATACATACAGCATGTTAGAAACTGCGGATGGGCTTATGATGAGATTCATCCGACATTACGGGATTTTGTATTTGCTTAAGGACAAAAAGAAAAGGAAACAGAGGATAGAGATATGAAAACAATGCCACAACTTATGGAGATGGCGGATGGAAGTAGAATCTGGGAAAACCAGTTTGACAGCTTTTATGCAAAAGTCTATCTGCCAAAGTGTGATCTTCCGACAGAAGTGATTAATTATGGTTTTATGGCACCGTATCTTCTTGTTTTTGAAGAGGAAAGACAGAGCGCAGCGCAGGCAAAACAGTTTGCGGATATAAGTGGTCTGGCAGAAATTGCGGCCGGATACGGAAGCAGTGTGGTATTTGTCTCTCCGACGGCAGAAGGCGGCTGGAAAGATGCCCCCGAAGACTTGTTTGCTGACATTATTTCAGAAACAAAAATCAGCCAGTACTATAAAGACGGTGTGGCCATTATGCGTGACCGTTTTACCGGAGCATGGGGAGATGTACATATTCGCGGAGCGCTTCACAGAAGTTGTCTGTATGGATTTGGAGCGTCGGCAGATTTTATTGTACAAAACTGTCTGAAAACAATAGAGGGAGACGGCCTGTACGGCAAAGGCGACATTACTCCTGTGGTGTGCGTACTGCAAAATGTTAGTGTGACTCCACAGCCGCATCGAAGAGATATTCCGGTGATTTCCATTGGGAACAGCGAGGAGATAAATCGTGCTCTTAAGGACGGGCTTGATACGGTATGGGTGAAAGAAACGCCGGATTATACGCAGGATTTTTCATCATTTATCAAGTACTATCGGCGAATGGTCGGAAATCTGGAAAAGGAAGCAGATCTTGAGCAGCTGGGGCTCTATGCAGAGGCCGGATTTTGTGAGGTTGCAACATCTTTGGACAACAACGGTGATGATAAAGATACAACAGTGCACAAGATAGGATATGTGACCTATGGCCGTAAGGAATTAAGAGAAGAAAAACTACCGCTTGTTTTATGTTTTCACGGAGGGGGAGATTCCGCCATGTGTATGGTGACTCTGGCGGAGTGGCACAAAGTGCTGGCGGAGAATGCGTTTTTGCTGGTTAGCATAGAAAATCACATGAATAGTACGGCGACGGAAGTTATGGGGCTTTTGTCGCACTTGAAAGAAAAATACAGGATTGATGAGACGCGTATTTATTCGACCGGATTTTCCATGGGGGGATGTAAGTCGTGGGATTTGTTTCAGGAATACCCACAGGTTTTTGCGGCAGTAGCACCGATGGATGCAACGTTTGAGGTAGGCATGAATGTGTTTGCGCAGCCGTCACCGAAGGTGAATCAGGATACGATATTACCGGTCTTTTATGTAGGCGGAGAGGATTCTCCTCTTCCGGAGCTACCGTTTCAGGCAGAAAAATGTCTGGATCGAATGGCATATGTATTGAAGGTAAATCGCGCTTTGGCGCAGTGTGAGTTAAAATTCGGACAGAAGGAGGCCTGGGAAGATCCGATTATGGGATTAAAAGGGGACGCAATTTGCACATCTTTTGATCCGGAGAAAGGAAGTCTGCTTACCATGCATCTGTTTGAGAGCGAGAACGGATGCTGTTACAGTATTTTTGCAAGTGCGTCCCGGCAGAAGCATGAGATGCGAAGAAACAATTGCAGCAATGCATGGAAATATATGTCGCAGTTCCGGCGACTTGAAGATGGGCAGCTGACAGGCGGAACCATGGAAGAAATTAAGCAGCTGTACGGAAAAGAAGGTATGTAATGTAAAAGAGAATAAGGAGGGTTATTATGCAGATCTATGTCAATGTAAATGCGTCGACAGACGGAAACGGAAGCAGGGAAATGCCGTTTCGTCGTATTAACGATGCAGCAAAGGTGGCAAAGGCCGGGGATGAGATTTTGGTGGCACCGGGAGTGTACCGGGAATATGTGGATCCGGTAAATGCCGGAGAGGAAAATGCGAGAATCGAATATAAAAGTACTTCACCGCTCGGAGCGGTGATTACAGGTGCAGAAAGGGTAGCAGACTGGGTGACATACGAAGGAAATGTCTGGGTCTGCCGGATAGATAACAGTGTGTTTGGCGACTATAATCCATATACAACACTGGTATACGGGGACTGGTATTTTGCAAAAGCAGACAAGCACACGGGATGTGTTTACTTAAATGACAAGGCACTTTATGAAACCTCGACATTAAAGGAGTGTATCAAAGGTGAGGTTTATGAGTGCAGCTGGGTTCCGGAGGACTCTGTATACAAATGGTACACCGAGCAGGATGAAGAGAAGGACCAGACTGTTATTTATGCGAACTTCCAAGGGAAAAATCCAAACGAAGAAAAGGTAGAAATTAATGTGCGTCGCATGTGCTTTTTCCCTTCTAAGACCGGTGTGAATTATATTTCGGTCAGCGGTTTTCATATTGACAAGGCAGCCACAACATGGGCTCCGCCGGCGGCATTTCAGGACGGAATGATCGGACCGCACTGGAGTAAGGGCTGGATTATCGAGGATTGTGAGATTTCCAACAGTAAATGTTCCGGTATTTCGTTGGGGAAATATCATGATCCTGACAATGATCATTATTTTACCTACAAATATGTAAAGAGTCCGACGCAGATGGAGCGTGACGCAGTATGCCGCGGACAGTATCACGGATGGTTAAAGGAAAAAATAGGAAGTCATATCATTCGCCGGAATAATATCCATCACTGCGAGCAGGGTGGAATTATCGGTCGTATGGGTGGTGTGTTCAGTATTATAGAAGATAATCACATTCATCACATTAACAATATGATGGAACTTGGCGGAGCAGAGATTTCGGCAATTAAGATGCATGCTGCAATTGATGTGGTTATGAGACGCAACCATATTCATCACTCCACGATGGGAATCTGGTGTGACTGGGAGGCTCAGGGTACGAGACTGACGGGAAACCTTCTGCACGATAACCAGTGTCCGCCGTATGCAAAGAAACTGGAAGGCGGAATGATGTCGCAGGATATTTTTGTGGAAGTAAGCCACGGACCGACATTAATCGATCACAATATCATGCTTTCCGATGCGGGACTGCGTTTTGCGACGCAGGGAGTTGCCATGGTGCACAATCTGATCTGCGGAGCACTTACCGACGTAGGAGGAGGTACGGCGCCGCGTTATACGCCATATCACATTCCGCACCGGACGGAAGTTATGGGATTTATGACCTTCCTTCACGGAGATGACAGATTCTATAATAATATTTTTGTTCAAAAATGGCCGGATGAAGATATTAAGATGCGTCATGATTCCGATGACGGTTTCGAGATGGAAAATCGTAAGGTGGGTACGTGGACCTTTGATGAGTATCCGACGTACGATGAATGGATGGCGCAGTTTGACTTTAGTAGGCCTGCTGACATGAAAGGGCTTGAACCGGCGCACTTCGGACATCTCCCTGTCTGGTCGGAAGGGAACGTATATCTCGGCGGTGCGAAGGCATGGTCCAAAGAGGTAAACGGGCTGGAGATTGCAGGAGACAGAAGCGATGTGAAGGTCGAACTGATAGAAAAAGACGGACAGTATTATCTTGATACGAACGTATATGAGCTTATGGAAGATTTTAAGAGCAGAATGATTAATACAGAGGTGCTTGGAAAGGCGTTTGAGCCGGAACAGTATTTTGAGAATCCGGACGGAACTCCAATCCGCTTTGACAGAGATTACTTTGGAAGTCATCGCGGAGTGGATGTGATTCCGGGACCATTTGCAAATGCGGATGATGCAACAAAGAAAATAAAGTAAATGCCGGAGTGAAACTTAGGTAGTAAGGGATGTGTTGTTCTGTTTCCGGTATTGTCCCGGTGTCA
>JAGAOK010000027.1 GCA_017623815.1 Lachnospiraceae bacterium
AGTATGCTTATTAAAGTGCGTCAAAAAAATCCGGGATATCCTCGTCAAATGAGAGTATCCCGGATTTTTATCCACAAAAAGAAGGAGCATCGCTCCATAAGATGATTTCTTTTTAGAAATCACTTATTTTGCGACACTCCCACTTTTTAAAGAATTTCAACTATGGATATGTCTTTTTCAACAGATAAGTCAATAAACTGATCACCGCATTTGACCATCGGCTTTGAGAGTATTTGGCGGTTGATATAAACAATGTCGCCTTTAAGACCGTTGCTTAATCTGACGCGGTTATTCATATAGGTAAGAACTACATTTTCGAGGAAACAGAGAATAAATTTTGTTTCGTATTTCTGTAATCCTTCTTTTTCAAAAATCTCAATGACCGAGAACGGGCAGAGTGGACCACGGTACACGCGGGCAGCTGTCATGGCATCGTATACATCGGCGATGGAGACGATTTTTGCAAATATATCAATGCGGTCTGCGCCGATACCGAGTGGGTAACCGGTGCCGTCACAGCGCTCATGGTGCATAAGGGCTGTGTTTTTGATATGATCATGAATTTTTTGGTTTTTTAGAATATTATAACCTTCGATGGTATGTTTTTTTACAATAGCATATTCCTGATCGGTTAATTTAGATGGCTTTTTGATGATGGTATCAGGAATCGCCAATTTGCCGATGTCGTGGAATAATCCGCATAGGGTGGCCATTTCAATGTCCGCGGGAGACATATGCAGCCAGTTGGCAAGGACATTGCTGATGAGTGAGACGTTTATGCTGTGTGCATAGGTCATATCATCGTACTGTCGCATGTTCTGCATCATATTAAAGAAGCTGAAGGTATTGCCGTCGTTGTGAAAAAGTTCCATTGTGTTTTGCAATACTTCGTCAACGTTGATTTCGCTTCCTTTTTCGACGATGTCATTGATGCTGTTTTTAAAATTGTTAACAGATTCATCATAATCCTGTTTAAATTTTTTAAATTCAGGTGTAGATTGTACCCACTGAGAATAAGGCATGTCACTTGGAGCACTGCTCGGAGCAACAGCCGGAGTCGGCAGATCGGCCAAAGAGTCTTCGACGCGAATACTGATAATGGAATAAAATTCCAGACGGGTAATCGCTTTGTCGTTCAGAATCGTATGCTTTGGAATGATCAGCTGATTTCCATATGTATATACATCTTCCGCGGTAACCATACCCGGAACCAGATCGGAAATATTGACTCTTTTCATCTTTTATCCTCGTTTGATTTACAAGTGACTAATTAAATTATAAATTTTTTATGAGTCTATGTCAATGAAATCGTGAGTCGTGTATTGACGCAGAGAAAGAAAAAGGTTATATTATTAGTCGTAAACAAAATAATATTAGAAAGTCTCTTATTCAGAGTGGTGGAGGTACAGAGGACCTGTGAAGCCACGGCAACCCCCGAAAGGGAAGGTGCCAACCTGAGCGAATTGATCGAACAATAAGAGGTTCTTCACTGTAAGACCGCCCGCTTGTTCGTATTATCAAGCGGTTTTTTATTGCGCGGCTCGCGCGACAGAGACACTCAAAGGAGGAAAAATGGAAAAAAGATTATTTACTTCAGAATCAGTAACCGAAGGACATCCGGACAAGGTCTGCGATGCGATTTCAGATGCGATCCTTGATGCCTGTATGCAGCAGGATCCGATGAGCCGTGTTGCATGTGAGACATGCTGTTGTACCGGTTTTGTTCTTGTGACAGGAGAGATTACCACACAGGCACAGCTTGATATTCCGACGATTGTTCGTGAGACAGTCAATGAGATTGGTTACAATCGCGGAAAAATTGGTTTTGATGCGGATACATGTGCGGTTATGGTTGCTCTTGATAAACAGTCAGCAGATATCGCAATGGGAGTGGACAAGGCTCTCGAGGCAAAAGAGAATAAAATGTCAGAGGAAGAAATTGAAGCAATCGGAGCCGGAGATCAGGGTATGATGTTTGGATATGCGACAGATGAGACAGAGGAATTTATGCCTTATCCAATCAGTCTTGCGCATAAATTGGCTCTTCAGCTTGCAAAGGTGCGCAAGGATGACACGCTTCCTTACCTTCGACCGGACGGAAAGAGTCAGGTTTCTGTAGAATATGATGAAAATGGAAAACCGCTTCGTCTTGAAGCAGTGGTACTTTCCACACAGCACGACCCGGATGTGACGCAGGAGCAGATTCATGCAGATATTAAAAAATATGTATTTGATCCGGTTCTTCCAAAAGAACTTTTGGATGACGAGACCAAATATTTTATCAATCCGACCGGACGTTTCGTAATCGGTGGACCACACGGAGATGCAGGTCTGACCGGACGTAAGATTATTGTAGATACTTACGGCGGATATGCCCGTCACGGCGGCGGAGCATTTTCCGGAAAAGACTGTACAAAGGTAGACCGTAGTGCAGCTTACGCAGCAAGATATGCAGCAAAGAACATTGTGGCAGCAGGGCTTGCAAAAAAATGTGAGATTCAGCTCTCCTACGCCATCGGCGTAGCACAGCCGACATCCATCATGGTAGATACGTTCGGAACAGGAACGGTCAGCGATGAGAAGCTTGTTGAAATCATTCGTGCAAACTTCGATTTCAGACCGGCTGGTATCATTAAGATGCTTGATCTTCGCAGACCAATCTACAAACAGACCGCAGCATACGGACACTTCGGACGTACTGACATCGACCTTCCTTGGGAGAGACTCGATAAGGTGGAAGATTTGAAGAAAAGCGTATAAATAAAGAACGAAACCTCTATTTCCGTAAACTATATGGAAGTGGAGGTTTTTTCATTTGTGACCTTTTTTGTGCACGGATTCCATGCTATAATTATCTCTGTATTGAGATGAAAGAAAGGGGAACAGCCATGGCATTTGCACACCTCCACGTCCATACAGAGTACAGTCTTTTGGATGGTTCCAATAAAATTAAAGAATGTGTCAAACGGGTCAAAGAGCTCGGCATGGATTCGGTTGCAATCACAGACCATGGAGTCATGTACGGAGTGATTGATTTTTACCGTGCAGCGCGTGAGATCGGGATAAAACCAATCCTTGGATGTGAAGTGTATGTGGCGCCGAATTCCCGTTTTGATAAAGAGACAACCGGTGGTGAGGAGAGATATCATCACCTTGTATTGTTAGCGGAAAACAACACCGGTTATGCCAATCTGATGAAGATTGTCAGCAAAGGCTTTACCGAAGGATATTATTATCGTCCGCGTGTTGATATGGAGGTGCTTCGTCAGTACCACGAGGGAATTATTGCACTTTCCGCCTGTCTGGCAGGAGAAGTGCCTCGTTATATAGAAAAAGGTCTTATGGAAGAGGCAAAAAAATGTGCCTTAAAGTATGAAGAATGTTTTGGGAAAGGAAACTATTTTCTGGAACTGCAGGATCACGGGATTCCGGAGCAGCAGACCGTGAATCAGGCACTGCTTCGCATGAGCAGGGAACTTGAGATTCCGCTTGTGGCTACCAATGACGTGCATTATACAAGGCAGGAAGATGCGCAGGCGCATGATATTCTGCTTTGCATTCAGACCGGTAAGGTTGTAACGGATGAAAATCGTATGCGCTACGACGGCGGACAGTACTTTATTAAGAGTGAAGATGAGATGAAAGCGCTGTTTCCGTATGCATTGCAGGCACTTGAAAATACGCAGAAAATCGCAGACCGATGCAATGTAGAGATTGAGTTTGGAGTGACCAAACTTCCGCATTTTGATGTTCCGCAGGGGTATGATTCCTGGACTTATTTAAATAAATTGTGTCTGGATGGTTTGAAAGAGCGTTATCCGGAGGATGACGGGAGCTTAAAAGAACGTCTGGATTATGAGCTTGGTACGATTCAAAAGATGGGATATGTGGATTATTTCCTCATTGTCTGGGATTTTATCAAGTATGCAAAAGAAAATGGAATTCCGGTCGGACCGGGACGTGGATCGGCAGCGGGAGCGATTGTTTCTTACTGCCTCGGAATCACGGATATCGATCCAATCAAATACAGTCTCCTGTTTGAACGTTTCTTAAATCCGGAGCGCGTTTCCATGCCCGATATTGATATTGACTTCTGCTATGAGCGCAGGCAGGAGGTTATCGATTATGTGCGTGACAAATACGGAGACGATAAGGTGGTGCAGATTGTAACGTTCGGTACGATGGCAGCAAAGGGAGTCATCCGTGACGTTGCAAGAGCAATGGATCTTCCTTATGCATTTGCAGACCAGATTGCGAAGATGGTTCCGAATGAACTTAATATCACGCTCAGCCGTGCTTTGGAGATTAATCCGGAATTTCGTACACTGTACGATACCAATGATCAGGTGAAGCAGCTGATTGATATGTGTCAGAAGCTGGAAGGGCTTCCGAGACATACTTCCATGCATGCGGCGGGTGTCGTGATTTGTCAGAAACCGGCGGATGAATTTGTTCCTCTTTCCAGAGGCTCGGACGGGTCGATCACCACACAGTTTACCATGACAACCATCGAGGAACTCGGATTGTTAAAAATGGACTTCCTCGGTCTGCGTACGCTGACGGTAATTAAAGATGCTGTGGATTTGGTAAAACAAAGCCGGGGAATAGATCTTGATATGAACCGGATTGATTATAATGATAAGAAGGTACTTGATTTTATCGGAACTGGAAAGACGGACGGTGTGTTCCAGCTGGAAAGTGCGGGCATGAAAAGTTTCATGAAAGAACTGCGTCCGCAGAGTCTGGAGGATATCATTGCAGGTATTTCGCTGTACCGCCCGGGCCCGATGGATTTTATTCCGAAATACATAAAAGGAAAGAACAACGCAGATGAAGTAACCTACTCAACACCGCTCCTTGAGCCGATTCTGGCTCCGACCTACGGATGTATTGTTTATCAGGAGCAGGTTATGCAGATTGTACGGGAACTGGGTGGTTATACGCTCGGACGAAGCGACCTCGTGCGCCGTGCAATGAGTAAGAAAAAGCAGGCGGTCATGGAAAAAGAGAAGGCAAACTTTGTCTACGGTAATGAAGCCGAAGGTGTTCCGGGCTGTGTCAGTCTGGGAATCTCGGAAGAGGTGGCAGACCAGATTTATGAAGATATGATGGACTTTGCAAAGTATGCGTTTAACAAATCCCACGCAGCCTGTTATGCGGTGGTTTCTTATCAGACTGCCTACTTAAAGTATTACTATCCGGTAGAGTTTATGGCGGCGCTGATGACCTCTGTGATTGATAATTCGACAAAGGTGACGGAGTATATTATGAGCAGCCGGGCGATGGGAATCGAGATTCTGCCGCCGGATGTCAACAGCGGACAGGGGCGCTTTTCGGTTCGTGACGGTTCCATCCTGTTTGCGCTGACGGCGCTAAAGAGCATCGGAAGACCGGTAATCGAGGCGATTGTAAAAGAGCGTGAGGAACGCGGGCCGTATACTACCCTTGAGGACTTTATTGTCCGCATGGGAGAGTATGGCATCAATAAGCGCGTGATTGAAAATATGATTAAGGCAGGTGCTTTCGATTCCATACCGGGAACGCGTAAGCAGCTGATGAGTGTGTATGTCAGCCTGATGGAGCATCTGGTAAAGGATAAAAAGAATAATATGGCGGGCCAGATGAGCCTGTTTGATCTTGCAGGAGAAGAGGAGAAGGATTCCTTTGAAATTCCGCTTCCGGATGTCGGAGAGTATCCGAAGGAAGTGATGCTTGCCTTTGAAAAAGAGGTGGCCGGAGTCTACATCAGCGGTCATCCGCTCGAGGAGTACAAAGAGTTTATCGAGCGGCGCATTACAGCCAAAACATCGGATTTTTATTTGGATGAAGAAACAAATACCACCCGGGTAAATGACGGCGAGGAAGTGTGGATCGGCGGCCTTTTGGCGGATAAAAAAATAAAATATACAAAGAATGATAAAATGATGGCATTCCTTACCATTGAAGATTTGTACGGAAGCATGGAGGTGGTCGTGTTCCCGCGCGACTATGAAAAATGCAGTGACAGATTAGTGGTAGACAGTAAAGTGTTTGTGAAGGGCCGTGTGCAGGTGGAAGATGAAAAGGACGGGAAACTGATCGGTTCGCAGATTATTCCTTTTGAGATGATGCCAAGACATCTGACAATTTATTTCAGGGATAAGGATTCCTATCTGCAGCAGGCACAAAAACTCGATGGTATGCTGGCAGATTCGGAAGGAGCAGATAGCGTGACCATCGTCTGCGTCAAGGAACGCGTGCAGAAAACGTTGCCGAAAAATCGCAATGTCAGCGTAAATGAAGAACTGGTTGCACGCCTTAGAGCAGAGTTTGGACAGGAATGTGTAAGAGTAAAATAATGTTTTGATTGCAATATGAAATAAAAGAGGCTACAATGGTGATGCAACAAAACAGGAGGAGAGACAAGTGGCAAAAGAGATAAAAACAATCGGAGTTCTGACGAGCGGAGGCGATGCACCGGGTATGAATGCAGCGATTCGTGCGGTTGTCAGAAAAGCAATCTCCAACGGAGTCAATGTAAAAGGTATCAAAAAAGGCTATCAGGGTCTGTTAAATGAAGAAATCATAGATATGCAGAAAAAGGATGTGTCCGACACAATCCAGCGCGGAGGAACCATTCTCGGTACAGCCAGATGTATGGAGTTTGTAACAGAGGAAGGGCAGGCAAAGGGGGCTGAAATCTGTCGTAAGCACGGCATTGACGGTATTGTCGTAATCGGCGGTGACGGCTCATACCGTGGGGCACAGGCGCTTTCTAAACAGGGTATTAATACGATTGGTATTCCGGGAACCATTGACCTGGATATCGCATGTACTGATTATACAATTGGATTTGATACGGCGATTAATACCGCGATGCAGGCGATTGACAGAGTACGCGATACATCTTCTTCTCATGAAAGATGCAGCATCATCGAGGTTATGGGACGTAATGCGGGCTATATCGCACTTTGGTGTGGTGTGGCAAACGGTGCGGAGGATATTCTTCTTCCGGAAAAATACGATTACAATGAGCAGGAGATTATCAACAGCATCATTAACAATCGTAAGCACGGAAAAACCCATCACATTATCATCAATGCGGAAGGAATCGGACATTCTACATCCATGGCGCGTCGTATCGAGGCGGCAACAGGAGTGGAGACAAGAGCAACCATCCTCGGATATATGCAGCGTGGAGGTAATCCGACCTGCAAAGACCGTTTCTATGCTTCTATCATGGGCGCATATGCAGCAGATATCATCTGTCAGGGAAAAACAAACCGCGTGGTAGCACATCAGGCAGGTCAGTTTGTTGATTACGATATTGACGAGGCGCTTGCGATGAAAAAAGAAATTGATGAATATGAATATAGCGTCAGCCGACTTCTTTCACGATAGTAGCAACCAAACATTAAAAACTAAAATAAGAAATTTTGCGCTGCCTGGTATTGAGCGATCAATAGCAGGCATGTTGCTTACATAGGCAGGAACATATGATTACATCGATGACAAACAGCAGGGTAAAAAACGTAATTGCCCTGATTAAGAAAGCAAAAACAAGAAAAGAGCAGGGACTCTTTGTCGTAGAAGGAACGCGCATGGTAAAGGAAGCGCCGAAAGACCGCATTAAAGATCTCTATGTTTCCGAGAGTTTTCTGATGAAGGAAGAAAACAGAACCTTTCTGGAAAAAGAGGTGGCAGTGCCTTTTGAGGCCGTAAAAGATGAGATTTTCGCAAAGATGAGTGATACTGTGACTCCGCAGGGGATTCTTTGTGTACTGCAGAAAATGGATCACAATCTGGAATATATGTTGAATCAGAAAGAAGGCACTTTTCTGGTGCTGGAAGATATTCAGGATCCGGGAAATCTCGGAACTATGATCCGCACCGGTGAAGGGGTAGGAATTGCAGGTGTGATTATGAGTAACCAGACAGTGGATATTTATAATCCCAAGGTGATTCGTTCCACGATGGGATCGGTTTACCGGGTACCGTTCTGCTATGTAGATGATCTTTCGGCCGCACTTCGTCTTCTGAAGAAAAGAGGCGTTCATATATATGCGGCGCACTTGCAGGCGGAAGATAACTATGATGGGTGTCTTTTTACAGGACAGACAGCCTTTCTGATTGGAAATGAAGGAAACGGTCTTTCGGATGAGGTTTCCGCATTGGCACAGCATCGCCTGAAAATACCGATGGAAGGACAGGTGGAATCACTCAATGCAGCGGTTTCAGCGTCCATACTTATGTATGAAGCATATCGGCAAAAGCGGGGACATCTTACGGATAGAAACAAATAATCAAGGATAAAAGAAAAGGAGAAAAAAGGAATGAAAATTGGATTTATCGGACTTGGCAATATGGGATCTGCGATTCTCGGCGGTATTTTAAAACAGGGGAATGTTTCGGCGTCAGATGTCATTGTGACAGATAAGGCACCGATGGCGGTGAAAAAAGCAGTTGAGATGCTGAAAGTAAATGCTGTGCCTGAAAATACAATGGTGGCAGAGCAGGCAGATGTTCTGTTTCTTGCAATCAAACCACAGATTTATGAGCCGGTGATTCGTGAGATTGCCTCTTCGGTAAAAGAGGGCGCTATCATTATTTCTATTGCACCGGGAAAGAAGATGGAGTGGATTGACGGATTGTTTGGCGGAGGAAAGAAGATTGTCAGATGTATGCCGAATACACCGGCGCTTGTCGGCGCAGGTTGTACCGGTGCGTGTGCAAATAGTTTAGTATCGGAGCAGGAAATGATACAGGTAATGACACTTTTAAATTGCTTTGGAAAAGCATATCCGGTTCCGGAAAGTCTTATGGATACGGTGGTTGGAGTTAGCGGAAGCTCACCGGCATATGTGTTTATGATGATTGAGGCGATGGCGGATGCAGCAGTTGCAGACGGAATGCCAAGAGCCCAGGCGTATGAATTTGCAGCCCAGGCGGTTTATGGAAGTGCAAAAATGCTCCTTGACAGCAAACTTCATCCGGGTGTGCTCAAAGATATGGTATGCTCTCCGGGAGGAACTACCATTGAAGCAGTAAGAGTCTTGGAAGAAAAAGGCTTCCGTTCCGCGATTATTGAGGCGCAGAAAGCGTGTGTAGATAAGTCAAAAAGTATGTAATGAATGCATGAAATACGCTTAAAATGACATGAAATCGGTATAAAATTTGACATTTGTATAAGATTCTGTTATGATACCCCATGAACCACGTAACAATTTTGTAATAATTGCAACAAAGATGTAATCGGAAGTTATAAAATCTTAAAGAACTTCATAGGTTGGTTACATGGGAGGAATTATGAAAATGCGATTAATGAATCTGAAAAGGGGAATGTCGATGGTATTCGCGTTTTGTATGTGTTTTGCGATCCATATGACAGTCTTTGCAGACCAGGGGATTGCGGAAGAAGATTTACATGCAGGGGTAGGAGAAATTCTCCATTCGGAGGTTGATCTTATGACAGGGATGGAACTTGCAGAGTATGAAGAGTCTCTGATTGAGATTGTAATGGCCAACGTAAAGGACTCTGTAAATGTCAGAGCAGATGCAAGTGAGGAAGCGGAAACGGTTGGAAAGTTATACAAAAACTGTGGCGGAACAATCGTAGAGCGCAGAGACGGATGGACCTGTTTAGAAAGCGGTGAGCTCAAGGGCTGGGCCAAAGATGAGTACCTTTTCTTTGGAAAAGAAGCACAGGAGCTTCAGCAGGAAGTCGGAACTCTAAAAGCGACAGTAAAAACAGATGCACTTCGTGTCCGCAAGGAAGCAAGTGAGGATGCCGGTGTTTATGGGCTTTTGGAAAAAAATCAAACGGTAATTGCGACAGAAGAACTCGGTGAGTGGGTTGCAGTTAAGTTTGACAAAGATACGGTTGGATATGTATCTGCGCAGTATGTGGATGTGGAATTTTCCGTAGAGAAAGGAAAAACCAACGAGCAGATAAAAAAAGAAGAGGAAGAAAAAGAAAAGAAAAAGCTGACACAGAATAGGGGCGCGGTTGCGGTAGCAGTCAATGACGTAACCCTTCTTGCAGCGCTGATTCAGTGTGAGGCAGGAAGTGAGCCTTACGAAGGAAAGCTTGCAGTCGGTGCGGTTGTTATGAATCGTGTCAGAAGCGGCGGATATCCGAATTCGGTCAGAGATGTTATTTATGCAAGAGGACAGTTCCCGCCGGCGGGAAGCGGCAAGGTAGCAGCAATCGCTGCAAGAGGGCCGAGTTCGTCCTGTATGCAGGCGGCACAGGCTGCCATCAGCGGTGCAACCAATGTCGGAGGTGCTACACACTTTAGACGTGCAGGTTCCACACCGGGTATTGTAATCGGAAATCATGTTTTCTGGTAAAAAGAATTTAAGAAAGAATGGTAAGAAAGCTCTTTCAGATGTATAATCATCTGAAAGGGCTTTTGTTATGGGAAAAGCGAGAAACAAAGGAAATATAAGAGGATAGAATATTGCACAGACAGGATGGAAAAAGATGCGTACAGGTGATTTTGGTACTGACTCTGCTTGGGTTGGTCTTTTTTCATGCGCACAGGACAGAGCAAATGCAAAAACAGGTGATGGGATGTATTCAAAACGGTATCGCACCGGAAACCATAACGGTTAAAAATCCGAGAGTGAATTATATGGAAAATCCGGTCGGAACAGATACGGATGCACTGTTTTTTTCCTGGGAGCCCCAGGGGAAGCAGGCGGCGTATGCTGTGCGCGTGACGCAGGGAGGACGGCTTATATGGGACAGTGGCATTGTCCGTAGCAGAGATACCATTCAGATTGCATATCGGGGACCGCAGCTTGAGGCGGAGACAAAGTATGCGTACCGGATTTTTGTGCTTGATGATGAAAAACGGATACATTGCTCGGAGACTGCTTATTTTGAGACGGCCTGTAAAGCAGGAGAAGTGTTTGCGGATGCGTCTCTGATTTGTATGAATCCGGAAGAGAATATCTACGGGGACGGGCAGGCAGTTTTTTATAAGGCGTTTGAAGCGGAGAAAAAGCAGCTGAAAAAAGCAGTATTTTACGGAAGTGCGCTCGGGATTTACGATGCATATATAAACGGGCATCGGATCGGCGATGATGAACTGAAACCGGGCTGGACGGACTATAACGATACGCTTCTATATAATACATATGATATTACGTCTTATATAGAGGATACTAATACGATTTCTTCCATGGTCGGCACAGGCTGGTGGAGCGGTCGTAATGCGTTTGGGACCTATGGATATCGGCAGCCGGCGTTTATCTGCAGGATTGTGCTGGAATATGAGGACGGAACGGTGGAGAGCGTCGAAACGGGAGAAGATTGGACGTACACTAAAAACACGGCCATCCGATTTGCGGACTTATTTAATGGTGAAATCTGCGATTTTACAAAATACACTACTGCTCAGATTTCCGAGGGCGTACCGATAAAGGCGCAGGATGCAAAACCGGTGCACATCAGTACGGAGTTTACCGGAGAATTTAAAAACTATTATGGATATAATGTGAAGCACCAAGAGGCGCTGGACTGCAGGCCTCAGAGTGCATATGTATATTGCGGTGTCGAACAGGATGGTACGGATTTCGGACAGGTTGCAGTAGACAGAAGTTTTTCGCGCGGGTCGGAAGGAGCGCAGGAGATTTTCCCTATGGAGCTGAAAAAAGGAGAGATTCTGATTGTGGATCTTGGTCAGAATATGACGGGAGTTCCGTATCTGGAATATAAGGCACCGGCCGGAACGCAGATCGGCTTGCAGTTTGCTGAGATGCTAAATGACAGCGGAGAGCAGAAACGCGGTAATGACGGTCCGAAAGGAAGTCTGTACCGGGCAAACTACCGGTCGGCTGTGACGGAGGTTTCCGTCATAAGCAAAGGAGAGGAAAAAGAGTCTTATACACCGGTATTTTTCTATACCGGTTTCCGATATCTTTCGCTGACTGCAGATAGAGACATTACACTTTATGATCTGGAAGGACGATTTGTAGGAAACAGTGCTCCGGAGAGCGGATGGTTGACGACAGATTGTGAGCAGATTAATCGTCTGTGGCAGAATGTCGTGTGGAGCCAGAATAACAATTTTATGCTGGTGGCAACGGATTGCCCGCAGCGCGATGAACGCCTTGGATGGATGGGCGATATCTGTTCCTTTGCTGCAACGTCCATGTACAATCAGGATTTATATGGTTTTTATAAAAAATGGATGGCGGATGTCAGGGACGCACAGACAGCGGAGGGCGCATACACGGATACGGTTCCGTCGGTGATTACAACCGGAAGCGGAAATGCCGGATGGGCAGAGGCAGGAATACGAATTCCTTTGGAAGTATATAAACGATATGGCGATCTTGAACTTTTGAAAGAACACTATCCGTCCATGAAAAAATATATGCAGTATCTGGAGAGTATCAGCAGTTATAAGCCGGAGGATAAGAGAATGGGACCTCTTACAACCTACGGAGACTGGCTATCCACGCAGCTTTCCGATTCGAATATGCTCTCGGCGCTCTGGTATCAGGCGGATGCGCTTGCGATGGAAGAGACGGCACGTCTCCTTGGCGAGACGAAGGATGCAGGGGATTACAGGAAACTGCATGAGGATATCAATGCTTATATCATGGAAACCTATGAATATAAAATGCCGTTTACCCGTGATGGCAGTGTGAAGGAAAAGGCGCAGATAGAATATCCGCTTTCTCAGACAGAAATGTTGTTTCTTTTAAAATATTCAAAGCTTACCAAAAAG
>JAGAOK010000028.1 GCA_017623815.1 Lachnospiraceae bacterium
CTGGCGGGAAATGGGAGCCGGGGGAGTCAGGCGACCCCACCTGCAAATAGAATATGAGTTTTAGTAGGTGTAAAAAAATACTCGTTCACCTACTAAATGTAAAACTGAGGCAATTAGTAGGTGTGATTTGCTGCCGGATACAGTACAACATACCTACTAAATGTAAGTATTGTATGCCGGGTGGGAGTGATGAGATAAAATACGACCTACTAAACACGGAAAAGTGAAAGTGAGTGGGTGTGTAGCGATAAAATATGACCTACTAAATACGAAAAATGCATTGCAGGTGGGTCTGCCGCCCGGGAAGAGAAAATTTACTGCTCGGAGAAGAGAAAACCTGCCGCCCGAAGAAGCAGAAAAAGGAGAAGCAGAAAAACCTGTCGCCCGGAGAAGCAGAATAATATACGCAGACACGTATTTCATGTTATACTGATAAAAATGACGCTGCGTTACCTATTGCTTGTGACGCTGCGTAATAGGGTAAAGTGTTTTGCAGAAAGAAACACAGCAGGAGGAAGCACTATGCTAAAAATCAATCAGTTGACCAAACATTATAAAGGAAGTGACAAGGGAGTTACGGATGTCAACATTCATGTAGAGAAAGGCGATATATTTGCGTTTATCGGACATAACGGGGCCGGAAAAACAACGACACTGAAATGTATTACCGGGATTCATGGATACGACAGCGGGGAAATTTTCATCAATGGGATGAATCTGAAAGAGAATGTTTGCAAATGCAAGAAAGAATTTGCCTATATACCGGACAATCCGGATTTGTATGAGTATTTGACAGGGATTCAGTATCTGAATTTTGTGGCAGATGTATTTGAAGTTTCCGGGCAAGACCGACAGGAGAGAATTAAAAAATATGCGGATGCGTTTGAAATTACGGAGTCGCTCGGAGATTTGATTTCCGGCTATTCACACGGTATGAAACAAAAACTTGCGTTGATTTCTGCGCTGATACATAAACCGAAATTATGGATTCTGGATGAGCCGTTTGTCGGACTTGATCCGAAGGCATCCATTATGCTGAAACAGATTATGAAAGAAAGCTGCAAGGAGGGCGGCGCGGTGTTTTTTTCAACGCATGTACTTGAGGTGGCAGAGAAACTTTGTAATAAAGTGGCTGTTATCAAAGACGGAAGCGTGATTGCAAGCGGGGCGATGCAGGATGTGGTCAAAGAAGCGGGCTCTTTAGAAGCGCTTTTTATGGAGGTGCAGGGCAGTGAAACAAATTAAAACTTTGACAAAACTGGAACTGTGCAATCTGTACGGATTCAATGTGCTGCGCCATATAAAAGACCCGGGACAGAAAAAGAAAAACAAAGTCTTTCTTTGCATTATAGTTGTTTTGCTTCTTATGGCGCTTTCCTATATTGTATCGCTTTGTGCAGGCCTTGGAATATTAGGGGC
Source organism: Lachnospiraceae bacterium (assembly GCA_017623815.1). Lineage (GTDB taxonomy): Bacteria > Bacillota > Clostridia > Lachnospirales > Lachnospiraceae > SVFI01. The sequence continues at coordinate 1,420 of JAGAOK010000028.1, forward strand.
AGCAGAGGTTATTCCGGCTTATCTGATTACGATTGCCTGCGTTTTCATCCTGTTTCTTGACGTGTTTAAAATCGGAGGAGTGATATTTTGTCAGAAAGGATACGACATGATGGCATCACTTCCGCTTTCGGATGGTGCGATTGTGGTGAGCCGCTTCATGCGCATGTACGTGGAAAGTCTGATTGTTTCGGGTTTTATTTTTGTTCCGGGGATGATGGTATATGCAGTGTTCGAAAAGCCGGATCCGGTGATGGTGGTGACGTTTCTTCTTACAATGATTTTGGTTCCGCTTCTTCCGCTGAGTGTTGCAGTGTTTTTGGGTACCCTGGTTACGGCGATTGCGTCCAGAATGAAACACAAATCATTGGCGGAGGCAGGAATTGCGCTTGTAGTTGTAATCGGAATACTTTTGCTCAGTGTAAAGACAGGAGGAATGGAAGAGGAATTTACTACGGAGATGTTTGCGCGTATGACAGAGCTGGTGACAAATGCAATCGGGCGCATTTATCCGCCGGCTATATTTCTCGGAAATGCGATAAACACCGGCGATATTTTAGGCTGTCTTTTGTACGGTCTTTTATCTGTTGCGGTAGTGACGGTTGTGATGTGGATTGTGACGAAAAACTACCATACCGTCTGCCGAAATTTGTATGCGGTACAGACAAAGCATAATTACCGGATCGGTAAGCAGAAGTTAAGCTCTGTAAAAAAGGCAGTGTTACAGCGCGAGGCAAGACGTTATTTTGCATCCGGTCCATATGTTTCCAATACCATTATCGGTCCGGCGATGGGCGCGGCGGGGGCTGTGGCGATGTTGTTTGTTGATCTGGAGACCGAAATTGCCAAGGTTACGTCGCAGGCTCAGGTGGAACTGAATTTTATGGCGGCAATTCCGCTGATGCTGACGGCGGTTATGGCAATGATGAACGCAGTCTGCATATCGGTTTCCATGGAAGGAAAGGAATGGTGGATTATCAAAACTTTACCTTTGGAGACAAAAACAATTCTGGATGCCAAACTTATATTCAACCTTTTGCTGATTGCACCTTTTTTTGCAGTGGCACAGATTTGTCTGGCGTTTGCGCTGAAAACGGAACCGTTTGCATTCGTGTTTTCATTGATATTATCCATGCTTTTAATCGTCTTCTCGAGTGTGTTCGGACTTTGGATCAATCTTCTTTTTCCGAAGCTTGATTGGGAAAATGAGACGGTTGCAGTAAAACAAAGTGCGGCTTCGTTTCTTGGCGGAATCGGAGGAGTCCTTGTGACGTTTTTGTTTGTGACTCCGGTGCTGCTTATTTCAAAACAGTTTGAAATACCGGTTTATGCGGCAGAAATTGTGCTGCTTTTGCTTGTGAACAGAATTTTGTACAGAAAGAATATCAGAATGGATTTGTCCCAAATCAATTAAATATGCTATAATAAATGTGATTAAAAAAAAGCAGGTGAACTATGCAGAAAATAGCGAATGACATAAAAGAATCGCGTTTTAAGCAGGTCTACCTCCTGTACGGGGAGGAGGACTATCTGCGCAAGCAATATAAAGATCGTTTGACCAGAGCGCTGGCTGACCCGGAAGATACGATGAATTATCACTATTTTGAGGGGAAAGATATATCGCCGGAAAAGCTGATTGATTTGGCAGAGACAATGCCTTTCATGGCGCAGAGACGTTTGATTGTTGTGGAGAACAGCGGATTTTTTAAGAGTGCGCAGGACAAACTGGCGGATTATCTGAAAGAGCTTCCGGAGACGACAACCATTCTGTTTGTGGAAGAGCAGGTCGATAAACGCGGCAGGCTTTACAAAGCATGCAAGGATACCGGGTATGCGGCAGAGTTTTCGGTGCAGAATGAGGAGACGCTCAAACGCTGGATTCTCGGAATGATCCAAAAAGAAGGCAAGCAGATTACCCAGAGAGCCCTGGATGAATTTCTGGATCGGACGGGAACGGATATGGCTAATATTTCCAGCGAACTTGAGAAACTTTTCTGTTACACGCTGGGAAAGGATGATATTGCTTCGGCAGATGTTGATGCAGTGTGTATCAGGCAGATTAATAACCGTATTTTTGATATGATTGAGAAGGTGGCGGCCGGGCAACAGAAGGCGGCACTGGATCTGTACTATGATTTGATTGCGCTCAGGGAGCCACCGATGCGAATTTTGTTTTTGATCTCGCGTCAGTTTAATTTGTTGTATCAGACCAAAAAACTGAGAAAGGGCGGATGTGACAACAAAGCCATCGGAAGTAAACTTTCTCTGGCCCCCTTTATAGCTTCCAAATATATGGCACAGGCAGCCAAGTTTTCCGAGGAGGAACTAAGGCGTGCGCTGGAAGAGTGTGTTACGGCAGAGGAAAGTGTGAAAACAGGTAAAATGGCAGATATGCTCGCGGTGGAGCTTTTGATTGTTTCACTTAGTAGTCATTCATAGGTAACTATGTGCAGAAGAAAAGCAGAAAGAGGCCAAATATGTTAGAACTGATTATATTTATTATTGTTATTTCATGGGTATTAAAAACAAAGAGGAAAAAGAACGATTCGCAGCAGGCAGGCACGGTGCGGAGAACCCCTCAGGTGACAAAACAGACTCCGGTCAAACCGGCGCAAAAAGTAGTCAAACCGGCGCAGAGCAAATCAGTGCAGGGAAAACCGGAAGAAATGAGTACAATGGAGATGCTTGAGGCGAAAGCAAAAGAAGATGACAGAGAGGAAATGATTGAGCGACAGCGTCAGAACATAGAGAATAAGAAACATTACGGACATCTGAATTATGCAGAAAAATACATAATAGGCGATTCGGTGCCAAAAGGGAAGAAAATGGTGTTTTGTGCCTACTGTAATGCAGAGAATCTGATACCGGCTTACGGTGCGGTCAGAGACTATAACTGCTATTTTTGCAGGGAAAATTTATAATCAGAATGAAATTGCAGGCATTTGGAAATCATAATACAAATGAGAAAGGATGGAGAAGTATGGTAAAAACAATTACAGCAGAAAATTTTGAGGAAGTATTAAAAACTGAAAAAACAGTAGTTTTGGATTTTTGGGCATCATGGTGCGGACCGTGTCGTATGTTCACTCCGATCATTGAAAAGTTTGCCGAGGATAACCCGGAAGTGGAAGTCGGAAAGGTAAATGTGGATGATGAATCCGCGCTGGCAGAGCGCTTCAATATTATGAGTGTTCCGACACTTGTAATCATGAAAAACGGTGAAGTAGTTAAGAAAAATGCAGGTGTAATCACAAAAGAAGCAATTGAAGAGATGATTTCCTAGAAAGATAGCAGCAGAATTAATCTGCTGCTATTGTTAATTGTATTTCATCTACGATCTTCATCGTAAATTCCTGTAAGGTTTCGGCAACGGTTTCGTCATATTCCTCATCATATACGCGTGTATTGGAAAGCATGCGGATGGATAAAAACGGAATACCGAAACAGTGACAAAGCTGTGCAACGGATGCTGTTTCCATATCCTCGCCGCAGGTTCCGAATGTTTTGTTCATCAGCGAAATCAGATCCTTCCGGTCCATCCAAGCGTCAGCGGAAGCAATTTTACCGGTAATGATATGTCCGGTAGCTACCGGGTGCGGACAGTTTTGTGCAATGGCAAGCAGCGCCGGATGACTGTAAAAGCAGGTGGCTTTTTTGGCAGATGTAGCAGGCGATGCAGGCGAAAAAACTTCACAGCCGATGGTTTCACAGCCGCGCAGTGGATTGGAGCAATCGGTCATACCGATTTTTAGATTGGAATAGTTCATGATCTCTTTTCCAAGCAGGATGTCCCCGCGATGAAGCAAAGGAGAATGTCCGCCGCAAATTCCCTGATTGATGATAAGGGCAGGAGAATAATGTTCAATGGCCAGCATAGTTGAAGCAGCAGCATTGGTCATGCCCTGATAGGTTTTGGAAACGATGACCGGATAACTTTGATATGTACCGATAAAAAAAGAAAAACCAAACAAATCTTCTTCGTGATATTTGTCAAGAGAATGAAGCAGATGACAAATCTCACTGTCCATAGCACCCTGTAAAAGAATCGGATGTTTCATTTTTAAAGAATCTATAATTTTTTCCATAAAAAGACCACTTCCTTTTTCTTTTATCATAAGAAAAAAGGGAGTGGTCTGTCAATCATGTTATCGCAAAATAATGTATGCCGTGTAGGCAAGATAGAGAACGACACAGATAATTCCTTCGGCGCGGGTTGTCTTCAGTTTTGTTTTTGCAAAGATGAGGATGATGATACATACGACAATCAAAATAATGGTATCGATGATCAGTTCCATGTTTGCATTGATCGGTGTCAGAACAGAAGCAATACCGAGGATGAATAGGATATTAAAGATGTTTGATCCGATGGCATTACCGAGAGCAATACCGGTATCCCCTTTCCTGGTTGCGACAAAGGAGGTTACAAGCTCCGGGAGAGAGGTCCCGATGGCAACAATGGTAAGACCTACCAGAGTCTGGCTCATACCCAGTGCCTGTGCAATCAGGCTGGCATTGTTTACAACCAGATTTCCGCCGCCGATGATAGCTGCAAGACCAATAATCATGAAAAGTAGGCTCTTTGGTACAGACATCAGTTTTACTTCATCACCCTGAGTACGGTTTTTCAGAGCGTCTTTGATAACAAAGAAAAGGTATGTTGCAAATCCGACGAGGAGTAGCAGACCTTCGAGTCGACTTAGTTTTCCGTCCAGAATCAGGACAAGAAGCAGGATGGTAACGCCGATATTCACCCAAAGATCTCTATTTAATATATCTTTATGGGTCGTTACGATAAAGCATGCGGCGCAAAGTCCGATAACGCCGAGCTGGTTGAAAAGGTTTGAACCGACAACATTACCGAGTGAGATGTCACTGTTTCCGGCAAGACCGGCGGTAATACTTACCGCAGCTTCCGGGGCACTCGTGCCGGCTGCAACAATCGTAAGTCCGATGATAACAGAAGGAACCTTTAAGATTCCCGCGATGGAAGAAGAACCATCTACAAAGAGATCCGCTCCTTTTACCAGGAGAATAAATCCGACAATAAGTAACAAATACATCATAATATAAAACCTCCGTTTCTGTGCAGAAGGAAAATAAAAAAGACCTTTACTGCACTAAAAATTAGCAATAAAAGTCTCGTCACTGACAAAAATGAAAGTGTGTTATCCGGCCCTTTGGCGTGATGACGAATAACACAACAGCGGTTGCTGCTGACTACTCCCTCGTATCACTATATTTATATCATCGGACAAGAATTAGTGTCAAACTTTTTTTAGGAGTGTATTGCAAAAGTGATGTTGATTTGTTACGATAAACCGAGAGATGAAAGGAGGCGGAAAATGAGAGCATTTCATAAAAACAGAATAGCGTTAGTGATGGCTGTAATGCTGATGATTTGTGCATTTGCCGCCGGAAATGATGCTGCTGTATATGCGAAGCAGTTGTCGCAGATGACAACAGAAAATGTAACGCTTCTGCACCCGGAGGCAGGAGAGTTCTTTACCGGTTCTTTGCCGCGGACGGAGCCGCAAAGTGTCAGGGAAGTATCCGGACAGTGGCAGGATGTGCTTGGGACAAGAGGCGCGGGCGGAAGGTCACAGCTTTGGGTGACATACGAACCGTGCGTGCTGCAGCTGACAGCAGAAAGCAGAGAGTATTCTAATCTCAAAAAGGAAATACCGGTGCATCACAGCAGTGAGACCATCGTGTGTTATATACATAATAAGGACGGGCAGAAGGGCTGAATGTTTTGCGATAAAAAGAAACTAATAAATCAGCAAAACAGGAGGTAAATTTATGTCAGGAGATATTATTGTAATTGTCATGGGAGTTTTAGCCGTAGTCGCAGGAATCTGGGGCTGGTGGTACGAAAAACACAGCGGCGGTGATGAGACAGACGCCCGTGACAGGCAGTAACAGGACATAAATGCCGGATTGCTTCGGAAAAGAAAAGGAGGACTATCATGGAAAAGATAGCCAGTTTTACAATTGATCATATAAAACTTCAGCCGGGAATCTATGTTTCCCGCAAAGACCATATCGGTTCTGAAGTAATCACGACATTTGATCTTCGGATGACATCACCGAATGAAGAACCTGTCATGAATACGGCAGAAATCCATACGATAGAGCATCTGGGTGCGACCTATCTTCGCAATTCAGCCATCAAGGATAAAGTTGTATACTTTGGTCCGATGGGATGCCGAACCGGTTTTTATCTGCTTTTGGCAGGGGATATGGAATCATCCGACATTGTTACGCTTATGACAGAGATGTTTGAATTTATCAGAGATTTTAAAGATGAGGTTCCGGGAGCATCCGCTAAGGACTGCGGAAATTATCTTGATATGAATCTCGGTATGGCAAATTATATTGCCGACAGATATTTAAATAATACACTTTACGGAATTGATGAGAAACATCTCGTTTATCCGGAATAAGGGAAAAGCATAAAGAGGAGTATCGCAACATAAGTGATTTTTGAAATGGAAATCATCTTACGGAGCGATGCTCCTTTTTTTGTGCCATAAATCTGCGCCGGTGCACTCGTAGGACCGGACTGCGTGGAAGGCCTCGGAGTCATGCGGCAGGAAAGAGGAGTGGGGGAGGCATACCATAGAAATATTGGCGTAAACACCCACTTATAAGAAAAAATTATAGCTGGGTGGGATGAAAAATTGACAAATTTCATGAGGCGCTCCCACTAAATTGTTTTTGAGAGTTATAGGTGGGTGCGCCAAGGTCTTTTCGTGCAGGCTATTTTCATACCTGCATGACAAATCGGTATTTTAGTAGGAGAAAACAAGCATTAACCATCCCACCAAATTATGGGGAAGTTCAATAGGTGGGTGTATTTTGTGGTATGTTCATAGAATTTTCACCCACTAAACTGCAATACTACATAGTAGGTGGGATGTGGGGTAAAAAATGTGGAAAAAAAGCAGGTCAAGCGGTCATGAATGCACGCGAACGGCGCAAAAACGGCAAAAAACGACGCGCAAAA
>JAGAOK010000029.1 GCA_017623815.1 Lachnospiraceae bacterium
AATTCCTTTTCAGATGCTTGAACGCATCCCACAAAAAGTATATAATTCTTTTAATTGTGATGCAAGAAAAAACAAAGGAGTTTATCTATGTCTTTCCCATTACCGCAGGATTTTATGAAACGTATGCAGGAAATGCTGGGCTCAGAGTACGACGCATTTTTGCAAAGTTATGAAAATACAAATTATCAGGCACTTCGGGTCAACCGTTTAAAAGGGACGGTCGAAGATTTCCTTAATACCTTTGAGTTCTCCGAGAATCTTTCCCCTGTTACATGGGCCTGTGACGGATTCTATTATCCGGAAACGCTAAGGCCCGGCAAGCATCCGTATCATGAAGCCGGAGTCTATTACATTCAGGAACCAAGCGCCATGATGCCCGCTGCCCTCCTTGATGCGCAGCCCGGAGAAAGGGTTTTGGATTTGTGCGCTGCACCTGGCGGAAAAAGCACTCAGATTGCTTCTGCCATGCAACAGCAGGGGATTCTGGTCAGTAACGAAATCCATCCTGCCAGAGCGAAAATTCTATCCGAAAATATAGAACGTATGGGGATACGCAATGCGATTGTCACAAACGAATCGCCGCAGACACTTTCCCCGCGTTTTCCTTCTTATTTTGATCGCATCATGGTAGATGCACCTTGCTCCGGAGAAGGAATGTTCCGCAAAAATGACGAGGCCGTTTCTCAGTGGAGTCCGGAAAATGTACAACTTTGTGCGGATCGTCAGGATGAAATTTTAGACTGTGCAGATCAGATGCTAAGACCGGGCGGAACTTTGGTATATTCAACCTGCACCTTTGCAACTGCCGAAAACGAAGGTAGTATTTCCCGATTTACTGCCCGTCATCCGGAATATGAAGTCATTGATCAAAAAAGGCTCTGGCCGCATAAGATAAAAGGCGAAGGACATTTTGTTGCCGTTCTTAAGAAAAGGGAACTTTCCGGCTCTGCTACTTTCGTCCATGCTGTCAACACCGGAAAATGTGATATTCTTCTTCGGGACAACCGGTTAGAAACAGGAAACAGCAACACGAAAAAGAAAGAGAAAAAGAAAGGGCTTTCGCAACCTGACCTGACCCCGATTCAGGAATTCCTTACGACAACACTCTCTGTTTCTCTTTCCGGAAAAATCGAAACCTTCGGCGAACAGATTTATCTGCTTCCGGAAGATGCTCCGTCCCTTGCAGGTCTGCGCGTACTGCGCGCCGGACTTCATCTCGGAACGCTTCTCAAAAATCGTTTTGAGCCGTCGCATGCCCTTGCACTTTCACTTCACCCGGGGGATGTCGTTTGCAAAGTTATGTTAACCTCTTCCCGCATTGAAGATGTTCGGACTGCTTGCGATTTTATCGGCGGACAAACCTTCCCTTATGCCGACGCAAAAGGCTGGCATTTCATCTGCCTTGACGGTTACGGACTCGGCTGGGGAAAAGCCGCCGGCGGTATTATGAAAAATCATTATCCGAAAGGATTGCGAAAAATTCTATAAACAGAAATACGCAAAAAAGCGCGGCTTCCATCACATACCAGTCATGGGAACTGCGCTTTTCTTTCATTCTTTCCATGTCTTCCGACTATAAATCAAGACCTTTGTCTTCTTCACATCCAAGCAAAATATTCAGACACTGGATTGCCGCACCGGACGCTCCTTTTCCGAGATTATCAAACTGTGCGGAAACTACAATTCGCTCTTCATTTCCTGTCACATAAATCTTAAGTCCGTCCCAACCGGACAAACCGTTTCCTGCCAGAAATCCGCTCGCAGCAATTTCGTCATCCGGCTTGCTTACTTGAACAAATTTCTGTCCGTCGTAATACTTGGCATAGAATGCAAGCAGGGACTGCGGCGAATGCTCACCTTCAAGCATATCTGCATACAGCGGGAGTGACACTACCATACCGCTGTAATAGTCATCAATGATCGGTGAAAAGAGCGGAGTACGCTCAATTCCTGTAATTGCCTTCATTTCTTTTAAATGCTTATGCTGCTGAGCAAGTGCATATTCTCTTCCTGCCGAAAGTTCCTTCGGTCGATTTTCATCCTCATAGGCTGCAATCGTCTTTTTTCCTGCACCGCTGTATCCGGAAAGTGCAAAGCTGGAAACCGGATAGTCTTTTGGCAGAATGCCTGCTGCAACCAATGGGTAAACCAAAGAAATAAATCCGGTTGCATAACATCCCGGCACTGCAATTCGTTTTCCGTTTTTGATATTTTCTCTATGGGTATCGGAAAGTTCCGGGAATCCGTATGCCCATCCTTCCTGTGTACGGTGTGCGGTAGATGCATCGATAATCACCACGTTTTCATTTTCCACCAGCGACACGGACTCTCTTGCCGCCTCATCCGGAAGACATAAAAATGTAACATCGGATGCATTGATCATTTTCTTTCTCTCTGCCGGATCCTTGCGAAGCTCCGGGGCAATGCGCATGATTTCTATATCATCACGTCTCTTAAATCTTTCATATATTCTTAATCCTGTGGTTCCTTCACTTCCGTCAATAAATACTTTCGTCTTCAAAAAATCATCTCCTCTTTTGGCATATGTATTTTAACATCATATACTCTAAACCTAATTATTTCAAGCATTTTTTGCAGTTATCTACACATCAGAGCGAACGGCCCAACGCATCTTCGTCGATTTAGCACGCGGATTCATGGCACATTCCTGCACGCTCGGGCGAATCACATCCTCACACACTTCCGTGTAGATCCCCTGTTTCTTGAGTTGTTTAAATGATTTTTTTACCAATCTATCCTCACCGGAATGGAAGGTCAGAATCGCCGCCCTTCCGCCCGGAGCAAGTGCATCCGGAAGTGCATCCAGAAAGGCATAAAGCACTTCAAACTCACTGTTTACATCAATACGCAGCGCCTGAAACGTACGCTGACAGGATTTCTTCACTGCTTCTTTTCTCTCTTTTTCCGGGAGCTTTATCAGTGCTTTTTCAATCAGTTCGCGAAGTCGGGTTGTGGTATCCACTTTTTTGCCGGAACGAAGTTCCCGCATAACCGTCTGTGCAATCTCATGTGCGTACGGTTCATCGGAATTTTCTATCATCATCCATGCAAACTCTTCTTCGGAAAGTTCCGTAAGACGCTCCGCCGCACTGACACCCTCCTGCGGATTCAGTCTAAGATCCAGCGGTCCGTCGATTTTATAGGAAAAACCACGTTCCGGATTATCAATCTGCATGGAAGATACGCCGAGATCCGCCAGAATAAAATCAAACGGTCCGTGCTGCCTTGCGACCTCGGAAAGATTGGCAAAATTCGTATTGATGACCGTAAGAACCTCTTCTCCATAGCCCTGCTGCCTAAGGCGCGCCGTCGTTTTCTCAATTTCAATCGGATCGATATCAAGACCGTAAATGTGCCCATTTCCTTCTAAGCAGTTTAGCATGGCCTTGGTATGTCCGCCGTATCCGAGCGTTGCATCCAGCCCTTTTTGTCCCGGTTTTATCTGCAAAAAATCCAGAATTTCATTTACACAGATAGAAATATGCATCCCCGCCGGGGTGCTTCCTTTGCGAATTACCTTTTCGATGGTATCCGCATACTTCTCCGGGTTATGTTCTTTATACTTTTCATGAAAACTGCGCGGATGCGTTCCTTTATAACGCACCCGCCGCTTATGTGTCTGATTTTGATTTTGGTTATCCATATCTAACTTCTGTCCTTTAATATTCTTTTTTCTCCATTATTTTGACAGAACATGCATAAGAAATCAAGAGGCCGATAATAGCTACTGCAAAAAATACGATGCCAACAGCTGACGGACCGATTTCTTTTACTTTTTCTAACAGGTTATTCACCTGCTCCGGGTTTTTCTCTACAATCTTCGAAGCAATCACTCCAATGGCTGCAGCAATACCTGCTACAATGAAAATCACCAGTTTTGCTTTTTCTGAACCGAACTTCAGCTGAAGCGGAAGAAGTACTTCCCACATTATAAGTGCTACCGGGAAAATAACGACTCCCGAAAAAAGGATATCCGCTATCGTTCCGCCTGCTTTTTCACTCAAAATGAAAATATAAGCCACATTTACCAGTGCCGCCAGAAGCCATCCTGTCACAGCTGTTAACAATCCAAGTGCATATTTTTCGCGCACATATGTTTTTCTGTCCACCGGAAGCGTAAACAAAAACGCCATTCCGTTATCAAAATCATCGTAAGAAATCGTGCTCACTGTCATAAAGAGCAGAATCATCATGGTGTAGGTTACGATAAATCCCGGATCCATATCAAGTGCCGGAAACATCGCTATAATTACCAGTACCATAAGTAATGTTGTTTTCTGTCTTGTCATTAATTTCCAATCTTTAATCAATAAACCTTTCATCTTCTATTCCCCCTGAATCATTAATGTAAATACGTCGTCAATATTTCCTTTTTCAATCGCAACATCCGGATAATTTTCCGCATAAAATGCTTTTTCCTTGGTAAGGCAAAGGTAACCGTTGTTGTCTTTTCTCGTTTTCATCACGTACTGCTTTTCTATCTTTTCGTACTGCTGCTGTGTCAGTTTTAACACTCCGTAGTCTGCAAGCAGAACATCTGTCTCTTCATGCATAAGAATTTTTCCGTTGTCAATCATATAAAGATCGTCACAAAGTGTTTCTAAGTCACTAGAAATATGAGAGCTGATCAAAATGCTTCTTTCCTCTACTTCCATGTACTCTCTGAGAAGATCCAGAATCTCATTTCTCGCCATGACATCCAGTCCGCTGGTCGGCTCATCCATAATCAGAAGTTCTGCTTTATGTGAAATTGCCACAAGCACTTTCAACTTAGCTGCCATACCGGTTGAAAAATCCTTGATTGGCTTTTTCAACGGAAGTTCCATCTTTTCACAGTTCTTCTTAAATGTTTCTTCCTCGAACTCTTGGTACATATTTCTCAAAACCGGAATGATATCTTCAATGGTAAGCCATCCGCTGAAACTTGAGTTGGAAAGAACCACTCCCAGTTTTTCTTTTTCCTTATTCGTCAAAGCCTCCGCCGGCTTACCATCCAGCAAGATTTCTCCGCCTTCTACTTTGATAAGTCCCAGTATCGATTTAAATGTTGTACTCTTTCCGGCTCCGTTCTTTCCAACCAGTCCGGTAATCTGTCCCGGCAAAACTTCGATGGAAACATCGAGTCCGAATTTCCCATATGTTTTTTGAATTCCTTTTACCTGTAATTCCATGTTCTATCCTCCAAAATAAATCTTTTCTTAATCTTCCAAAATAATCTGAAACAGCTCGGTGATCTCCTCATCACTCATGCCGCAGCTTCTGCCCTTCCGGATGGCCCCTTCCAGATCCGCTTCCACTTCTTTTTTCTTTTCTTCCAGCATAAGTTCCTGATTCGCACTTGTTACAAATGTTCCCTTTCCGTGAACCGTTGCAACAAATCCTTCCCTTTCAAGCTCATCATAGGCTTTCTTGACCGTCAGCGCGCTGACCCTCAGGTCTTTCGCCAAAGCTCTTACCGAAGGAAGCATATCCCCTTCTTTTCTTTCACCGTTCATGATCTGCGTTTTAATCTGCCCGACCATCTGCTCATAAATCGGCGTCATCGATGAATTGTTAATTATAATTCCCATGGCGTCCCTCCTTTGTTGTAAACACTATATAACAGTTTAGAACTGTTGTCAACTGTTTTATGGTGTTTATTTGAAATTTTTTTGAGCCGGGCGTGTTCAAGCCTAAAAACAGACGGTGGGAGCTTGCTCACGACCGGATGATTTTGGGCACGAACACATGCGGCGAATGCCGCACATCGAGCGGGCTTGGCACGCGAGATGGCGCCCGGCGGGACAGTGGCGTGGCGGCTACCGAGCGGGCTTGGCACGCGAGATGACGCCCGGCAGGCAGTGGCGTGGCGGCTACCGAGCGGGCTTGGCACGCGAGATGACGCCCGGCGCTTCTCTTTTTCCCCCTCCGCCGGCATGCCTCGGTCTATACAAATTTTTTATCCTTTTGGAATCCCTTTTTTCCGGTTTTTAGCGTATTTTTTGCAAAAAAAGTATCTATAGGAAAAAATTGCTTCACCAGAATCCCTTTTTTCAAAAAAAGTGGATCTGAAAACAATATTTTTTTCTATAGATACTTTACAGTTCTTTTTTACTTCTATCTTAAAGTTTTATCCTCGCTTCATCACTTCTTACTACTCACATTCGCCCCAATTCGGTAGGCAAATCATCCCAAAGCTGCGTTCTTGTCCTATTATGTTTAAACTTTTCCAGAATCTTCGGATCCGGATCCGGAAAAATCACCAGCCCGTCTTCCTCTCCTTTTTCCGCCCGCACCGGAAATGCAAGTTTCTCTTCATCCAAAGAAAACTGCGCATTCACACCTTCTTTGTTTCCCCTCGCATCAAGGCGTATCCACTTCTCATATTCCCTGACATACACTCCATTGAGTCCGTGATAAATCAAAACAGGGGCTGTTTCATCATCCAAAATCAATTTCTGGTAACAGAATCCCGCCGGAATGTATTTACAGCGCAGCAGTGCAGCCAGCAGGTGGGACTTTGCAAAACAAATCCCGTGTCCTGTCTCCAAAACTTCCGAAGCAGAACAGGTTAAAACATCTTCCCCTGCATCTGCAGAATGAGAAATCTGATCTCGCACAAATTCATACACCTTTTTTATGTATTCTGTTTCGTCTGCAGATTCCCGATACAAGGAATCTGCAAGCTGTGCAATCTTTTCATTTCCGAAATCTACTATTTTATCTGCTTTTACATATTCTTCTATATTGTCTGTAAACAACTTTATCATACTTATACCTTCGCTTCCCCGTTCCTTTACTCCTTATAACTCATTCTATACAAGTCTCCTGAAACATCGGCGTCGACAAATAACGATCACCTGAATCAGGAAGAAGCACTACAATGTTTTTCCCTTTGTTTTCCGGACGACGCGCAAGCTGACCTGCTGCCCAAAGCGCTGCGCCGGACGAAATACCGACAAGCACCCCTTCCGTGCGCGCAAGCTGTCTTCCCTGTGCAAACGCATCTTCCGAAGAAACCGTGATCACCTCGTCATACACAGAAGTATTTAATAAAGACGGCACAAATCCCGCACCGATTCCCTGAATCCCATGCGGACCTGCTACTCCTCCGGAAAGCACAGGTGAATCTGACGGTTCCACAGCTACAACCTTAACAGCCGGGTTCCTACTCTTTAAATACTCTCCGACTCCTGTAATCGTTCCGCCGGTTCCGACACCTGCCACAAAAATATCCACCTTACCTTCCGTCTGCTCCCAGATTTCCGGTCCGGTTGTCTCTCTGTGCGCCTGTGCATTTGCCGGATTGTCAAACTGTCCGAGAATCATAGCTCCCGGAATCTGCTCTGCAAGCTCCTGTGCTTTTGCAATCGCTCCGCTCATTCCCTTTGCGCCTTCTGTCAGCACAAGTTCTGCGCCGTAAGCGCGCAGGAGCGTCCTTCGTTCCACACTCATCGTTTCCGGAAGTGTCAAAATCGCACGATATCCTTTTGCCGCTGCCACAATTGCCAGACCGATTCCGGTATTTCCGCTGGTCGGCTCAATAATTGTCGCTCCCAGTTTCAGTTTCCCGCTTTTTTCCGCATCCTCAATCATATAAAGCGCCGCTCTGTCTTTGACCGATCCCGCCGGATTGAGATATTCAAGTTTTGCCAAAATAACTGCATCTGTAATATTCTCTTTTTCCTGATAGTGATGCAATTGCATCAAAGGAGTATTCCCAATGATCTCTGATGCACTGTGTACAATTTTTTCCATAATTACCTCCTGCTTACAAAAATAAACAGCCCACACATACAGTATGGGCTGTCAATTGCACTTTTATTTGTCTGTCACTTTGCTTTATTTATATCTTTCAGCCTGTTCCTTAATCAGCGCCATATCATCAAAATAATTGATCTTCATTGCCGCGCGAACCTCAGTAAGTGTCTGTGCTGCCACAGCCTCTGCCTTCTCGCTTCCCTTTTTCAAAATCTCATATACAGCCGGAATATCTTTTTCCCACTGCGCGCGGCGCTCACGAATCGGTGCAAGTTCAGCCTGCATTACACTGTTTAAGAATCTCTTTACTTTCACATCGCCAAGACCGCCTCTGGTATAGTGGTCTTTGACTTCCTGAAGATTCTTATATTCCGGCCAAAACTCGGCAAAATGTTCATCACGACAGAATGCATCCAGATAAATAAATACCGTATTTCCTTCCAAATGTCCCGGATCTTCCACACGAAGATGAAGCGGATCTGTAAACATGGACATGATTTTCTTCTGTACATCCTGCTCACTGTCGGAAAGGTAAATACAATTTCCGAGTGATTTACTCATCTTGGCACTACCATCGGTACCTGGAAGTCGAAGGCATGCCTTGTTGTCCGGAAGCATAATCTTCGGATCCACCAGCGTTTCACCGTACACATTGTTGAATTTATGTACGATTTCCTTTGTCTGCTCGATCATAGGCATCTGGTCTTCTCCAACCGGAACTACCGTCGCCTTGAATGCAGTAATGTCTGCAGCCTGACTAATCGGATAGGTATAAAATCCAACCGGAATGCTGGCACCAAACTGTCTCATCTTAATTTCAGTCTTTACCGTAGGATTACGCTCAAGTCTTGCCACTGTCACAAGATTCATGTAATAGAAACATAACTCGGTAAGCTGTGGTACCATCGACTGGATAAAAATAGTCGACACATTCGGATCCAGTCCGCAGGCAAGGTAGTCAAGGGCAACTTCCACAATGTTCTGACGCACCTTTTCCGGGTTGTCCGCATTGTCGGTAAGTGCCTGCGCATCCGCGATCATAATAAAAATATCATCATACTCTCCGGTATTCTGAAGCTCCACACGTCTTTTCAAAGAACCTACATAATGACCGATGTGAAGTTTTCCGGTCGGTCTGTCACCTGTTAAAATAATTTTACTCATAATTTCTGCTCCATATCTATTATTTTACATACAAAATATATGATAAAAACAAATCACACTTTTGTCAACTCTGCCCGGCAATTTCGCGCGAAACGTCCGTGTAAAAACACCCTTTTCACCCCTCATAAAACAGTCTGTCTTTCTCAAGCACCACGGCTGTACCATCCGAAACCTCCACAATGGTCACTGCACAGTTCTTCGGTACCCCTCCACGCCAGATATCATCCTTATCCTCATAAAACTGTGTCAAAAGACATCGGCTCGCAGCACCATGGGTAGAAATCAGGATGCTTTTATCTGCATACTTCGGATGTTCCAAAAGCGAACGATAAAACTCGCCGGTACGCCTGCGCACCTCATCGAATGTCTCGCCGCCCGGCGGCCTCATACAATGTAGCGGATCTTCGTAGAATAGTTTTCGAAAATCTGCAGGAAGTACCTCACTTTCCAAAATACATTCGCCTTCCCACTGACCAAATGAAATCTCAATAATTCGCTCATCTGTCAAAATCGGAACATCCCTTCCTTCTGTCAAAAGCTGCGCTGTCTGCACGGCCCTTGTCAGCGGACTGGAAATCACCAAATCAATAGGAAGTTCCTTCATGCCTTGTCCTGTCTCGCGCGCCAGACGGATTCCTTCTTCTGCCAGAGGAATATCCGTCTGCCCCTGCAGGCGCTTTACTTTATTCCACTGCGTCTCCCCGTGACGGATAATATATAGTCTCATTTCCACCAAGCTCCTTCTTCTGCCACCGAATCCAGCACCACATTAACATCTTCTCCGAGATCATTTCCCTGTGAAATGGAATTTTCTCCGCACCATACGGTTTCAAGTCTCTGAAGTTTCTGAAGCGGACGCAGATCGGTAATGTAATTATTTGTAACATCCAAATGAGTCAGCTGCGGAAGATTTTCCGTAAATGTGAGATCGGTCAATTTATTTCCCTGCACATACAACTGCTTCAGATTCGGGAAGTTACTCACGAATCCAATATGGTCTGCCATTGCCAGTTCATCATAATCTAAATATGTCACAATTCCGTCCTGATATACCTGAATGTTTTCCCATAGAGAAACCCGGTTCATATATAATCTCTTCAAACTTGTATTTTCCGGCATTCTTTCAAAATCCAGCCCGAAACTACAATCACTGATATCAAGTTCTTCAAGTCCCGGTATTGCAAAGATCCCTTCCACATTTCCGTATACGGTCATGGAACTGATATCCAGTTTTTTTAAATTCATCAGTGACGCCAATACGTCCAGTCCTTGCACTTCTCCGAAGATTTTTCCAATGGTCAGTTCATTTAGTTCTGTCAGGTTGGCAAGCACCTCTAAATCTCGATTGACTCCCGCAGACAAATCCAACTTTTTCAAGGTCGGAAGCTGCGCAAGGAACTGTAGACTGTCCGCACCATTAATGGAAAGTTCTGTCAAAGATGACCACTGTGACACATCCGGCATCTCACCATCAGAACAAAGGTCCAGATGCAGAATTTCAAGTCCTTTGAGAGTACTGAGCACACTGTAATCCTTCACTTCATAATTATCTTCTAATTTCAGATAGGTGATGTCTGCCTTGTCAGAAAGCGGAGAAAGATCGATCACAATCGTATTGATTAATGTAAGCTCACGAAGATTTTTCATGTTTTTAACAAAGGAAATTTCTTTAAGCTTCTCTGAATCCAGATACAAAACCTCCAATCCGGTCAGACTGTGTAATGCACCGAAATCCGTAATTTCATCGCCCGACTCGATAATGAGTGTTTTGAGATTTTTCAACGATGCAACTGCCTTAATGTCATTGATATGATAGCAATCCGCCTCAAGATACTCCAGATTTACAAAAGAATTAATTCCATTCATTGTACTGTTTCCATGACAGATAAGTTTTCTCAATTTCTCCGGCGTTGTCAGATTAAGTGCCAGTTGCTCCGGTGAATTATCACATTCCAGTTCCTCCAGCTGCGCAAACTCTCCGAGAATTGTTTCCGGCAAAGAGCCGTACTCCATATATATCCCTTTCAGATTCGGGAAGTTTTTCAAATCCATATAATCAGTTGCAAGATCGGTCGAGAACTGCAACTGCGTTACCGGTCCGTCTTCCAGACGGTATTCTGCCCAGTCAAAACCATCCTGTGTATACATTTTAAGATATGTGAGTTTTTCCATCTGCTCCGCGGTGACATCTTCAAAATTTGTCCCGTAAACGCGGACTACAAATTCTTTAAAAAACGATGATCGGAAAGTCTCTTCTTTTACTGCGGAAACAGGTGTTCCCGATTCAGTTTTTTCCCCGGAAAAGGATGCAACTATGATAAGAAAAATGAGCAATAACAGCACAAAAAACACCAGAAGTACTGCAGGTACTAAGGACGAAGGCTGCGCTTGATGAACATGGACAATCTGCTCCGGCTCATCCTTATCAATGAGAAATTCCGTCTCACAATGCGGACATCTTGCCATCTCCTCATCAACTCTTTTCACTTTTCCGCCACAATTAGGACATTCCAATTCTACTAGTTTTATCATAAATCGCTCTTTTCCTTTTGTAACAATAAAGGAAACTCTGCCATCTGACCGATGCAAAGTTTCCCATTGTATTTCGTATTTAAATCACTGAATTAAATATACTGCATAAGTTCCTTCGGATTTGACGAATACTGCATCGCCACATCTCTTGTAATTTTTCCGTGCATAACCAGCATCCTCAAATCATTGTTAAGAGTATGCATTCCGGATGCCAGATTTGACTGCATTGTACTTTCCAGCTGATGCATCTTATTTTCACGAATCAGATTTCCTACCGCTTCGTTATTAAGAAGAATCTCTGTCGCAACCACACGTCCTTCCTCGCCATTGAGCGGAAGAAGCTGCTGAGTGATAACTCCCTTAAGTACGCTTGCAAGCTGCATACGCATCTGATTCTGTCCGTGCGGCGGACATGCATCAACGATACGCTCAATGGTCTGCGGTGCGCTTGTAGTATGTAAAGTCGAAAGCACAAGGTGTCCTGTCTCGGCTGCCGTAACTGCGGCTGAAATCGTCTCATAGTCACGCATTTCACCCACAAGAATAATGTCCGGATCTTCACGAAGTGCGGAACGAAGCGCTGTTGCAAAACTGTCTACATCGCGTCCCACTTCTCTTTGGTGAATCATCGCTTTCCCATGCGGATAAATATATTCAATCGGATCTTCGATGGTTAATACATGCTTTTTCTGATTTTTATTGATATGGTCAATTATAGCTGCCAGCGTCGTAGTCTTGCCACTACCTGTCGGTCCCGTAACCAAAATCAATCCACGCGGCTCATCTGCCAGTTTGCGTACGGTATCCGGAAGTCCGAGCGTGGCAAACGTCGGTGTGGTATTCTCCAAAAGACGAATGCTGGCTGCCAGATTGTTACGCTGATGATATACGTTTACACGCATACGGGCACCGTCCGGTGTAATTCCCGAAAAGTCTAAATCCTTTCCGGATAAGACTCTGGCTTTCTGCTCTTCATTCAGAATGGAAAGAATGGTATCCTCCACTTCCTGCGGATCCGGAATCGGCTCTAACAATTCAAGTTCACCAAAACGTCGAACCGCCGTATGTGTTCCGACGGTCAAATGAATGTCAGAACAGGTATTTCTTCTTGCATAACTTAGTAATTCATAAAAATTCATTGCTTACCCTCCCTGGTTTTTCCCACATTACCCTTCTATGTTACAACACGAATTATACTTTGGTCAATCATTCTTTTTTATATTTTCCTATCGGGGAATACTGTCCTCCACACACAAAGCGCCCCAGCCCGCCATGTCATTCGGCCATTCTTCATACCCTGCAAGCTGCCCGGCTCCGCGAATCAGATATGCCTTTACTTTTTCACCATACAAAAAAGGATCCTTTCCCTTTACAATCCCCCATTCCATAAGAAGGGCCGACGCTGCCGTGACAAACGGCGCCGCATAGGAAGTCCCGCTGACACTGACCTGTCCTTTTGATGTCCTCACCAGAATATTGACTCCCGGTGCCAAAAGATCCGGTTTTGTCAGACCTGTTCCGATATCCGTAGCATTTGCAGCATATCCACGTCCCGAAAAATCTGCATAGGCACCGAACCTCACCTGATACGCCCCCACTGTAATGGCCTTCTGCGTAGTAGACGGAATCGTAAGAGTCGCATCCGGATTCGGAAACAGAAAGCGTGTAGCACTGCTTCGCACTGCTTCCGAAGGCAGATACATCTGTACATTCCCATTCACAATCCGCTGCGGCTGCAGCCTAATCTGCCAGATTCCTTCATCGATATAACGCGCTTTGGATGAGACCGGAATAAAATCAATATAAATTTCTTCCTTGGTCCGGTAAGGCTGTGGTTGCCCACTATAAATCAATAATTTTGTCTGTTCGAGTACCACCTGAAACGCTGCCCCATCTTCGCTCTGCTCTGGGATCGTATAAGAACTTCCGCCCGGTGATACAACAGTAATTTCATATAAATCTGCAAAGTTTTTCCAAATCTGCAAGGAAAGTTCACTCTCATAGTTACCCACAGCAAATTCTACACTTTCCGTGTTTTCCACGCGTGAAGAATAATGCCCTCCGGAAGCCCCTTCATTTCCACTGCCGATGCAAATCACATTTTGGCCAATCTCGGAAATTTCATCAATAAACCTTTCCAAAAGAGAGGTCCCGTCATGTGAACCATATGTGTTTCCATAGCTTAAGTTAATTGCCACAGGTTTTCCTGCTGCCACCGCTTTTCTTACCACATAGGTAAATGCTCTCATCAAAGAAGTTGTCGACGGATAACTTCCTTGATTTTCTGTATCCAGTTTCACAATAATAAACCTGCTCTCCGGTGCCCCCTGCGATGCAATGTATGCCACCCCTGTTCCATGTCCGCTCCGGTCAAAAGACAGCAGTTCTTCCGTTTCTCCATCTCTCAGATTTGCATCAATCTCCTCTTTTGAAAATTCCGTTCCCACCGCAAATCCTTCCGGAACCGTCCCTGGGAATCCGTTTCGCGCCGATTGTCCCTGATCCCACAACCAATCTATCTTTGTACTTCCGTCCCCATCTCGAAATGCCTGCAACCGATAATCAATCCCGGAATCAATGATTGCAACATATACCCCTTCACCGCGCAGCGCCTCCTGTGTTTGCTGCGGATTTAAGACCTGTTCAAAGCACGACGCTGCAAGAGACATTTCCACCTGTGCAAACACTCTTTTCGGCTTTTCAATAAACTCTATTTCCTCAATCTGAGAAAAAGCCTGTATCATCTGCTGGGGTAAGGTCACAATCGCATATCCTGCAATCAGTTCCTCCACCGTCAGATCTTCTGTTTCATATCGTTTCAAATTACCGGAGTATTTCACAATCAGTTCCCATCGTTTTGACATGGGCTCAAACCCTGTACTTAAGTTTCCTGATTCCATGCGATTTTCTTCGCTTACATCAAGTGCCAGATTCAGCTGATTTTCCAATTTCTGATTTTTCATAAAAAATCCGGATTGTTTTTTACCAGTTTATTCAAGATAGACGTTTTTTGCTTTTCTTTTCGCTTCAATTTATGGTAGGATAAAAGGAGAAAAAAGGAAAGGAACATGCTTATGATACCGGAAAGTCAAGACCTTAATATATACGTCCGAGATGACCTATACGAAATCAAACAACACGGAACCGCAGACTATCCGCTCGCACTCTACCACGTGGATTCCCAGAACATGTATCTCGAACTGGTATACTGGCACTGGCACGAGGAATTTGAGTACATCATCGTAACCGGCGGCACCGCACGCTTTCTGGTGGATGATCAGGACTTTGTTCTCACAGCCGGAGACTGCCTTCTGATTAATCAGAACATTCTCCACCGTGTCAAACCATACAATGACTGTGAATGTACCTACTGCTCGATTGTATTTCACCCATCCATTTTTCTTGATGTAACTAATCCGGTCGTACGAAGCAAATACTTAACTCCTATCACGGAAAATCGTGATTTAAGATACTATGTCCTAAAACCGGATTCGCCCGGCGACGAAGCATATATCCAGATTTTAAAAGCGATTTTATACACCAATGAACAATGCCTTTTCGGCTATGAACTGGCTACCAAGGCTCTGCTGTGTGAATTCTGGATTAAGGTACTCCAAAACATACTCCTTCGTCCAATCCCGACTACGCAACCGGATGTCCAGACAATCACGGATGAAGACCGGGTCAAACGAATTCTGACTTACATTTCCTCCCACTATATGGAACCACTCTCTCTGGAAGATATTGCAGGTGCTGCACATATCAGTAAAAGTGAGTGTTGCCGCTGCTTTAAACGCCGACTTCATATTACACCGTTTGAGTATCTGATTAAATATCGGATTTATTCCGCCGCTATTATGATTACACAAAATACCGGCCGCATCTCATTTTCCGATATTGCAGAAAAAACCGGCTTTAACTCCAGCAGTTATTTCAATAAAATGTTCCGAAAATACATCGGTCTTACACCGAGCCAGTTTCGGAAAGACGCAGCCGGTGATCTTCACAACATCCAGAAAATACTCGAAGATCATATTCATAGCAGCGATAATGTCATTCTGAATACATTGATTGCAGAAAAAAGCCCGGAACATCCGCTTTGATGCTCCGGGCTATTTTTTTATCTTATTCTTTTTTCATAACAAAACCAGTCATGTTCATACATGTGAATCCGTCCTCTGTTTTCAAAGGACAGTTTCCGGTAACTGGCAAGTGCCGCCGGATTTTCAGGGCTGACCAGAAAATGAATTCCCTCGTATCCGCGCTGCTTCAGTTCCTCCATCAAAAGCGTGAGCATATCTCTTGCAATGCTCTGTCCCTGCATATCCTTTCGTACGGCAAGTCTGGCCGCTTCTTTACTGTTTGCAATCGTCCAGTTTTCCAGCGCATCCACCTGATCATCCGAGTCAATGGAGACTGTCGCAACAATTCCCTCTGCATCCTTTACCAGAAACAGATTCTTTTTTTCTATATCCATGCGGACATGTTCCATCGCCGGATACCACTCATTCCATGTGCAGCCTTCTGAACCGATAAACGAATGATAAAAATCAAGAATTGCCTGTGCCTCGTTATCGGAAGCTACGCAAAATTCTTCCTTTGTGACCATCTTCTGCTCTCCTACTGTTCAATCACGGCTGCATAAAAGCATAAATCCGCCTCACTGTCGTTAATCAAAGTATGCGCATGATCTTTTGGGCAAAACAATGCCATTCCTACGCTTACTTTTTGTTCTTTGCCATCATCTACCACTTTTCCGGTTCCTGATGTAATAAAGATTACTTCGCAGTCCGTTTCGTGGGTATGCAGACCAATGGACGCTCCCGGAACAAGTCTGCCCTGCATAATCTTATGATTCCCCTCTGTAAACATCTTCACATTGTACTGTTTTTCACCGCCTTTAAATGCAGGCAACGCTTTTTCTTCCATTTCTGAAAATGATATAATCATGATTTTTCCTCCTAGTATTCCACCCGGTTCCTTCCGAGTTGCTTAGCCCTGGTCAGCTTACTCATCGCCGGCGCAATATTGTCATCCGACGAATTTTCAAACTTCATTTCACCCACACCACAGGAAATCGTGATGCGTATTTTATAATCTCCGTACTGAAACTCTGCATTTTCGACTGCTGACCGGAGTTTTTCCGCAAATTCCGCCGCCTCGGACATATTGCACTTCGGGAGTATGATCAAAAAGCAGTCTTCCTCCCATCGCACCACTTCATCGTTCAGATTTTGAAGCTGATATAATATCAAATCCGCGCATTCTCTCAGCACCAGATCTCCGATACTCTTACCATGTATGCGATTCGTCAGGCTGAACATATCGATATCGGCCATAACAACCGACACGTTATCCTGAAACAGAAACGGCAGTATTCTTTTGTTATAATATTCATAAAAGCCTTTTCTGCTGCGAAGCCCTGTCACTGAATCCATATAGTTTTCATTTGACAACATATAGGATTCCAGCATTTTTCCGCAATAAACCGCCGCAAGCGCAAGTCTCGTTTTATCTTCCTCGGAAAATGCCCCAAAGTCGCCGGTTTCATCAATTTTATTAATTGCCTGATATGCTCCGATTACCGATCCTGAGGAATCCGTAACAGGCATGCAAAGAATGGAACGCGTCACATATCCCGTATTCTCATCGACTTCTGATGCAAATCGATAATCCTGAGACGCATCATTGATCAGGATCGTCTCATTCTTTAATATAGATGCCCCGACAATACCTTTTCCTTCCGGAACAATAATCTTTCCGTTATCCAGAGCCACAATCGTATAATGCTGATGATTTCTGCGATCCCACATCCAGAAGGATGCCCGGTCAGCATTTACCAGCGTTCGTCCAAGCTCTGTTAGAATCATGATTGTGGATGAAAAATCCTGCTCCTGCATGAGCTGATTCATGTACTCAAATATTTGTGCCAGCATTTCCTCCGCGGAAAGCATTTTATGCTCTGCCATAAGACACCTCCTACTCGCATTCCGGTTTGTGCCTTTATTATACACCCGGCCTCTTATATTGAAAAGACTGCTTTCGCCAACATCTCTGCCAAAATAGCATGTCCCTCCGGTCCGAGATGTACATAGTCCTCCCCGGATGGTTTGATGTATAGTGCCGCATCCAAAAAGATACAGCCTGTCTTATCCGCCACTTCTTTATAATATCCGGCAAATTTTTCCGACTCTTTCACCGCACGCAAACCAAAGGAACACGAAAACGCCGAATTGCACACACCTGCCTCAATCCGAGGCGGTGATACTAAAATAATTTCCGGCGCAAAACCTTGCTTCTCCTTCGTAAATTCCTGTATCACTTCCACCAGCATTTTTGCACCGCCGGCCGCATCCGAAGCGCTCGCTCCAAACAACTCCTTCAAATCATTGGTTCCGAGCATAAGAATTACGAGATCCACGGGCTTATGCGTATTCAGGCATGGTCTTAAATAATCCAGTCCTTTTTTCCATCCCTCCACCGGATCTTCAAATATCGTAGTACGACCGTTACAGCCCTCTTCTATAACCACATAATCCTCTCCGAGCAGCCTCTGCAATCTGCCTGTCCATCTCACTTCTTTCGGATAACGAAGTCCGTTTGACGGATTAAATCCATACGTATTGGAATCCCCGTAGCATAAAACAGTTTTCATAAATATTCCTCTCTTATATTAACTTGTCGATTGCATTTCCTTTCAAATCTTCCGCCATCAGCTTCAGTTCTTCGAGCACCTTTTCAATTTCCGTCTGAATCTGCTCCTGTATCTGCACAATGTCTTCCGGTGAAACATGTTCTACGCTGCTCTGTATTTCATCTGTACCTTCACGAATCTGTTCCACTTGTTCTTTCTGCTCTGCGACCTTTTCCTGCACCTTTTCAATCTGCTGCTTACGCTCTTCGTTCTGCTTGGCCAGTTTCTCCGCTTCTTCCGCCTTCTCTGCAAGTTCTTCCTGCATATGTTCCATTGCCTCACCGACCAGCTCACCCGTAATGGCTTCACTCTCAGTCGCCAGAACCTTATCTGCCGCATCTTCTGCATCTAAAATCGGATTACTTTTCAGCCTCTCCCCTTTGACAAATCGCAGCGCCGCCCCATTGGCCTGAATGGCGGCCAGATTTTCCTGCATCTCTCGCTGAAGGCGATTATTTTCTTCATAACGTTCCATCATGCGGGACTGATATTCGGTTGGCCCCTGCGCCATAATCTCATCGTATCGCTTTTGCTCTTCCTCACTCAATCTCACACCCGGATCATAATAGGAATCATTCTTTTTCATAAGGATCTCGAGATCTTTCTGCTGCTGACTATCCTCTGTCACCGCATATAGCTGCTGCAGATCTTCCATTTCCGCCTTGTTCTCCTGTACGCGGTCAAGTTTATCTTTGTTATCCTTCGTCAGTCTTACTGACAAATCACGCAACTGCTGCAGCTCATCATCTATTTTCTTTTCTCCGGCAAACGCATCCGACACAATCTTACGCGCTTTCTCAAAAGCCTGCGCCTTACGCTCTGCAATCGGGTCCTGTGCTTTATGTGCGAGTGAAAACGATTTTGCCGTTTTGTCCCCCGCCTGCTCCGCTTCCCTGCTTTGGGTACTTACATTTAAACCACCGGATACTTGCTGTATGTTTGCATTAAGATTCACATTCATAAGATTCCTCCTTGAATTCATGCTGCGAAGTCCATTTCGCTTTCAGACATAATGTATCATTATCTATATCGGTTGATTCGAAGGATTAATTAACCGGGGAACTCTTTATTCTGTCCTGTGACTGTCTCTCCAATTTAGGCCGGCGGGTATTTTGGCACAAAATTGCAAGCTAATACACAGTGTTTCTCTAAATCCCGGGTATTTGGAGGACATTTTGCCGTGCAATACCCGTTTGACGCAAAAATGCAAGAAAAACTGGGTATTGAGGCTACTTTTTTGTACTCAATACCCTTATCCACCGAAAAAAAGCCTGCCACCATGTATCCTGCGGTTTTGCGCTGCCACCATGTATCCCGCAACTTCGCGTCTCTCCTCTGACAATCTCGCATTTTAGCGATTCAGCCACCACACACCGAAATTCAGGTATGCAGCCACGGTCAGCCAGACAAGATAGGGAATATTCAATCGTCCAGCTGTTTTGTTTATGTCAGAAAACCTGCGAATCATCTCCCGGACCAGTCCCCACAAAAGCAGAAGCCAGAAAAACGAAAATAAATACCAGCCAAAATTGAAGAAGAAAATCGGCCATAGGAAATTAACTACAAGCTGGTAAAAGTAAACAGCCAGTGCTCTTTCCTTTTCTTCCGCCCGCGCATCCGCCTGCGCAATCATATAGGATGATATTCCCATCAGCGTATACAAAATGGTCCAGACAACAGGAAAAATCCACGGCGGCGGTGAAAACGGCGGTTGCTTCAGCGCGTCAAACTCCGCCATCGCCCCCCGTGTTAAGATGGCCGCCAAGGCACCGGTCAAAACCGGAATCACAATACATACAATAAGTTTTTTCCAATCTGTTTTCATGCAAACACCTCCGTTACAACATATGCCAAACAGCCCGGCCACTATACGAAAATCTGCATCTGCCATACAAAAAAGACTGCTACCGGTCATCCGGCGCAGCCTTTCATCTACGTTCTATTTTTTACCATACTTTTTTTCAATCACAAGCACATACACGGCCATAAGCACGACTATGGCCAACAGGCTTCCCAAAAGTGTAATTACGATAAGCGGCGAATCATCCCCTGCCAGCAGCGGAAATCCGAGAAGCATAAAAACCAGCGCAAAACCGATCCAAAGCTTACCTACTGCACGGTTGTATGCTTTTATATTCTCCTGTGCAATCTCCGGCCTTTTCCCGTTTGACCAGAAACCGACCACTTCTTTTGCACGCAAATCATATATCCCGATTACAACAAAAACAAGACTTACCATAATCCATATGACAAATGCTATGATTCCTTCTGTCATAAATCTGCCTCCTCCCCCGGATACATCATATTATCCGACTAACCATTTATACTTCGCCACGCTGTAAAGCGGAACAAGCGGCAGAAGAATCGGTGTCTTTTTCACATATGCCTGATAGTCCGGATCCTCACCGTAGTTACGGTTCTGACGAAGTTCCAGTCTTCTGGCACCGCCGAACATAATGTACACGATACACACATATCCGATTGCAGCTGCAATCCACTGCCAGATGCTTGCATAAATATTGACGCCGGATACAAACACTCCTGTCCAGAACAGCACCTCGCCCAAATAATTCGGACAACGGACGATTTTATATAAACCTTTGTCACAGAAACGACTCGGGTTTACGGATTTCTGTTTTGACTTCTGCCAGTCTGCTGCCGACTCCAGTATAATGCCGAGTGCCATAATGACAGCTCCCACTAAAGCAACCGGATTCGGTTCTCCGATAACCATATCGTATGTAGCATTTGCAAGACTTCTTTCTGTGTTCATCAAACGAAACAGAAGCGGTGAAACCTGCAAGGCATACAAAAGCGCACAACTGGTCCAGATACTGACTTTCGCTACCATTTTCATGTCTTTTCCGTCTTTGATTTCTTTTTTTCATCGTACTCCGGTAAGATGCACTTTTCATTTCTCGAACCAGAAGATATCCTCCCAGTCTGCAGCCGTAGATTAAAAACAACACACACATTAGAAGTGTCGCAACATCCTGCACATCCATATACATAAAAAACAGTGCCGCACCCATCGCAGCCACAGAAAATCCGTATCCGAGCGAGATAAAGTATACATACTTATAAAATCCCACACTGCTGACAACAAGCGCAATCACAATCAACACCAAAAATCCAATTCCGAAACTTTCTGTAAAACCCATGTCCATTTCCTCCCGGTCTAAAAAATTTACAGCAATGATTCAAAAGTTCTCGTTACCTGTCTTTGTATAAAACCACGATTGCAAGCAGAAGAGCCGGTATCATCGCAATCACCCCAATCGGAGCCGGTCCCAGAATCAGCTGATCGACATACTCCGGTTTTGTCAGATAAATCGCCAGCGAAGCCGTACCGTTAATCGCACCGTGTGCCAGCGAAGGCACCCAGATACACTCCGTCTTCTCATATAATACATCCATAAGGGTACCTGCGACAATAGCAAACATACAAAATGCTAACATTCCCGATACCGGGGCTCCCGGATATACTTTTCCGTATTCGTAGCCTGCAATCAACATTACCGGCCAGTGCCATGCTCCCCAGATGAATCCTCCGATGATGCGGCCTTTTGTTTTACCGAAAAAGCCTTTCAGCTGCGGATAAAGCATCCCCCGCCAGCCGACCTCTTCTCCCAGGGCCGCAAACATATTGATAAACGGTGCATACAGAGGTGCTGATACAATCTGAATAAGCAAAAGCTGCTGCAGGGTCAGCCCCTGTGCCTCTATCTGTGCCAGCCCCTCCTCGCCGAGTGCAGTCGCCAGATAAGCTCCTGTCAAATCAAAACGTTCCGGGAAAATCAAAAAATACAAAGCCGCACCGAGTACGGTAAAAAGAAGCGGTCCGAGCCATGCCAAAACCATCCAGCCGATCTTCCCTTTAAACTTCGGTATCCACCCCATACCTTTAAGCGGATATTTTGAAAGCAAGACTGCAACAAACGGTGCATACATCACAAGGGTCATTACTCCGCTGAAAATCAGCATACCTGTCTGCCCCATCTCATTGGCTGCAACACTTCCTAACACCTGTAAAATCCAAGCTATCAGAAAGGCCCAAACTAAATATACGATTGTTTTCTTTTTCTCCTGTACCATTCTTATGCCTCCTTCACTTCATGCGGCGCGGTACCATACGTTTCCACGCAAAATCCCTTATGACTGCAACACGGACAAGTCAGATTCCGCGTTTTGGGCGTATGCTTTGCCCAGAACCACTCTGCCTTTTTCGGCTTAAAAACCTCGTGACATTCCGGACAAATATAAACTGTATATTTGTGATAGAACTCCATCAACGGGAAAAGTACAATCAGCATAAGCAGAAGCACTCCCGCAAACAGCCACCAGTTTCCTGTCTTAATCGCATAAATAAATGCTCCGATTTCCAGCCCGTCCAGTACCAGACCGATACCCAGAATCACTGAATAAACCTTTTTCATTTTCTTTTTGTTTTCCATAACATATGCTACATCACCTAAGTTTTCAACGGAGAAATTTGCAATATTTTTCATTTCTTTTTGAATTTCGTCAATTCTGTCAAGCTGTGCTTTTCGTTCCGATAATTCCGTCTCGATCGTTTTCTTTTGCTCTTCCAAAAGAAGATTTATAACCTTTGTCGCATTATCTGCTTCCAGAATATCACCCACATGATTAAGACTCAGTCCCAAATCTCTCAAAAAACAAATCACTTTCAGCTTTTTAAGGTCATCTTCCGTATAAAGTCTTCTGCCGCCTTCGCTGAAATCACTCGGGATAAGAATTCCCCTCGTATCATAATATTGCACGGTACGCACTGTCACACCTGCTGCTTTTGCAAGTTCTCCTGTCGTATAATTTGACATAGCGTTTCACCACCTTTCATGGCTTATTATGGTATATTACGCTGCGTTACAAGCAATACCTGACGCTGCGTCGTCTTTATAATTTTATACTTTTTTCTTACCTCGCTCATTATACAACGATTGCTCTCTTCTATCCAGCATAAAATGAATCCTCTTGCGACAACATGATTTCTTTCGTATACTAATCATTGGTAAATATTTTCAACACATAAATAGGAGCTACGCATGAGTAACATCGTTGACATTACAGATTTTTCAAATCCGCAGCTTGATATCTACGCACGCCTTAACGAAAATCAGTTGCGGACTTATTATGAACCGAACCCCGGAATTTTTATCGCTGAAAGCCCGAATGTCATTGAGCGCGCTTTAAACGGCGGATACGAACCGGTTTCCCTTCTTATTGACAAAAACCAGTTAACGGGTGCAGCCGAAAAAGTTATTAACCGTATCGGTCAAACACCTGTATTCACTGCAGAAACAGCGGTATTATCAGAACTTACCGGCTTTGCCATGACAAGAGGGCTGCTTTGTGCCATGAAGCGCAGACAGCTCCCTTCTGTCACAGACCTATGTGCAAACGCCCGCAGAATTGCCGTACTTGAAAATGTTATGAACCCGACAAATGTCGGTGCCATTTTCCGATCTGCAGCTGCGCTTGGTATGGACGCTGTCCTTTTAACTTCAGGCTGCAGTGACCCGCTCTATCGCAGAGCCAGCCGCGTCAGTATGGGGACCGTCTTTCAAATACCGTGGACTTTTATAGATGAAACAGAGACAGTACAGACCTTAAAGCAGCTTGGTTTCAAGACTGCTGCCATGGCACTTTCGGATGTTGCTGTCAGCATTGATGACCCACAGCTTATGTCAGAAGAAAAACTCGCCATTATCCTCGGAACGGAAGGAGAAGGCCTGTGCAAACAAACCATTGCCGACTGTGACTATACCGTATGTATCCCTATGTCGCACGGGGTAGATTCCCTGAATGTTGCTGCTGCGAGTGCTGTTGCTTTCTGGCAACTTTGCAGAAAATAGTTTTAAAGGAATTATATTATGACATTATCAATAGGAACCTTTTTATTTGTATGCCCGCTTTTATTTTTAGCGGGACTTGTAGATGCCATCGGCGGCGGTGGCGGACTGATTTCTCTTCCTGCTTACCTGATTGCCGGGCTTCCGATGCATCAGGCAATTGCCACCAATAAACTTTCTTCCACCTGCGGAACGACCTTGGCAACTGTGCGCTTTATCAAAAATAAACTCGTCAATTTTAAGTTAGCCATACCTTCCGTCATCAGTGCCATTATCGGCTCTTCCATCGGAGCTAAACTGTCTCTCATGATGGACGAAAGAATTATGGAATATATTTTATTCGTGGTTCTTCCGCTTGCAGCATTCATTGTTTTAAACAAAAAGTTGTTTAAAGACAACCCGGATGCAAAGCTTACATTAAATGCAAAGACTTATATGACTGCTGTCATCGCAGCCCTTATCATAGGAATGTACGACGGGTTCTACGGTCCGGGTACAGGAACTTTCCTGATTATTGCATTTACGACATTTGCAAAAATCAGTGTCGGAAGCGCCAATGCGCAGGCAAAAGTGATTAACCTGACAACGAACATTACATCACTTATCATTTTTATTTTAAACGGACAAGTTCTGTTTTCCCTCGGTCTTGCCGCTGCTGCCTGCAATATGCTTGGCGGTTATATCGGCGCCGGGCTAGTCATAAATAAAGGAAGCAGAATTGTAAAACCTACAATCCTGCTTGTCCTCCTGCTTTTATTCTTAAAAATCTTAGGCGTGTTTTAAGCATTAAACACGTCTTTATTTATTGCCTTTTCCTGATGTGCCACAATTGTAGTACATACTGCGTCGCCTGTGATATTTACCGCTGTTCTGAGCATATCCAGAATACGATCGATACCCATAATCAGCGCGATGCCTTCCGTCGGAAGTCCCACGGAGTTAAGTACCATTGCAAGCGTTACAAGCCCTACACTCGGAACACCTGCTGTACCGATGGAAGCAAGCGTCGCTGTCAAAACAACCGTCGCAAGGTTTCCGATTGTCAAATCAATACCA
The DNA here is from genome assembly GCA_017623815.1 of Lachnospiraceae bacterium. GTDB lineage: Bacteria > Bacillota > Clostridia > Lachnospirales > Lachnospiraceae > SVFI01. Next base: position 25,078 of record JAGAOK010000029.1, read on the forward strand.
TATACCTGCGCGATAAATACTACAGCAACACCCTGCATGATAGACGTTCCATCCATGTTAATTGTTGCACCGAGCGGAATCGTAAAGGAAGAAATCTGCTTGGAGACTCCCATCTTTTTCGACAATGTATCAATGGACATCGGAATGGTCGCATTCGACGTAGCTGTCGAGAATGCAAATCCCATAACCGGCAAAAATTTCTTGATAAATTTGACCGGGTTTAATCTGGTAAAAATAAACAGGAAAACCTGATATACCACAAAACACTGAAGTAGCAGCGCCAAAACAACGCTTCCCATATACTTGAGCATCGGAGTAAATGCCGAAAAACCAACCGTTGCAAAGGTTCTTGCAATCAGACAGAACACACCGACCGGTGCGATGCTCATAATCGCCATCGTCATTTCCATCATCACATCATTAAACTGACTGAAGAAATTCGATACCGTACTTGCCTTGCTGCCGAGTTTTGCAAGCATAATACCCACAAAAAGCGCAAACACGATAATCGGAAGCATATCCGCATTTGCCATGGCACCAATCGGATTCTTCGGAATAATATTAAGCAGGGTATCCACAATGCTCGTACTGCTTGTAGCAGCCGACATTTCCGCCTTTTCCACCGCATCCATATTCAGGCCGATACCCGGATTAATTATATAAGCCACAGACAACGCAATCGATACTGCAAGTGCTGTCGTTGCAATGTAAAAGCCTACAGTCTTAAGTCCTACTTTTCCAAGTGTCTTTGTATCACCGATTGCCATACTTCCGCATACAAGAGAACAAAAAACAAGCGGAACAACGAGCATCTGCATCAGACGGATAAAGCCCTGTCCGATGACATATAACACACCTTCCACTATAAATTTATCCTTGAAGTCACTTGCCGGTATCACATAATGAATTACAATACCTGTAATTGCGCCGACAAGAAGTGCGATAAAAATCTTTGTGGAAAGACCTAATTTCTTCTTTTCCTTTTTTGTTTCTGCCATTATTCAAGCCCTCCCGTCTCATCTAAATATTCTTTGAGAGCTGTTCTCCACTCTGCCGGTTCTTCCACTCCTGTCAGGCGGAGCATCATGTTGTCGAGTACACAGTAATCCGGGCGAAGAACATCCGTCCTATCCACCGGAATAAGTTTTATCTTGTCTGTATTTCCTGTATATTCCAAAATAGCCTGTGCAAACTCATAACGGTTACAACTGCCTTTGCAAACTGCATGATAAATACCATATTCATCATGATCAATAAAATGCTGTATTACTTTCGCCACTTCTTTTGTACTGGTCGGTACTCCATAGCGGTTCTGCGCCACATTGAACGTTTCTTTTTTCCCTACTGCGGAAAGCAGTTCATCCACAAAATCTTTTCCGATTCCGTAATTCCACGAACTGCGGATAATAACAAAACGATTGCAAAGCTGTGTCACAATTTTTTCTCCTGCAAGTTTTGACTTACCATAAACCGACTTCGGACTTGTTTCATCAAATTCATTGTACGGACGTTCCGCTTTGGAATTGAACACATCATCCGTAGAAATCTGAATAAATTTTGCATTTATTTCCTCTGCCGCTTCCGCCAGATTACGAACACCGATGGCATTGACAAGATATGCCTTGTCCGGATCCTTCTCACACCCTTCTACATCTGTAAATCCCGCACAGTTAATGATGACATCCGGCCGATTAATTTTCATGTACTGAGCCACCTGATCATGATTGGTAATATCCATCTCATCGATGTCCGTTGTTAAAATGCGATACTGTCTGCTGTCTAATAGCTGTTGCAGAGCCGATCCCACATGTCCCTGTGCACCTGTAATTAACACATTTAACATAACTATACCTCCTGTTTTCCTGCAAAGCCCCCACCTTGCAAAGCCTAAAAAAAGGGCAACCAAAAGAGTTGCCCTTTCAATTACTTATACTTTATCAAAATTTTCTGTTTCATGCAAGTTTTACGCGATGATTTTACTGCCCGCACACCTGCATAATCTTGTCTGCTGCACCTTTTGCACCGCTGCATTTTTTAAATCCCTCTGAGATTTTTTTCGCACTTTCTTTATACGATGCATTCCCAAGTACCTTCTCCACTGTTTCACGGATGGTTTCCGGATGATCCTTAAGCAATTTTTCGCCTGCACCGAGCATTTCCACTCTTGTTGCAACACCGCCCTGTTCTGATGTCTGCGGATACGTTACAAGCGGTACTTCATAATAAAGGCTTTCATTCACACTGTTCATTCCGCAGTGTGACAGGAATACATCTGCCTGCTGAAGCACTGCAATCTGATCCACATATTCCTGTACGGAAATATGCGCCGGGATTTCTCCCAGTTCTTTTATGTCTATCAAATTACCGACAGACATAATCACTTGATAATCCGTATCTTTCAATGCCTTGATACAGTTTTTGAAAAATTTCACATTGTCATTCATGACCGTTCCGAGAGAAATATAGATGAGTTTCTCTCTTTCTTTTGTAATCGCGTTCTCTACCGGCCGGACAGACGGTCCTACAAACGCATACTTGTCGTTAAACGTTTCACTGCATGGCTGAAACTGCGGTGAAGTATAGACAACTGTCTCGGTACTTTCATCATTCTGAATTAAATCAAGTACACTTTTTACAGGAAATCCCGCATTCTGAAGCCGCTTAATATCTTTATTAATTTTTCCCATGGAAAAAATCATTCCGAAAAGCTCGCTGATACTCTGCTTTAAAATCTTTGCCGAATGCTGATTAAAAGCAAAAGTTGTCGTGGATGAAACAAACGGGATTCCCATTTTCAGTGCCACCGCTTTTCCCCAAACAGCCATGGAATCTGCCACGATACAATCCGGCTGCAGGCGCTCCATCTCTTTGCATACACTGTCATTAAGCGCAAGTGTTGTATCAACGAGAAGCCTTGTGGAAAACGCAAGGTCTTTTCCGACTTTCGTCGCATCTTTCGGGTCAAGCTTCTGCTCTGCATCAAACTCATCACATGCCACAAAAGTTGCACCTGTCGATTCGATTTTCTCACGGAATGGCTCATAAGAATAATAAATCACCTCATGTCCTCTTGCAATTAATTCCTTTACAACGCCGAGCGTCGGATTTGTGTGTCCGTGCGCCGGGATACAGAAAAATACTATTTTACTCATACTTCCTCCTGTAATTTACGGTTCATTTTGTTGATGGACGGACGGATGGATAAGAAATAAATCATCGTCCAGATAACTGCATATCCTGCAATAAAGATGATGGTAAAGATGAAAATCACCTTCGGATCACATTTCAGCCATCCGTTGAGTAGATAAATCAACAAATAATCAAAATAAAGAACAATTGCCTGAATAAAGCTGGCCCACATCAGCGGAAGTTTTTCAATCTGATATACCACACTGACGCCGGCCGCAATAAACGCCATCAGTGCAGACGATAAAATTGCAAGTGCCACCTCATTGACCGTCAAGGTCATCGTTTCGCCTCCGCCCTGTATACATAAATTAATAATTGCTAAAATAATAGGTCCGCCGACAGACGCCATCAAACCTCTATGGACAAATTCTTTCACATGTTTTTTCATTTCACATTCAACCTCCTTTTTATATCCGCAAAACATCTTCTGGAAACATATTCCGTATAGCCGCTTTTAAAAACCACATCCACGGCTCCCGTATACATTCCTGTGAATCTTTCGATTCTATTCTGATTTGCCAAAGAAGATTTGTTGATTTTGATAAAACATTCCGGCAGAAGCTCCTCCATTTCATAAAGTCGCTGTCTTAAACGGAACTGCTCTTTATTTCCGCATATCGCATATGTTTTTCCGTCGATTACCGTAATGCACTCAATCTCCTTCAGTTTCAGAACTTTGATGTCATCTTCTGTATAGGCTGTGATTTCATCCGAACCATCGTACTGCATGACCAGCTCCTCAATCCTGTCGGTCAGCTCCGACTTCTTATGGACGGTCGCCACAACCTCTTCCTCTTTTGACTTATCAATGACTAATCGAAAGTTCATTTCCTCACCTCCTGAGTGCATTATAACGCCACAAAAACTAAAATGTTGGTTTTTGCGGTAAGCGGTATTATTTTTAAGGTAAGCGGTAGTTTAAAGTTATCGTTATGCTCATACCTTTTTCAAACGTTTCGTACGTTTATAAATATCCTCTTTCCTTCGCTTCTTCAATTAGTTTAGGTTGAATCAACGGATAGGTCCAGTTCTCAACCAATTCATCCACAATTATAATTTTTTCTATTTCACTATTTAAGCTTTCAAATGAAAAGACATCTGCAATATAAAGCATTCCAAATGTCTCGTCCTCTATATTCTCATTTACTCTTGTTTTGCCCTTTACGGAATATACACATATAGGCTTAATATCGAAATGGGCTGCTCCGGTCTCTTCTTTCAATTCTCTCTTTGCAGTGTCTAAAATAGTTTCACCGACTTCTCTGTGTCCGCCGGGAACTTCAAAAGTATCACGTTCCCGATGTTTACAAAACACCCATTTGCCATCCGATTTTGCAATAATAACTGCAAATTTTAACAGACTGTCATCCACACTATCGTAAAATTTTACCTCTACCATACTACAAATGCCTCCACGAATCGAATTTTCTGTCTTTCCATCAAGATCTCTCCAACACATTTTTTGCCGCCCAATTTCCGTAGGTGTCAAAATACAGTCCCCGGTACTCGTCAAAATTCACCTTGCAGTTGTATCCGAGAAGCTCCATGTCCACGCCGAACAACGTCACTTGCACTCCGAGTTCCTGCATTCCGTTGGTAAGATAAAATTTCTTTCTGCGCTCACGCTCTGCCTGCGTATCTGCCCCTTCCTCAATACTTTCAATCTCAAGGAAGAACCTGTGTCCCTTATATGCTTCCTGCAAAGCTTTCAGCGCCGCACCACCGATTCCGCAGCTGCGCTTATCGCTACTCACCGCAAAATAATCCAGCAATACAAGGTCTGCACCGTTCATCGTAATCGCCATTCCGGAAAACTCTCCCTCTTGCTCTGCCACCCAAACATCAGCTGCGCCGCCTCTATGTTTCAGCCAAATCATCCAAAACGGTTTCTTTTCATTTGCAGGAAATGCTTCATTATATAATTTTTTAATCTCGCGCCAATCCTTGCGCGATTGTACTTTTCTGAGTTTCATAGCCTGTTCTGCTTTCTTACATTTTTTCAAAGTTATTGTTTCAATTATAATAAAGCCAACTGAACAATGCAACCGGACAAAACTGCAACGATAAGCCCCAGCACGCAGCCTATGGCCGCACCTCTGACATGAAACAGCTTATCTTTATATTCCTTATCCATGTCTTCCGTTCCCGGAATTCGGAGTTTTTGACTGTGACAGAAAATCCCCCAGTCAAGAACAATCATGTCGTAAATATTCACCGCAAAAAACAGTACAAAAACATGGGAAAACGTTTCTAAAAAACTTCTGCATCCGGAAGCATATGCGATTACTGCCAACACACCTGCAAAAAACAACATTCCAAGCACTTTCTTTTTCATATGCTTTTTCTCTTTTGTCGCAATCACATCCTTGTACTGCGGAAGCTCCGCCACTCTTTTTCTAATCGCCGGCGGATACGATGCAATCATACATAAAGGATCCTTATATATCGGCGGTAAAATAATAAGTGTAAAAATAGCACAACACACGATACACTGAACTGTCAATAACATCTCTTTTCCCTCCTACTTACTTGCTATCATACAACAAAGCGGCGCAATTTTGCTTTCACGCTTTTTATAGGCCGCCTGCGCTTCCTTTAACATATTTTCCGCATAGTCCGTCGCTTCCCAGCTTTTTACCTTATCTGCCAGACGAAATGTAAACATTCCTGTTCCGCACGCAAGCTCTAACACTTTCATATCCTTCTTCAAATATGGAACAATTCTTGTACAAATCTCATCATAGCTTTTATCCACACTTTTCATAAACAGTGAATAAATCGGCGCATATCTCTGCCAGAATTTTTTATTATCGTTCATCGCTTTTCACCTTCCTAATCCTTAAAACTTTTGTATAATCACAGTGTTTCGTTTCCACAATCTCCAATCCGAACGTCTTAAAATATGCATTTAAATCTTTTTTTAAAAGAATGCGGTAACTTTTCGGCTCCATCAGATGAATCGGTAAAAACAATAGTTTCTGCCACCGGATCTTACTTGGTTCCCACTCGGTAATAATCAGTTCACCGTTGTCCTTAAGCAACCGTTTTAATTCGCAAATAACACGTCCTGCCAACTCCTCCGGCATTTCATGAAGCACAAGCGCCATTGAAATCTTGTCAAAGCAGGCATCTTTAAATTCCGTCTTTGTCGCATCCATATGATAGAATTTTAAATTTGGGGCTCCGGCTTTTCTTCTCTTTTCTTTTGCTACTGCAAGCATCTCTTTGGAAATGTCTGCTCCGACTACTTTCGCATCCGGTCTTTCTTTGGCAATCTTAATCGCATTTGCCCCTGTTCCGCAGCAAATGTCCAAAACCGATTCCTTTTTACCAATACAGGAAACCACGGCTTTGCGCGGACTTTTTCCCGGATTACGGAAATAGACAAAGTCTAGTAGATCATACGCTCCGGCAGTTAATTTATAATAAAGTTGATAATACATTTTAATTCATTCCTTTCTCTTTTTTGTTTGTTTATATGAACATGTAATCATATGTTTAAGTGTTTGTCAATAGAAAATGCAAAAAAAATCAATCGGCAAACCATTTACCGATTGACTTTCCGTTTTACTTATAACAATTTTTGCACTTTCTCTTATCCGGGTCTGATTCCAGCTGCATAGAGTAAGCCTCCGCTTCCTCATAGGTATCAAAATAAACAGGACTTGTCATCGCACCATCTCCGGTTCCCGTCGCAGGACATGAGCCGACAATGTGTATCTTTCCGTTTTTGCTGTTTACTGCATAGTTCCCTGTAGCCGTCGATTGCTCCGGCTCAGGTTCTGTTTCCTCTTCTTGCTCCGTCTCTTCCCCTGACGCATTCTCGGAATTCTGCGTGCGTTCTCCCGCCTTCCAGCTATCCGACGGCGCACAGTTCCATGCAATTTCCATACCATCGGAAGTCGCCATTACCGACCCCTGCTCATCCGTGCGGAATACTTTTACGTCCATAGCCCGCAGATTATTTAACACCTCTGCATGCGGATGCCCGTACGAATTATCTGCCTCACAACTGATAACTGCATACAGCGGAGATACCGCCGCCAACAATGCATATGTATTTGACATATTACTTCCGTGATGCCCTACCTTGAACACATCACAATTTATGTTGAGGCCATTTGCCAAAATATCTGCCTCTGCTTTTTCCTCAGCATCGCCGGTAAACAGAAATCTGTTTACACCATTTTGTAAAACCAGTGCGATGGACGAGTTGTTCGGATCGGAATAAATCCTGTTTGGCGCCGCTATCATAAAGAACGCATCACCAAGTGCGTAAGTATCCCCAACCTCCGGCGTAGTATACGACAATCCCTTGTCTTTCAGTGCCTGCAAAAGATCCCTGTAAACATCACTTTCTTTCGGAAAGTCTCCTATAAACACATTGTCGACAGGAAATTTGCTTATAATCACGTCCGCCCCGCCGATATGGTCTGCATCCGTATGGGTCAGCACCAGGTAATCTAGTTTTTCTACTCCCTGATTTTTCAAATATAACTGTACCTTCGTGCCCTTACTGTTATCACCCGTATCAATCAACATTGCGTGCTTTCCGGAAAGCACCAGCGTTGCATCTCCCTGACCGACATCGATAAAGTGAACCTGCATTTCCGAAACCGGTTCTTCCTCATCTGGATCTTTCGGCTCTATGATTGGCTCCGGCTCCTCTGCCTCGACTTCTTCCGCTCCGATGGAATCTTCCATGATTATCGTCTGCTGTTGTGACTGCTCCTGTGTCCCCTGTTGTGGTTTTTCCTCCGTCTGCTCTGTCGAACCGATGAAAGCCAGCGATCCGCACGATATCAAAAACAGACACGACAAGACGATGAAACTAACCTTGGCAGGCCACATAAGTTTTCTTCTTAAGGGTGTAATCCCCAATCCGAATAACAGGGAAGCGACACCTCCAAATACAGTTCCGCCGAAAAACAATCCCAGCGCCAGCAGTACAAAGCATGTCCCGAAAAACCAGCCGAAAAGATCTTTTATTACTTGAACTACTTTATCCATTCTCTCCCCCTCTGTTCTGATTATGTATAAATACAGTATAGCACGCCAGCACCGATGCAACAATCCTGCGCAAGATGTTGATTCATCTAGCGGTATAAAAAAGCTCGTGAAACCTGAATTTCCTACCAATTATACATACCATACATCAACTACTATAATCCACAAAAAGAAGGTCATTTAATTGGTCTACCGCTCACTTTCGGTTCAAGTAGAGAACAACAAATTTATTTCGTTATTATAACCTCTATCTCTCCTTTAACATTTCTACCGTCAATTTCTATTGTATAATTGCCATCCTCTTGAATCGTAATCACATGCGGCGCAGCATTTCCATATACTTCATAAAAATCTCCATAAAATACCGTTTCTTTCCCTTTTTGTGAAACATTCAAATGTACATATCCTGTTTCACAATTGAAATCAAACGATATCATATCTCCTGATTCCAAAGCATGTTCTGTAACAATAGCTGAATTTAGATGCTCGGCCTCTATAACATAACCATTGTCCCTCTCTTTTTTTTCATACACAGAGCGATTTGATAACCAGAAAAATGTGCCTATTCCGATAAGTAAGACCATGATGAGAGCGAATATGCCCACATATTTTAATTGGAATCCATTACTATCCCCTTTCACTAATTTTTCATACTGATAGAACTGACCTGCTAATACACTAAAAATAACAAGGTACAATATTGCCAATACCAGAAATACTAATGATAATACATCTTGTATATTACCGCCTCCCCCATATCCTGTAGTATTCATATGGAATTGCGGAAGAATAACCATAGCAAACAATATAATAAGAGGAATTATTCTACCTTTAAAAACACGCTTCATCATCTCAAGTCTGGATTCATCATCACAGAAGATTTCTTCTCTTTCTTCTCCCGGTTGCTCTTCTTTTCTAAAGTAACTATACCCTACAAAATCCTCAATATACTCCCAACCACAATCGGAAAACATTTGAACATATTCCCTTTTATTTCGTATACCTTCCTGATTGTAATCCAATCTGTATGACACTTGTTTTGGTTCACATTTTTCAAAGTGATAAAATCCGGGAAATGATACGTGAGCAAAGCACCATCCGTTTTCATGCATCTCACTTAAAAATTTCTCTTCCTGCTGATACTGCGGTATTGTAAAAAATTTAAAAACCGTTTTTTTGTTTCCCATTAACTCATCTCCTTCATATTCTTAAAAAGTCGTTCAATTCTTTTCATTTCAATACCAAGTACTTCTGTTCCAAGGTCTGTAATTACATATATTTTTCTTTTTTCTTCTTCCCGAACAAAGCGAATCAACCCATCCTTCTCCATCTTTGATAAACTTCCATACATTGTTCCCGGTGCCAAAATGATTTCCTCATTCGTCATTTCTCTAACCATCTGTACAATTCCATATCCGTGGTTTTCTTCTCTTAGACATAACAAAATATAAAAACCAGTTTCTGTCATGGGAACATAAACTTTCTTAATATGTGCATCCATTGCTTCCA
>JAGAOK010000030.1 GCA_017623815.1 Lachnospiraceae bacterium
AAGATGGATGTTACGTATGACTACAGCGGTCAGACACGTAAGGGTGATGCACAGTATGCGGACTATTGTTTGGGTTATGAAGAGATTGTAGCGCTGGAGTTTTATGAAGAATCTGTAAAAAAGGCGCTGGATGAAAAGGCGAAGGCTGAAGTGGCTCCACTGATGAATGAAGTAGAAGAAAAATATGTGGAAAAAGCCAAGAAGATGAATGTAGAAGATGAGTTATTTATCAGAACTGCCGGGGATATTTAGTCCGGAAAGAAATGATGATGTGATTAATACGAAATGGGCATTGCTCATTTCGTATTGTTTTTGTAAGAAGCGTGTAAAAAACATGTAAAGATTAAATAAAAAAATAATAAACAGGAGAGTGGACAATGTCGAAATTCAGTGTAAAAAAACCTTTTACCGTCCTGGTGGCGGTTGTCATGCTGATTGTGCTGGGAATTGTCAGTTTTATGAAACTGACAACGGACCTGCTTCCGACCCTCAGCATTCCGTATGTTATGGTTATGACAACTTATCCGGGGGCATCGCCGGAACGAGTGGAAAGCGATATAACGCAGGTGCTCGAGGCTTCTCTGGGTACGGTCAATGGTGTGGAGAATGTTAATAGTACTTCCAGTGAAAATTTCAGTATGGTAACACTGGAGTTTGCGGATGACACCAATATGGACAGTGCCATGGTCAAGCTTTCTACCCAGATCAATCAGATTGAGCTTCCGGAAAAGGCGGCAACTCCGATACTGTTGGAATTATCGCCGGATTTGATGGCGACAATGTATGTGGCGGTGGATTACGAGGGCAGTGACATTTATGATCTGACGACTTTTGTGGAGGAAAACGTGATTCCGCATATGGAGCGTCAGCCGGGAGTGGCCAGCGTAACACCGACCGGTATGGTGGAAAAGTCAGTGGAGATCCGTCTTGATAAAAAGAAAGTAGATGCCCTGAATGCGAAAGTTCTTGGGATTGCAACCGACAAACTCGATGAAGCACAGGCAGAACTTGATGACGCTAGAAAAGAACTCAACGATGCAACCTCTGAGATTAACAGTGGACAGGAAAAGTTAAAAGAAGAGCAGGAGACAGCGACAAAAGAACTGGCTGAGTACAGCAAAATGCTTGACGAGGCGATGGCGACCAAGGCGGCGTATGCAGCAGTTCTGGTCGGACTTGAAGCAGATGAGGCAGCTCTTAAGGCGGAACTGAAAGCCTATAAGGATAATAAAGTACAAAAGAATTATGACAAGATTAACAAGGGATTTACGGATGCGAAAACTGCGCTCCGGTCACAGGAAACATATGATGGCATTTATAATGTGATTTATCAGCAGGTTCGTATCGCAGCTGTGCAGCAGGCACTGACGTCTGCAGGAATGTCCGGGATTACGGTTGATGCGACCAACGTAGATCAGTATCTCACCATGCTTGGGCCGGATGTAACAGCGCAGATTAATGCAGCGGCGGCGGAGCAGGCAAAGATTATGACCGATCAGCAGATTCAGGAGCAGCTTGGAAGTATTCCGGATGATATAAAAGATGCGCTTGACCATCCGGAAAAACTGAAAGCATTTAAGAAGATGCTAAAAGATCAGAGACAGGAAGAGGCAGCGGAGGCTCTGACCAAGAAAAATCTGCAGCAGCTTTATGATATTGTAAATGTCCGCATTCCGCAGATTAATACAGAACTTGCGAATTTAAAGATTGAGATTGCAGCAGCAAAAGAAGTGAATAAAAAGGTGGAAGACTCCATTGCAGAGGCAGAAGCAGCCTATGTTGATGTAGAGAGTGGAAAAATTACGGCAGCAGCATCGTTTGGTGCACTCACAGCGCAGCTTGAATCGGGAAAGACTACGATTGAACAAGGGAAAGAGCAGATGGAGCAGGCGCAGGAGCAGCTTGATGAGAGCCGGGAAAAAGCGCTGGAAAGTGCAAATATGGATGCGCTTCTTTCCATCGAAACCTTATCTCAGCTGATTGCAGCACAGAACTTTTCTATGCCTGCAGGATACATTCATAATGAGGATGACACAGAAATTCTTGTTCGTATCGGGGATGAATTTGACAGCATAGAAGAAATTGAAAATATGATTCTTTGCAAAGTGGACAAGATCGGAGATGTGCGCATCAGTGATGTAGCGACCGTAGAAGTGGTCGATAATGCAGAGGACAGCTATGCAAAATTAAACAGCAATGATGCAGTCATTCTCAGTATCATGAAATCAAGTACGGCAGGAACTTCGGATGTATCTAAGACCTGCGGCGAAGCGATGGAGCAGCTTCAGAAGGAGTATCCGGGGCTTCACATGATTCCGCTGATGGATCAGGGAGATTATATTGAACTGATTATCAATTCCGTGCTTTCCAACCTGATTTGGGGTGCACTCCTTGCCATTATCGTGCTTGCGATTTTCTTAAAGGATTATAAACCGACGCTGGTGGTAGCATTCAGTATTCCGATGAGTGTGCTTTTTGCTGTGGTACTGATGTTTTTCTCCAATATCACATTAAATATGATTTCGCTTTCAGGACTTGCGCTGGGTGTCGGTATGCTTGTAGATAACTCCATTGTCGTGATTGAAAATATTTATCGTCTCAGAAACAAAGGGGTACCTGCGGCGAGAGCAGCAGTGATGGGAGCGAAACAGGTGGCGGGAGCCATTGCAGCGTCTACCCTTACAACAATCTGCGTATTTTTACCGATTGTTTTTACGACCGGTCTTACCAAGCAGATTTTTACAGACATGGCACTAACCATCGGATACAGCTTGATTGCCAGTCTGATTGTGGCACTGACCTTTGTTCCGTGTATGAGTGCAACGGTACTGAAAAATTCAACGGAAAAGAGTCATCCGTGGTTTAACAAAATGATTGCAGGATACGAGAAAACAATCCGTGCCTGCTTAAAAGTGAAGATTCTTCCGATTGGTGTGGCAGTAGCACTTCTCGTATTTTGTGTCATCCGTGTGTTCAGCATGGGGATGGTACTGCTTCCGTCCATGGGTGGAAACCAGATGAGCATCACAATGTCAGTTCCTACGGAGTGGGAAGTGGAAGACGGATATAAAGCGGCTGATGAACTCATGGAAAAAGTAAAGGAAGTACAGGGCGTTGTCAATGTCGGAATTATGTCCGGAGGCGCGGAAGGAGATGTGATGATGAGTTCCGGATCGAACCGGGATTTCTCCATCTTTATCATTCTGGATGATGCGACCGGCAAAAACAACGATGTGGTGGCAAAGAAACTGGAAGCCATCATGCAGGAAGGATTTGCCGAGACAGAGTATACGATTGCAACGTCTAACATGGACATTTCAGCACTTATGAGCAGCGGCCTTTCCATTCAGGTATACGGAGAGGACATTGATCAGATGCTGGAAGTCAGTCATGATATGATGGAAATACTGGAATCGGTAAAAGGCTTTGAAGATGTCTCAAACGGACAGGAAGAAGCGGACATGCAGCTGATTGTTTCCATTGACAAGGACAAAGCAATGCGACTTGGGCTTTCCGTGGCACAGATCTTTATGGAATTATCGGGACAGCTGACAACTGATGCGGATGTGACAACGCTTTCCACAACAGGAGAAGATTATCAGGTGGTTTTGGTAAACGAGACCAAGAAACTGACGCAGGATAATCTGATGGATTATGAGTTTAAGACAAAGACGACCGACGAGGACGGAAAAGAGATAGAAGAGACACACAAACTCAGTGAGTTTGCATCTGTGACGGAAGGAGAGAGCGTTGCGAGTATCTCACGTGTCAATCAGGAGCGTTTTATTACAGTATCTGCAGTGACGATGGATGGTTATAACACCACGCTTCTTTCCAGACAAGTGGAGGATAAGCTTGCAGAATATACGGCGCCGGAAGGTGTCCGCGTAGAGCTGGCAGGTGAAAGTACAGAGGTTATGAGCATGCTTGAGGACATGATTCTGATGATCACGCTTGCTATTATCTTTATTTACCTGATTATGGTGGCGCAGTTCCAGGGACTTTTGTCACCGTTTATTGTACTCTTTACCATTCCTCTTGCCTTTACAGGCGGTCTGATCGGTCTGATGATAACCGGAGAGGATATTTCCATGATTGCCATGATGGGATTCCTGATTTTGGCCGGAGTGGTGGTAAATAACGGTATCGTGTTTGTAGATTATACCAATCAGCTGCGTCTTGCCGGAATGGAAAAGAAAGAGGCGCTTGTGGAAACGGGAAAAGCGCGTATGCGCCCGATCCTTATGACTGCCATGACCACAATCCTGGCGATGATGACCATGGCGCTTTCCAAAGATGCTTCCGCCGTGATGAGCCGTGGAATGGTTATCGTAACCATCGGTGGTCTTGCGTATGCAACCCTGATGACGCTCTATATCGTTCCGGTTCTGTATGATATATTCTTCCGCAAGGAGATTAAGGAAGTGGATATCGGTGATGAAAATGATTTCAGTGATCTGGATGGTCCGGTATAAGCATGAAAATGCGGGAAAAACACCTAAAAAAACCAAGAAATGCTTGCATTTTAAGCAAGGGAGTGCTATACTGACTTAGAGTTAAATAATGATACATGAAAGAGTGGGCTTGCAAGTCCACTCTTTTACGTTGTCAAACAGGAAGGACAGGTGAACAGATGTCAAAACGTGACAACTATGAAAGCCGCAGCGAGCAGCTCCTTTCCCCGATCATGGAGGCAAATGGCTTTGAACTGGTGGATGTGGAGTATGTAAAAGAAGGAAGCAACTGGTATTTGCGTGCGTACATTGACAAACCGGGCGGGATCACAATTGATGATTGCGAACTGGTGAGCAGAGCTTTTTCGGAACTTTTGGACAAAGAAGACTTTATTGAGGATTCTTACATTATGGAAGTGAGCAGTCCGGGACTTCTTCGGCCGCTCAAGAAGGACAAAGATTTTAATCGGTACATCGGAAAAGCAATCGAACTGAAAACTTACAGGATGATCGATAAGTCAAAAGACTTTGAAGGTATATTAAAAGCGTATGATAAAGAAAACATCACCATTGAAACTGAACATGGTGAGAAACAATTTGCGAGAGCGGACCTTGCCCTTGTGCGTCCGTACATCGAGTTTTAATCAGGAGGAAAAAGGAAAATGAACAAGGAATTAATGGAAGCACTGGATATTCTTGAAAAAGAGAAAGAGATCAGCAAGGAGACGTTGTTTGAAGCAATTGAAAATTCACTGCTGACCGCGTGCAAAAATCATTTCGGAAAAGCGGACAATATCACAGTTAATGTAAATCGTGAAACATGTGATTTTAAAGTAGTGGCAAGCAAGGAAGTGGTTGCAACAAAAGAGGAAGTAGAAGATGATGTTCTTCAGATTGCACTGGAGGATGCAGTAAAATACAGCAAAAAAGCAAAAGTCGGCGAAATGGTGGATGTGGAAATTAAATCCAAAGAGTTCGGACGTATTGCAACACAGAATGCTAAGAACGTGATTTTGCAGAAAATCAGAGAAGAAGAGAGAAGCGTTATTTACAATCAGTATTATGAAAAAGAGAAAGATGTTGTGACAGGTATCGTTCAGAGATACATCGGAAAGAACATCAGCATCGATCTCGGAAAAGCAGATGCGCTTTTAAACGAAAATGAGCAGGTAAAAACAGAGCATTTCAAACCGACCGACAGAATTAAGGTATATATTGTAGAAGTTAAGAATACAACAAAAGGAGCACGTATTTTAGTAAGCCGTACCCATCCGGAGCTTGTAAAGCGTCTCTTTGAAGCGGAAGTTGCAGAGATTGCAGACGGAACGGTTGAGATCAAAGCGATTGCCCGTGAAGCCGGAAGCCGTACCAAGATGGCGGTTTGGAGCGACAATCCGAACGTGGATCCGGTAGGAGCGTGTGTCGGAATGAAT
Organism: Lachnospiraceae bacterium; assembly: GCA_017623815.1. GTDB lineage: Bacteria > Bacillota > Clostridia > Lachnospirales > Lachnospiraceae > SVFI01. The sequence goes on from JAGAOK010000030.1 coordinate 5,888, forward strand.
GGTGCCCGTGTGAATTCCATCGTAGATGAACTTCGCGGTGAAAAAATTGATATTATCAACTGGGATGAAAACCCGGGTAACCTGATTCAGAATGCGCTGTCTCCGGCAAAGATTGTGGCAGTGTTTGCGGATCCGGAAGAAAAGACAGCTAAGGTCGTAGTACCGGATTACCAGTTATCACTTGCGATCGGTAAAGAAGGTCAGAATGCAAGACTTGCAGCCCGTCTTACAGGATACAAGATTGATATCAAGAGTGAGACACAGGCCAAAGATGCACCTGGTTTCCGCTACGAAGATTATCTGGATGATGAATACGAAGAGGAAGAATATTACGAAGAGGAATCTTTTGAAGAAGTAGAAGAATAGAGGCGTTTTTATGGCAAAAAAAATTCCACTCAGACAATGCGTCGGCTGTGGTCAGATGAAGGCAAAAAAGGAAATGATGCGTGTCATCAAAACAGCGGAAGGCGAGATTGTCTTAGATGTGACCGGTAAGAAAAACGGAAGAGGTGCTTATCTTTGTCAAACAGAAGAATGCCTGTTGGCGGCAATGAAAAACAAAGGGTTAGAGCGCTCCTTCAAAATGAGTATCGATCATTCAATTTATGAAAAACTGCAAAAGGAGTACGAGGGAGATATTGAATAAGAAGATTTTTTCTCTGATCGGACTGGCGACCAGAGCCGGAAAAACTGTCAGCGGAGAGTTTTCGACGGAAAAGGCAGTGAAAGCATTTAAAGCTGAGATTGTCATTGTGGCAGAAGATGCTTCGGACAATACGAAAAAGTTATTTACAGATAAATGCAACTTTTATGAAGTGCCGTGTTATGTGTTTGGCACAAAAGAGCAGCTCGGTCATGCAATGGGTAAGGAACTTAGAGCTTCCCTTGCAGTGACGGATTACGGATTTGCGCAGCAGCTTTGTAAATTGCTTGACGAAACACGAAATTAGACGGAGGTAGTAATATGGCGAAAATTAAAGTACGCGAACTCGCAGAAGAGTTAAATATATCAAACGATGATGTAAAAGGATTTTTGGCAACAAAAGGAATCGAAGTAAAACGAAGCGATTCCGGAGTGGATGATGAGGCGGCAGCGGCTGTCAGAGCAAAGTTTGCAAAGAAATCGGAAGCTGAGAAGCCAAAGAGTGAGGCACCGAAAGCCGAGGCACCAAAGGCGGAGGCTGCAAAGACAGAAGCTCCGAAAAAGAAAAAGAGCAGTATTATCATCGTGAGCAATTCACAGAATAGTAGTATGGGCGGAAAACGTCAGCAGGGCGGAAACCGTCCGCAGCAGGGACATGGTGGAGACAGAAACGGACATGGTGGACAGAGAACAACGACTGCATCTCAGCCGTATCGTCCATTGCCGAAGCCGGTGATTAAACCGGTGCCAATCACACCGACACCGAAGCCACAACCGCAGCCACAGGGCAAGCCAAAACCAAAGGCACCGGAGGCGGCAGAGACAACCAATATGCAGCAGCCACAGTCGCAGCAGGCACCGGCTCAGGAGAGAAGAAACGATGGACAGAAGCGTTTTAACGACAGAAAACCGGGAGGCGCATATGAAGGAAACAATGCAGGCAGAGAGAACAAAAATTACTCTGAAAGACAAGGTGGCGGCGGTAGCAGCCGTGGTGGCAACGGTCATGGCGATTCGCAGGGCCGCGGCGGTAATGCGAAACCTTTTGGCAATAATGAACGCGGTCAGGCAGGCGCTGGAAGGCCGCAGGGTGGACCGCGCAAAAATCAGGGCGGTAAGGCTTCGTTCATTCCGGAAAGCCCGATAAAAGAGCAGGAAAAACACCGCGATGATGAAAAACGTCGCAGTAATCAGGATAGAGATAAGAGAAGTAAGAAAGATCATATTTACGAAGAAGATAATGAGATGATGATGAAAAACAAAAATAAAGCAGGTCGCTTTATTAAACCGGAGAAGAAAGAAGCAGCACCGGAAGAACAGATTAAGGTGATTACCATTCCGGAAACCATCACCATCAAAGATCTTGCAGATAAGATGAAGATTCAACCGTCAGCAATCGTTAAGAAACTCTTTATGCAGGGCCAGATTGTGACAGTAAACCAGGAAGTTGAATTCGAAACAGCGGAAGAAATCGCAATTGAATACGAAATCATTTGTGAAAAAGAAGTACAGGTAGACGTGATCGAAGAACTTTTGAAAGAGGAAGAAGAAAATACAGAAGATATGGTGGCAAGACCTCCGGTTATCTGTGTAATGGGTCATGTTGACCATGGTAAAACTTCCCTTCTTGATGCCATTCGTGAGACAAATGTAACAGACCGCGAGGCCGGTGGTATCACGCAGCACATCGGTGCTTATACCGTAACGATTAACGACCAGAAGATTACATTCCTCGATACACCGGGACATGAAGCGTTTACGGCGATGCGTATGCGTGGAGCCAATTCTACCGATATCGCAATTCTGGTAGTAGCAGCCGATGACGGAGTTATGCCACAGACAGTGGAAGCCATCAACCATGCAAAGGCAGCAGGTATTGAAATTATAGTTGCGGTCAACAAGATGGATAAACCAAGTGCAAATATCGATCGTGTAAAACAGGAACTTACCGAATATGAACTCATTCCGGCTGACTGGGGCGGAACAACAGAGTTTGTTCCGGTTTCTGCTAAGACGGGAGAAGGAATTGATACCTTACTTGAGACAATCCTTATCACCGCAGAGATTCTGGAACTGAAAGCAAATCCGAACCGTCGTGCAAGAGGTCTTGTCATCGAGGCTGAGCTTGATAAAGGCCGCGGACCGGTTGCCACTGTTTTGGTACAGAAGGGTACCCTTCATGTCGGAGACTTTGTTTCTGCAGGGGCTGCTCACGGTAAGGTAAGAGCGATGGTAGATGATAAAGGCCGCCGCGTGAAAGAGGCAGGTCCATGTACACCGGTTGAGATTTTAGGTCTTTCCGATGTTCCGAATGCAGGAGAAATTCTCATTGCGCATGAAAATGATAAGACAGCTAAGAACTTTGCAGAAACGTTCGTGGCACAGAATAAAGTGAAGAAACTTGAAGAAACTAAGAGCAAGATGTCTCTCGATGACCTCTTCTCACAGATCCAGGCAGGTAATCTGAAAGAGCTTAACCTCATTATTAAGGCCGACGTTCAGGGTAGTGTGGAAGCGGTAAAACAGAGTCTTATGAAGCTTTCCAATGAGGAAGTGGTAGTAAAATGTATCCACGGCGGCGTAGGTGCAATCAACGAATCCGACGTAATCCTTGCAAGTGCGTCATCTGCGATTATTATCGGTTTCAACGTAAGACCGGATGCTATGGCAAAAGCGACAGCAGAGCGCGAAGGAGTAGACGTAAGACTTTACAAAGTCATTTACCAGGCAATCGAAGACGTACAGGCAGCCATGAAGGGTATGCTGGATCCTGTCTTTGAAGAAAAAGTCATCGGTCATGCAGAAGTTCGCCAGATCTTCAAGGCATCTGCAATCGGTAACATTGCAGGTTCTTATGTGCTTGACGGATATTTCCAGAGAGGATGTAAGGTTCGTATTACCCGTGAGGGAGACCAGATCTTTGAGGGTGATCTTGCATCACTGAAACGTTTCAAAGACGATGTAAAAGAAGTAAAAGCAGGCTATGAATGCGGTCTTGTATTCGATGGTTATGACCAGATGCAGGAACTTGATATCGTAGAAGCTTATATTATGGTAGAAGTACCAAGATAGGAAACAATATGAGAAAAAACAGTGTAAAAAACACCCGTATTAACGGGGAAGTAATGCGTGCACTTGCAGATATTATCCGCGGCGAGATCAAAGACCCGCGGATAAGTCCGCTGACAAGTGTCGTGGCGGTGGAAGTAGCACCGGATTTAAAGACCTGCAAAGCATGGATTTCTGTGCTTGGTGATCAGCAGGCAATTGATGATACATGGGCAGGACTTACCAGTGCAGAGGGTTTTGTCCGTTCCAAACTGGCAAAAAAGATCAATCTTCGTAACACACCGCAGATTACATTTATCATGGACCAGTCCATTGCATATGGTGTGAGTATGTCAAAGAAAATTGATGAGGTAGTCGGGAATGATTGATATTGTAAAAGAGTGCGAAGGGGCAAAAACCATCGCAATCGCCGGACATGTCAATCCGGACGGAGATTGTGTCGGATCGGTAATGGCGCTTTGGCAGTTCTTAAAAAAGGTATATCCGGGTGTGCAGATTGATACAATGATTGAGCAGCCACCGGCAATTTTCGATTTTGTGCAGGGTGTGTCACAGATTGTGACAGATTACACAACGGATACTGTTTATGATGTTATGATCGTTGTGGATACGGTTCCGGACCGGTGCGGAGAAGCAATCCGGTATATCGAGACGGCAAAAAAGGTAATCAACATTGATCATCATATCAGTAATCATGGCGGTTGTGATGTAGACCATATAGTTCCGGATGCCAGTTCGGCAGCGGAAGTAGTCTATGAACTGATTACGCAGAAGGAAGAGTACAAAAAGCTAATTGATAAAGAGATGGCGCAGACGATTTATATCGGAATTATCCATGACAGTGGTGTTATGCAGTATTCTAATACCTCTCCGAAGACACTTCGGATTGTGGCAGATCTGATTGGCTACGGATTTGATTTTCCGCGTCTGATCGATGAGACCTTTTATGAAAAAACGCAGGTGCAGTCAAGGCTTTTGGGGAAAGCCCTGATGGATGCGTACACTCTCATGGATGGAAGAGTCATGGTTTCCGCAACGGATCTTGCAACGCTGAAAGCCTACGGAGCCGATAAGAAGGATTTGTCGGGAATTGTAAATCAGCTGCGCATCATCAAAGGAGTCGATGTGGCGGTTTATATTTATGAAACAGATGAGAATGCGTATAAAGTAAGTATGCGCTCCTGCAGTGATGATATCGATGTCTCCAAGGTTTCCGCGCATTTTGGCGGAGGCGGGCATGTGCGCGCAGCCGGATGCAATTTAAACGGAACCTATGAGGAAGTGGTGCAGGCTGTGAAAGAGCAGCTGGCACTTCAGATGGAGGATAACAGATGAACGGCATCATAAATGTATATAAAGAACAGGGATATACGTCACATGATGTGGTTGCAAAACTGAGAGGAATTCTCAGACAGAAAAAAATAGGGCACACCGGAACCCTGGATCCACAGGCGGAGGGTGTGCTTCCTGTATGTCTGGGAAATGCGACCAGGCTTTGCGACCTATTGACGGATAAAACGAAAGAATATGAGGCGGTGATGCGCCTTGGCGTGACTACTGATACGCAGGATATGACAGGAACCGTTCTTTCGGAAGCTTCGGTTAACGTATCAGAAAATGACATAATAAATATTATGTCAACCTTTCGCGGGAAAATCATGCAGGTCCCGCCGATGTATTCTGCACTGAAAGTAGATGGCAGAAAGCTCGTAGATCTGGCGCGTGAAGGCATTGAGGTGGAGCGAAAAGCGAGAGAAATAGAGATTTATGAACTTGAGATTTTAGAAGTAAATCTTCCTCTTGTACGTTTTCGCGTAAATTGCTCCAAGGGAACCTACATACGAACGCTCTGTCAGGATATCGGGCAGAAGGCCGGATGCGGCGGTGCGATGGAGAGTCTTCTTCGCACACGTGTGGACCGGTTTGAAGTGAAGGATGCGCTGACGCTTACACAGATAGAGCAGATTCGTGATGAGCAAAGACTGGATGATATTTTATATCCGGTGGACGAAGTGTTTTTGCAGCTTCCGGCGATAACGGTAAAAAATGACTTCCGAAAAGTAATTGATAACGGAAACAGTCTGTATCCGAAGATGTATATGCCGCGTGTGGAATTTTACAGCGATGAAGAAAAGCAAAATCCGGCGCAAATCAGGGTCTATAATGAAGACGGAATATTTTACGGCGTTTATGTTTTTGATCCGGAGCGCAGACGGTTTAAACCATATAAGATGTTTTTGGATAAAGAAGCATTGAAGGAAAAGTACGGGAAAGAATATTTTTAGTATGAAACTTATTTCAGGAACAACCGATTTTAAAATTGAAGAGGGATGTGCGGTAGCTATCGGAAAGTTTGACGGGATCCACAGAGGACACAAGCGCTTGCTTCGCGAGATCTTTGATGCCAAAAAACTGGGATTAAAGACCGCGGTGTTTACTTTTGATCCGTCTCCGGCTGTGTTTTTTCAAGGAAGCGGTGTCAGGGAGCTTATGACACGCGAGGAAAAAAGAATTGCATTTGAACAGATGGGGATTGACTATCTGGTGGAGTATCCGTTCTGCAAAGAAACAGCAGCAGTACTACCGAAAGATTATGTAAACCAATTTCTTCTAGACAAGATGAATGCACGATTTATCGCGGCGGGAGAAGACGTATCGTTTGGAAAATGCGGCGCCGGCAATGCAGGTCTGCTTCGCGAGATTGCCCAAAGCCGCGGTGTGCAGGTACGCATTATTTCAAAACTCTGCCATAACGGAAGAGATATAAGCTCTACTTATGTCAGAAATGAGGTGGAGCAGGGAAATATGGAACTGGTAACCCGCCTTTTGGATGAACCGTTTTTTATCAGTGCCAGAGTGGAGCGCGGAAATCAGATCGGACGCAAGCTTGGAATGCCGACGGTAAATCTGCATCCGCAGCCGCAAAAGATCATGCCTCCGAATGGCGTGTATTTTTCAACGATCACCTATGGCGAGCAGACGTTTTACGGGGTGACTAATATCGGATACAAACCGACCATTGAGTCAAAGGACGGAAGTACAAATCGTCTGGGCGTGGAAACCTATATTTTTGATTTCGATGAAGATATTTACGAAAAAGATATCGTGGTGCATCTACACCACTATGAGCGCGGCGAGAAAAAATTTGACAATCTCGATGCACTCAAAGCGGCGATTGCTGCTGATGTGAAAAGGGGAAAAGAATACTTTGGGATTTAGAATGATTCTCCTAAAAGAAGGAAAGGATGTTTTCTTTTATACCGTCAACGCTTCCCTGTATCATAAGTGAATTACCACCGCACTTTGCGCCCAGCGAGGTGCGGAATTTTTTTGCCATTTCATTGCAGTCTTCCCGGCTGCTTCCGAGAATAAAGCGGTAATTGTTCTCCTCGCCGAAGAAGATCGCACAGTAACCTTCGTAGCGACCGGTAAGTTCATTGACGGCGTTGCGGATTGCAACATGGTCTGTAATATCGGTAAAAAGAACAGCATTGCGGGACTGCGTTGGCGCCGGAAGAGTAGAAAGTGCCATGGAAAGATATTTGGCCTGAAGCAGGTTAATGCTTTCCTGAAGCGACTGATTTTCGCTGCGGAGTTTTTCAAACGCATCCACAATCTGATCCTGCTTGACCGACATGGCCTGTGCCATGGTCGATACATTGTCAAGTTTTACGCGGTAGTCGTTTAAGGCGCGCTGACCGCATAAAATCGTAAGACGTACACCACCCTTGTAGCTTTGACAACCCGTAATCTTGATAAGTCCGATCTGGCCGGTGCTGTCGACATGAGGCGCGCAGCAGGCGCAGACGTCAACGCCGGGAATGGAGACAAGTCGCACCTGACCGTCAATTTCGATTTTGCTCCGGTAGGAGACAGTGGCAAGCTCCTCGCCGGACGGATAGCTGATTTCAACCGGAAGATCGAGCCAGACCACCCGGTTGGCAGCAAGTTCAATATCGCGAAGCTGCGTATGGTCAAGCACCCCGTCAAAATCCATGGTAACCTCTCTGGTGCTTAGGTGAAAACCGACATTGTTGTAGCCGAAACGCTCATGTACAATTCCGGAGAGAATGTGTTCGCCGGAATGCTGCTGCATGAAGTCAAAACGCTGCGCCCGGTCCACGTGGCCTTCCACGGTTTTGCCGACTGCAATGGCTTCCTTTACGGTATGATAAATCAGTTCATTTTCGATCTGTACATCGAGAACATCCTGTTCGTCAAGCGTTCCGATGTCCGCCGATTGTCCGCCTTCCTCCGGGAAAAAAGCAGTGGCATCAAGGACCACACGGTAGAGATCACCTGTTTCGGCCGGCTCGCAGGATGTGACGGCCGCCTTAAAATCTGTTCTATGGATATCTTCATAATATAATTTACGCATATTACCCTCCAAAATAGTTATGAGGCTATTATCGCATTGCGGGAAAGAAAAAACAAGAGTCGATATCCATTGTGAGAACATGCAAAATATTGTATAATCAAAAAGACTGATTACATAGACGAAGGAGAGAGGGTTATGATTCGTATTGCAGAAACAAAGTATGGAAAAGTAGAAGGACTTCCGGCTGCAGATCCGAGAGTAACGGCATTTAAAGGAATTCCGTTCGCAGCGCCGCCGGTGGGTGAAAACCGATGGAGACCGCCACAGCCTCTTGCGCCGTGGGAAGGTGTATATAAGGCATATCAGTTCGGACCGATTTCTTTTCAGGATACACCGGGACTCGGCACCGATATTTATTGCAGAGAGTGGCATGTGGATCCGGAAATACCGGTTTCGGAAGATAGCTTATATTTGAATATATGGACAAATGCAAAGAGTACGCAGGAAAAGCTTCCGGTGCTGGTCTGGATTTACGGCGGAGCCTTTCAGTGGGGTTATACTGCGGAGATGGAGTTTGACGGAGAGCGTATTGCAAGACGCGGAGTGGTGGTTGTAACGATAGCCTACCGACTCGGTGCATTTGGGTTCCTGACGCATCCGGAACTGACCGAGACGCAACCGGAGGCACCGGGTAATTTCGGTCTGCTCGACCAGCAGGCAGGACTTAGATGGGTAAAGGAAAACATTGCCGCATTCGGCGGGGATCCGGAAAACATTACGCTGGCAGGACAGTCTGCGGGAGGAGCCAGTGTTCTGACCCAGATTACAAGCGATACCAACAGAGGATATATAGACAAAGCGATTATTTTAAGCGGAATGTTCCGCAGTCCTTATCACGAGGATCCGTTTATTACACCGAAAAATGTCGAGGAAGCACAGCAGAACGGAGCTGACTTTTTTGAATATCTCGGAGTGAAAACGCTGGATGAGGCTCGCAAACTGGATGCGGCGACGATTCGTGACAAGTATGCAAAATTCAGAGAAACACATCCGATGTTTGCGGCAGTTGTGGATCATACGATGGTCGTAGGAAATCCGCTGCAGCGTTTTGCAAACGGAGAAGGCCTTCCGATTCCGGTGATGGCCGGTCATACGATGGATGAGTTTAAGGACTATCTCTGTTTTGAAGAAAGACAGGAAAAAGAAGTGGATGCAGGTAGTCTGAAAGACCTGACGGATGCAGCGTTTAAAGCGGCAGAAGGGAATGTGGAAAAGGAAGCAAAGGTACTGCTTGGAGACGATGCGGAGAAGTTTCTTACCTTTGAGGAGGCAGCGTCCTCTGATGGGACAGGATACGGCGGCGTGAATGTCATTGAACTTGGAGTCAAGAGTGCTTTTATGGCAAAACAGAAAAAGACAGCGGAGCCATGTTATTTTTATCAGTTTGACGTGGATATTCCGGGAGAGGATAATCCGGGGTCTTTCCATTCCGTAGATTTATGGTTCTTCTTTGAGACGCTGGCAAAGTGCAGCAGACCATATGTCGGAAGACATTATGATATTGCACGTCAGATGTGTAATTACTGGTGCAATTTTATAAAAACAGGAGATCCGAACGGAAATGATATTGACGGCAGCCCGATGGAGCGATGGGAACCATACACGGAAGCAGGTAGAGCAGGTGTGCGTTTTACGGGACATGGCGTAGAGAAACTGGATCGGGAGACACCGTTTAAGAGTTTCCTTGAAGAATACATTATACGTACCAAATTTTAGAATCAAACAGAATAAATCATGCAAAAAAACTTCCGGGCGCAGGATGGAAAGCGCGTCCGGAAGTTTTGCTTTTCTGCTATATGTTATAAGGTTGCACCGAAATCCGATACGATGACCTGACCGGTAATGGCGCGGGATTCATCGCTGGCAAGGAAGAGTAAAATGTTGGCGACATCTTCCGGCATACAAATCGGAACGGACAGATTCATGTGTTTTCTCATCTGACCGAACATATCCTGATTTAAAGTGGCAGGATCCGTCTTTGCCATCGGTGTTGCGATGGAACTCGGGTTTACGGAGTTACAGCGAATACCGGTACCTGCAAAACGAAGAGCTGTGTGCTTGGTAAGGCCGATAATGGCTGCCTTGCTGGTTACGTAGGCTGCGCCGCCTGTTCCGAAGGCTCCTGCTACGGAATCAAGATTGATGATAGAACCGGAGTTTTGTTTCATCATCTCTTTGACAGCAGCTCTGGTGCAGTAGAGCGTTCCTTTGGTGTTAATGCCGAGAACCCATTCAAGATCCTCATCTTCATAGCATTCAATCGGTTTTAATCCTGCTTCCAGAACACCTGCGTTGTTTACGAGGATGTCTACTTTGCCGTATGCTTCTACGGTTTTCGCAACCAGATTTTCCGCATCTTCGACCTTGGATACGTCGGTTTGTACGATAAGTACCTCGCCGCCGTCTGCTTTGATCTGATCAGCAACCTCTTCAAGCTGAGGAAGACGCCGTGCGCTGATAACAACCTTTGCGCCCTCTTTTGCAAAAAGCTTGGCAGTAGCAGCACCGACACCGGAGTTACTTCCCGTTATGATGGCAACTTTTCCGTCTAAACGTCCCATAAAAATACCTTCCTTTCCCATAAAAAATATATGCTTGCTATACAACTATTATTATAAAATGCAGAGCGTGGGAGCGTCAAGAAAGCGCGATGAATTTACACAATGTTCACATCTAAAATATCATCAAAACAGATTTTGGTATTTACAATCTGCAGAACCCTGCAAGTCGGATCGATGCGTGCGACAAGTCCCGTGATTTTGATATATTCATCCTGATGAAAATAGATGACACTTGCCATCTGTCCTTTTTTTAGATGATGCATCTTGCGGTCAAGTTCATCGGCCATCTCGGGGGAGAGTGTAATGCGCGCAACCAGAATCTTTTCGCGGGCTGCAAGTGCCTCGGGAAGGCCTTTTAGGGCTGCAAACGGCATAAATTGTTTTGCCCGGTCGGCTATGGGCATTTTGTGTTTAGGTTTCGATGCCACTTCGGTGTCCTCCTATCTGCATATTTCGTTCCTTGGTCGTTGCATGTTCTTCCAGATTCATTCCTTTTAAAATCGCATTTTTGCCGTATTTTTGCTTGATGGAAAGAACCGCTTTCTGGATTCTGCGGTTTTTTTCAAGGCTTTCGGCGTCCATGAAAAAATTGTATTGATGAAACTCTTCCAAAATGACGTTGTTGAAGGTCAGAGTGACGCGCTTGATGCCAAGAGCCGGATTGACAATCCGTTCATAAAGTTTTTCCACTGCGGGAACGATCAGAAGATCAGCGCTGGTTTCATCGTCAAGGGAGATGGAACCGTGCGCCGGCGGCGCGCCCAGCCGGTTATCGTATCCAATGTGCAAGGTGACAGATTTGGTGACCAGTCCTTTTTCGACCAGATCCAGACAGAGAAGATCCGCCATTTCTTTTACAATCAGTCTGCCTTCGTGAAAGCCGTAAGCACAGGGTAAAACCTGACCGCTGGAGAGGCAATTGGTCCGAGCGCGGTAGGATTTGATGTCAGCAATTGTGACAGGCTCCCGTCCCCAGGCGTGATCGATCAGAAGCTCGGCGTCAACTCCGAAAAGGTGATAGAGAAAATCTTCGTCAGCGTGCGCAATGTCTTTCATGGTAAAAATTCCTGCGTTTTCCAGCTTTCGGGCGATGCCGTTTCCGATGCGCCAAAAGTCCGTAAGAGGACGGTGTGACCAAAGCAGCTCACGATAGCTTTCCTGCGTGAGTTCGCCGATAAAATCCTCTGCATGTTTAGCGGTAATATCGAGGGCGACTTTGGTCAGGTATAGATTGGAGCCGATGCCGCAGGCAGCCCGGATTCCGAGGTCTACATAAATCTCGTTTAAAATCGTTTTTCCGAGGGTGCGCGCGGACATGTTGTAAAGCGTCAGATAATCGGTCACATCCATAAATGCCTCATCGATAGAGTAGACGTGGATATCCTCTTTGGAAATATATTTCAGATATATGGCATAAATCTCTGCGGCATAGTCGATATAAAGCTGCATCCGCGGAGGCGCGGCAATATAACGGACGTGTTTTGGAATTTCAAAAATGCGACAACGGTTGGAGATACCGAGTGCTTTCATAGCCGGTGTAATGGCAAGACAGATGGTTTTTTCCGTCCGCGAGAGGTCGGCAACCACCAGATTGGTCGTCATCGGGTCCAGCTTGCGCTCTACGCATTCCACCGAAGCGTAGAAGGATTTTAAATCAATGCATAAATAGGTCTTTTCTTTCATTCGAAGCCTCCTTTCTGTCATAGTTTTCACAGGCTTTTGGAAATTATAACACATCGAACATACGTTTGTATATTGGAAATTTATATATCTTGTAATACAATGGATATGTATCAAATTATTTAATTTTGGATGGGATTTATTATGCTGAAAGAATATTTTAAAAAAGTCGGAATAAAGAGAGTGTTGATGACGCTGATCGGCAATATATTTATTGGTCTCGGAATCGGTATTTTTAAACTTTCGGGTCTTGGAAACGATCCGTTTACGGCAATGAATATGTCACTTTCCGAATGTGTAAATTTGGAATATGCGCATTTTCAGGTGATTTTTAATCTTTGCCTTTTTGTGATCCAGTGGTTTTTCGGCAGAGAGTTTATCGGAATCGGAACCATTGTAAATGCCTGTCTTTTGGGCTATATTGTGACCTTTTTTTACAATGTGTTGTATGCACTGACAGGCGCGCCTCAGGGGATTTTACTTCAGGTGGTAACGGTGTTTATCGGAGTAATCATATGTAGCTTCGGGTTGTCGATGTATCAGACGTCGGATGTCGGAGTGGCACCGTATGACAGTTTGTCGTTGATTACAAAAAAGTATTTACCGAAGATTCCGTATTTCTGGCACAGGATTTTGGATGACGGGCTTGCTACGCTGGTAAGTATTGCAGCGGGAGGAATTGCAGGCGGAATGATAGGAATCGGAACACTGGTATCTGCGTTCGGACTTGGGCCTTTCATTCAGTTCTTTAATAAGTATTGCAGCGAAAAATTATTGAGAAACAAAGAGGAAATCGGAAAATGAAAAAAAAGATATCTTTTAGATTGTCTACTACACAGACAATTATGATTAGTTTTTTCTTGGCAATACTTGTGGGGAGTGTATTACTTGTATTGCCGATCAGTGCGGCTAATGGAAAGGCTGTTCCATATTTAGATGCCTTATTCACAGCAACAACATCAATATGTGTAACAGGACTTGTAACATTGCCGACTGTGTCAACATGGAGTGTTTTTGGTCAGGTTGTTATATTGATTTTAATACAAATTGGTGGACTTGGTGTTATTACTATTATGTCAGGGCTTTTGATTAGTCTGCATAGGAAAATAGGTATGAAAGACAGAATGCTGATTCAGGATGCATTTAATCTAAATACATTATCAGGGCTTGTAAAGTTTATAAAAAAAGTCTTTATTGGTACATTTGTTGTAGAAGGTGTTGGAGCAATTTTGTATATGACAGTCTTTGTACCCGAGTATGGTGCGAAGGGGATATGGATATCTATATTTAATTCCATATCAGCGTTCTGTAATGCCGGAATTGATATCATATCCGAAGACAGTTTATGTGATTATGCATTAAATCCAGTGATTAACATTGTAACGAGTGCATTAATTATTTTAGGTGGCATTGGCTACATTGTTTGGTGGGATGTAGTAAGCGTATTAAAGGATATACGATACAAAAAACTGAAATGTTTTTCAAAATTAACTTTACATAGTAAAATCGCGCTTTCTGCAACGGGAGTACTTATCATTGCCGGAGCAGTAGCATTCTTTATTTTTGAGTATAATAATCCACTTACAATGGAGAAATATTCTTTGTTTGAAAAAATACAAGCTTCATTATTTCAATCGGTAACAACAAGAACGGCGGGATTTGCAACAATTCCACAACAGAATCTGACGAATGCTTCTGCCATTGTTTCCTTATTGTTAATGTTTATTGGCGGTTCACCTGTAGGAACAGCTGGAGGAATTAAAACAGTTACCATTGTTGTATTAATCTTTGCTACATTTGGAACGATAAAAAACAAGGAAGACGTAGTCCTATTTCAGCGAACAATTCCTAAACTTGCTGTCAGCAAAGCAGTTGCAGTGGTATGTGTGTCGTTTGCGATTATGTTTCTGTCAACACTTCTTTTATCAGCTGTGACAAATGCAAGTGCTCTGGATATCGCTTATGAAACAGTAAGTGCAACTGCAACGGTAGGTCTTACAAGAAATTTAACTCCAATGTTAAATATATGGGGGAAACTGATTATAATTATAACTATGTACTTGGGGCGAGTAGGGCCGATATCTTTGTTAATAGCGTTTAATACAACAAAAGAGAAGAAAAATATTATAAAAGAACCTATCGAAGAAATAAGTATTGGATAATGTATCAAGAAAGGATGAAGAAATGAGTATAAATAAATCATATGCTGTATTTGGACTTGGCAGATATGGCAGGTCTGTTGCAAAAGAACTTGTAAAAAACGGAGCAGAGGTGCTTGCGGTTGATATGGATGAAGATATTGTGAATACCGCAATAACTGAAATACCATATTGTAGATGTGCGGATATTACAGACGCAGAAGTGATTAAACAGCTTGGTATTGCAAACGTTGATGTAGTAATCATTGCCATGGCAACGAATTTAGAAGCGAGTGTAATGGCAACCATGTTATGCAAGGAAATCGGTGTTGAAACGGTTATCGTAAAATGCGCAAGTGAAATGAATTGTAAGATATTAGATAAAGTAGGTGCGGATCGAATTGTATTTCCTGAAAATGAATCAGGAATCAGATTAGCAAAAAATCTTTTAAGTTCCGGTTTTGTTGATATTATAGAACTTTCAACAGATGTTTCTATGATAGAACTTGAAGTGAAACCGGAATGGGAAGGCAAAAATCTGTTGGAATTAAACTTGAGAAAGAAGTATTCGATTAATGTTGTGGCCATTATACAGGGCAAGAACGTATGTGTGAGTATTGAACCGGAAAAACCTTTGGAAAAGACAATGAAACTCATTGTGATTGCCAATACGGCAAGGCTAAGCAAGTTAAAATAAGTGTGAGAATTGTGATGGCAATTTTATAGAGGGACAAAAGGCAAGATACCTTTGGGCTGATCCTTCTAAAATATTCCACGCTTTTTTTGCAGATACAGACGCCGGCGGAGCTGCTGCAGAAACCGCTCGCTTCCGAGTACCTGAACCCGCGGACCAAAGGACAAGACTTCAATCAGAAGTTCCGTCTCGTTTTTTTCATTATAATAAATCAGACACTCGTAGGTGTTGTCATCGATTTTGGTAGTGTTCTTTTCATAGTTGGCAAACTGCAGCATGGTGCGTTCTAAGGCATTGCGGTCCGTGTGGATGAGAAGACGCACCGGCTCTTTGTAGTTTTCTTCTTTTAAAAGAAGGTTGATGTCAGGACGTTCCTTTACAAATACATCCATAAAAGTGACGCGTTTGATTCGCTCAAGATTGAGTGTTTCAATGCGGGCTTTTTTTGCACCTTTTTCCGTGGCAAGCAGACGGAATTTGTCGTTCTTTATCGAATATTCCAGACGGCAGGGGAAATAGTGATGGTGCGTGCGGCGATTCTGCTTTCCGCTGTATTCGATGTCGACATACTGCCCGCGCTGCATGGCAGCAAGAAGCGCGCGGAAATTCTGTATGTATGCAGCATCCTCGAAGGGATCGCGGTTTACATAACGATCGTAATAATAGAAATCCTCCTCGCGCCAGAGCAGTGGTACATCTGCCAGATCGGTAAGGAGTGCTTGTGTTATTTCCGGATCCAGAAAAAGCTGCATCTTTGCATCGGAAAGGATGGTTTTGATGTAGGATTTTTGTAAAGTCGTAAGCGGGACATAGAAATCCTTCGCAATTTTTGAAAAGTACAGATTTCCGTCTTTCTTAAGAAAAGCCCATTCTCCCAAGGTCAGCTTCGGAATCAGATAAAGCAGGCTCTCTTCGTAGCCGTTTTCTGCTACGCGAAGGCGCAGATCTTCCTCAGAGACGGAAGAAGTGCTGCGAAGGAGATGTTTTAAAATTTGAAAATAGCAGTTGTAAAGTTCAGAAAAAATTTCCATTTAAAGATCCTCTCTTATATATCATAGAGCTCGTACATGTTTTGCATGTCACAGACAAACTGCCGTCGCACAAAGGCATTGTCGCATTCCAGATCAATAATGCGGCCGGTAAAGGTGCGAAGCCACGGAAGCATTTCCGTGCTGTCAAAGACTTCTGTTTCATAGACAAAGGTGTGCGGTGCGGCTTTTGTAATGCGCCCGCCACGGCCTTCTCGCTGCAGACGTTCCACGATGAACATTTCACGTTCTTCATCTGCATGGATCGTCAGTTTCACTTTTTCAAGGCGCGACCGGGAACCATTTTGGAACGAGACACCCCACAGATACGGGCGATTGTTGTCAAGAGCCTGTTTCAGACGGTCATAGGCAGCGGTAGAATCAGTGTCAGGCGATGCATCGTCGGATGCGGGTTTACATAATTCTACGTTTTTGATTCCGTCAAGGCGTAGACAATGAAATCTCTTTTTCTCGGTCAGGTGTATGCAAAGAAATCTTCTTCCGGTCTGTGTGCTGGTAAAAATCTGAAGCGGAGTTCCGGAAAATATGGATTCTTCAAGACTTCTGGTACCGCGGATTTTTACTGTTACATTGCATTTTTCACGCATGGCGGTCAGGAGCAAAAGCAGCATCTCATCCTCAAGGGTATGGACGAAGAATCCGTGTTTGAGGCGGAAAGTGCTGTTTTTTGTATCGATATTGTCAAGAATCGTATCCCCGATGATGCCAAGCGGAGCGCTTTGCGTAAAAAAGGAAAGCGCGTGGTCAAGGCGCGGCGTACGGGCTGCGATGTCTGCAAAATTTTCATTTTTATAGTAAAGCAATTCTTTTCCTATTTTCTCTGTGCGAATAAGACCTTCTTTTATATAAGCGTTGCATTTGCGCCGGATAAGCTGGGTGTCAAAGCAGATTTCATATTCTTCCAAAAAACCGTCCGCAATTTGTTCAATCGTAAATCCCTCTTCGGTATTCAGATAATCAAACAGAAAAAAATGAAGTTGTATGTCATTGTCGGTAAAGCTCTTTGTTTTCCAAACCCGGTAAAGAGGATTGGTGTCAAGGAGATTGCTGTCGATGGCAAGAGAGATGTTTTTCCCTTTGCCGGTGTAGTCCTGTTTGACAAAAGGTGCAAGCCAGCTTTCGATACGGCGGCGTTCGTTGTCGTAGGTACGCCCGCTTTTTGCTTTGAAATCATCCCTTGTCTTAAATCCGTAGACAAAGAAATCCCGTACGTATTCCCTGGTTTTCGGAAAACTTTTTATAAGTTCTTTGAATTCTGACATGGCCGGCTCCTTTCGTTTTTTTAATAAGGTTAGTATAACACAAAGTTTGGAACATTTTAAGTTCGCAACTTTTTTGAAATGAAAATTTTACCAAGGGCGTTTATGATAACTTCAACAGCAAACAAAACAGGAGAAATGCAAAGAGGAGGCAACGATATGTTCGTGATTTATAATGAAAAAACAAAATTTCCGATTAAGGTTTGGTTAGAGAGTGAAAGCAAAATGGAAGAGTCTTGTATGGAGCAGGCGTATCACCTGTCAAACCTTCCGTTTTTACATAAGTGGGTATGTCTGATGCCGGATACCCATGCAGGAAAAGGAATGCCGATCGGCGGTGTGATCGCGACAAAGGATGTGATTATTCCGAATGCAGTCGGCGCAGATATCGGTTGCGGAATGGTATTTGTGGCTACGAATATTAAGATGGAGGAAATCCGCGATGTGGTTACCGGGAACGGGAGCATCATGCAGGCAATAATCGGAAACGTGATGCGTGCGATTCCGCTTGGGATTGAGCGTTATAAGGAGCCACAGCTGTCTGAGGTACTGGATAAGGCAAGAGCAGATATTTCGTTATATGCGGAAAATCCGCAGATTCTCCCACTGATCGAGGATGGATATTTCCAGGTCGGATCACTTGGCGGAGGTAATCATTTTATCGAAATTCAGGAAGATCAGGACGGATACTTATGTATTATGCTTCATTCCGGAAGCCGTCACATGGGAAAAGAAATCTGCGATTATTTCCATAATGTGGCACGCGAGCTGAATGCAACATGGCATAGCGCGGTTCCGGATGAGTATCGTCTGGCATTTTTGCCGGTGGATACCAAAGAAGGGCAGCAGTACATCCGCTGGATGAATCTTGCTTTGGACTATGCGTTTGAGAACAGAGAACGCATGATGGAGAAAGTCTGTGCGATTGTCAAAGAAGTGATTGAAAAGCATACGGATCAGGAAGTGGAGTTTACGCAGAAAATAAACTGCCACCATAATTATGCGGCGCTTGAGAATCACTACGATGCCAATGTCTGGGTACACAGAAAGGGTGCAACCAGAGTAAGAGACGGCGAACTTGCGGTCATTCCGGGAGCGATGGGATCTTACAGCTACGTCGTATCCGGAAAAGGAAATCCGGAGACATTCTGTTCGTCCTCTCATGGAGCGGGCAGAAGCTATTCAAGAACCGGTGCAAAAGCCGCGTTTTCGGTAGAGCAGGTCATCTGCGATCTCAAAGAGCAGGGAGTTGTCCTTGGAAAACGCAAGAAAAGCGACGTGGCTGAGGAGTGCAGATTTGCGTACAAAGATATCGATGAGGTGATGGCGCAGCAGACCGATATGGTCGACATTGTCAGAAAGTTAAAGACAGTGGGAGTGGTAAAAGGTTGATATCTGCATAGGCAGAATCACATAGAGGAAAACATACTGCTTTGCCTGGGTATCGGGAATCATTCCCTGCCCGGCGGTGCAGATGCCTATGGCATTGTTGTATTCCGCGGTATTTTTTCAGAAGACACCTGTAAAGTGTTGAAAGAAGCAATGTTTGTCGGTGGTTCGACTCCACCCCGCAATATGCGGTAACTCAGTGGGTAGAGTAACATTAAAAGTGGCAGAACGAAAGTTCGCGGTTCAAATCCGCCCTGACCGAGATGGTCACCAAGCAAGAAGGCAGGAATTCCTTTCGTCACGCAGCGTGCTGCAATTTGCTTTGCAATCTGAGAGGAGAGATGATTTCTTTGGTTAGCATAGGACAACTGATGGAAAACGATCTGGTGAAAAGACGCAAAGAGGGGAGGCGTCAGAGAGCCATATCTGATTACCAAAGGTCCTCCTGTGCGGCCGGGAAAGCCCTCTTTTTTCCATTGCACGGCAAAGACGAAGGGGATGGACTGCAAATATAACGGAGGTAAGAAAGATGAAAATGATTATAAAAGAAAATGAAGCAGGATTTTTAATGAAGAACGGTGTGTTTGTAAAGATACTCTTTGCAGGAAAACACCATGTGGCAAAAGCACTCGGCTACGAGCTGTTTGTGGAAACCATGGAAGATGAAGTGGAGTTTTTGGAGGTACCGTATCAGGTGCTGGCAAAAAATAAGGACTTTGCGGAAAAAACCGTAAGGTTTCAGATTCCGGACGGTCAGCTCGGACTGATTTATGTGGACGGTAAGCTGCGTGCCTGCGCAAACCGCAGGGAGTATGTTTTCTGGAATGAGTTTGAGAAGCATGAGATCAGACTCATTTCCATGGAGCAGCCGGAGATCGGAGCAGAGGTAACCAAACAGATGCTGGAGGTTATTCCGACTAAATATTACACAGCGGTGGAGGTCGGCCGCGGTCAGGCGGGACTTTTGTACTTTGACAATGTGCTTCAGAGAACGCTGACAGCCGGTTTGTACCGTTTCTGGACTTACGGCGTAAAGGTGACAGCGCATGTTATCGATATGAAGCAGGCTGAGCTGAATGTGGTCGGTCAGGAAATCCTGACCAAGGATAAAATCGGTATCCGAATGAATGTGACATGTACATACAAGGTCAAGGATCCGGTTGCTATGACCGAGAACATGAAAAATATGGAGCAGCAGCTTTATTCCGCCGTGCAGCTTACCGTAAGAGAACTGACCGGAAATTACAGACTGGATGAGATTCTGGAGCAGAAGGAGGTCATTTCTAAAGAAGTATTTGATAAACTCAGAGAGAGGGCACCGGAGTTTTATGTGGAGATTCTGGCAGCAGGTATCCGAGATATCATTCTTCCGGGTGAGATTCGTGATATCATGAACTCTGTTCTGGTAGCTGAGAAAAATGCGCAGGCAAATGTCATCGCAAGACGTGAGGAGGTGGCATCCACAAGATCTTTGCTTAACACGGCAAAACTGATGGATGAGAACAAGACTCTTTACAGGCTCAAAGAGCTTGAATACATGGAGAGAATCTGCGACAAAGTCGGAGAAATCTCTGTGGGCGGAAATGCCGGTCTTGTGGAACAGCTTAGCGCATTGATGGGGGCGAGGTAGGGATTCCACATACTACCAAATCCCCCGACTTGACATATCCTATCATGGTTGTTATAATGCCTGTAACATTTGTAACAAATTTGTAACAATTAAAACATGAAATTGTTACCCAAACAGAGAAAGGTATGTTATGTATAATAAGAAAAAAGCAGGAATGTCAGCAGTTGCTCTTGCATTGGCGGTAACCGTTGCATTTCCGAT